>NZ_JBSFHY010000063.1:0-39709 GCF_053597295.1 Streptomyces sp. NPDC001450
ACCCGCCGTACATCCCGCTCACCGAGTGGGAGTACGTCGCCCCGGAGGCCCGTGACTACGACCCGGTGACACCGGGCGCCCCCTCCTCCTATGACGCTATGACGCGGTCTACTCCCCGAGCAGGGCCCGCACCCGCTCCTGCCCCACCGCCAGCAGCAGCGTAGGCAGCCGAGGCCCGGTGTCCCGCCCGACCAGCAGGTGGTACAGCAGCGCGAAGAACGACCGCTGGGCCGTCTTGATCTCCGGCGGCAGCTCCTTGGGCGTGGCGTCGGCCGAGAACCCGGCCTGCACCTTGGGCACGCCGTACACGAGGTGGGTCAGCCCGTCGAGCGACCAGTGCTCGGCGAGCCCGTCGAGCAGCAGCCGTACCGACTGCTGGGACGCCTCGTCGAGGGACTTCAGCAGCTCGGCGTCGGGCTCGTCCCGGACGATCGTGCGCTGGTCGGCGGGGACGTGGGTGTTGATCCACGCCTCGGCCCTGTCGTACCGCGGCCGCGCCTCGTCCAGTGAGGACAGCGGCTGCTCCGGGTCCAGCTCGGACAGGATCCGCA
Source organism: Streptomyces sp. NPDC001450 (assembly GCF_053597295.1). NCBI lineage: Bacteria > Bacillati > Actinomycetota > Actinomycetes > Kitasatosporales > Streptomycetaceae > Streptomyces > Streptomyces sp. NPDC001450. The sequence goes on from NZ_JBSFHY010000063.1 coordinate 552, forward strand.
GCGCCTGGTCCTCGTGGCCGGCGGTGATGTCGGCGACGGAGGCGAGCGTGCGGTACGGCAGCGGACGCGGCGTCTTCACCAGCTCACCGGCGGCCGTGCCCACGGCCCGCGTGTAGGCGGCGACGTCGGCCGGCAGCGCGGACCCGTCCGCGACCTTGCCCGCGAGCTTGTCCCACTCGTCGTACAGCCGCTGGATCTCCTGGTCGAAGGCGATCTTGAAGGACTGGTTGGGCCTGCGGCGGGCGTACAGCCAGCGCAGGATCTGCGGCTCCATGATCTTCAGAGCGTCCGCGGGGGTGGGCACGCCACCCCGCGAGGACGACATCTTCGCCATGCCGGAGATGCCGACGAACGCGTACATCGGGCCGATGGGCTGCTTGCCGCCGAAGATCCCGACGATCTGGCCGCCGACCTGGAAGGAGGAGCCCGGAGACGAGTGGTCGACACCGCTCGGCTCGAAGACGACGCCCTCGAAGGCCCACCGCATCGGCCAGTCGACCTTCCAGACCAGCTTGCCGCGGTTGAACTCGCTCAGCCGGACGGTCTCGGAGAAGCCGCAGGCGGTGCAGGTGTACGCCAGCTCGGTGCTGTCGTCGTCGTACGAGGTGACGGTCGTCAGGTCCTTCTCGCAGTTGCCGCAGTACGGCTTGTACGGGAAGTACCCGGCGGAGCCGGAGCTGCCGTCGTCCTCGGACGCGGCGCCCGAGCCCTCCTCGGCCTCCAGCTCGGCCTCGTCCACGGCCTTCTGCTGCTGCTTCTTGGCCGGCTTCTGCTTGGTCCGGTACTGGGCGAGGATCGCGTCGATGTCGCCGCGGTGCTTCATGGCGTGCAGGATCTGCTCGCGGTAGACACCGGAGGTGTACTGCGCGGTCTGGCTGATCCCGTCGAACTCGACGCCCAGCTCGGCGAGCGACTCGATCATCGCGGCCTTGAAGTGCTCGGCCCAGTTCGGGTGGGCGGAGCCCTTCGGGGCCGGGACGGAGGTCAGCGGCTTGCCGATGTGCTCGGCCCACGACTCGTCGACCCCCGCGACGCCCGCCGGCACCTTCCGGTACCGGTCGTAGTCGTCCCAGGAGATCAGGTGGCGGACCTGGTGCCCGCGGCGGCGGACCTCGTCGGCGACCAGGTGCGGGGTCATGACCTCGCGCAGGTTGCCGAGGTGGATCGGACCGGAGGGGGAGAGTCCGGACGCGACGACGACCGGTTTGCCCGGGGCCCGACGCTCCGACTCCTCGATGACCTCATCCGCGAAACGGGAGACCCAGTCGGTGGTCTCGGTGCTCTGAGCCACGATCGGCACGTCCTTCTTTCTGAACGGGGTGACACCCCATTCTCACAGACGGACTTGCGTCGGCGAAAACCGCTTTACCTCCCATGGGATACTGGCTGGGACTATCCATCCCCACGAGGAGAACGGCACCCATTCCTATGGCCTCGGTCACGTCCCTCAGCGATTCCGTCCAGCAGCAGCTCGCGTCTGCCCTCTCGGCTTCCCTGCCGGAGGCCGCCGGCGCGGACCCGCTGCTGCGACGTAGCGACCGGGCCGACTTCCAGGCCAACGGAATCCTGGCGCTCGCCAAGAAGGCGAAGGCGAACCCCCGGGAGCTGGCCACGCAGGTCGTCTCCCAGGTCGTCGCCGGTGACGTGATCAAGGAGATCGAGGTCTCCGGCCCCGGCTTCCTGAACATCACGATCGCGGACCGGGCGATCACCGAGAACCTGGCCGCGCGGTACGCGGACGAGACGGGCCGCCTCGGCGTGCCGCTCGCCGCGGAGCCGGGGACGACGGTGATCGACTACGCGCAGCCGAACGTGGCGAAGGAGATGCACGTCGGCCACCTGCGGTCGGCGGTCATCGGCAACTCGGTGGTCCAGCTCCTGGAGTTCACCGGCGAGAACGTGGTCCGGCGGCACCACATCGGCGACTGGGGCACCCAGTTCGGCATGCTCATCCAGTACCTGGACGAGCACCCGCACGAGCTGGACCACAAGAGCGCCGAGGTGACCGGCGAGGAGGCGATGTCGAACCTCGACCGCCTCTACAAGGACGCGCGGCGGAAGTTCGACGCCGACGAGGAGTTCAAGACCCGTGCCCGGCGCCGGGTGGTGGACCTCCAGGCGGGCGACGCGCACACCCTGGCCATGTGGCAGAAGTTCGTGGACGAGTCGAAGATCTACTTCTTCTCCGTCTTCGAGAAGCTGGACATGGAGATCCAGGACCCCGACATCGTCGGCGAGTCCGGCTACAACGACATGCTGGCCGAGACCTGCCGCCTCCTGGAGGAGTCGGGCGTCGCCGTCCGCTCCGAGGGCGCCCTCTGTGTCTTCTTCGAGGACATCAAGGGCCCGGACGGCAAGCCGGTCCCGCTGATCGTCCAGAAGTCCGACGGCGGCTACGGCTACGCGGCCACCGACCTCTCGGCCATCCGCGACCGTGTCTTCAACCTCAAGGCGAACACCATGGTGTACGTGGTGGACGCCCGCCAGGCGCTGCACTTCCGGATGGTCTTCGAGACCGCCCGCCGGGCCGGCTGGCTGAACGACGACGTCACGGCGTTCCAGCTGGCCTTCGGTACGGTCCTCGGCAAGGACGGCAAGCCGTTCAAGACGCGTGAGGGCGAGACGGTCCGCCTGGTCGACCTCCTCGACGAGGCGGTCGACCGCGCGTCGGCCGTGGTCCGGGAGAAGGCCCAGGACCTGTCCGAGGAGGAGATCGCCGAGCGGGGCGCCCAGGTGGGCATCGGCGCGGTGAAGTACGCGGACCTGTCGACGTCGGCCAACCGGGACTACAAGTTCGACCTGGACCAGATGGTCTCGCTGAACGGCGACACGTCCGTCTATCTCCAGTACGCGTACGCCCGTATCCGGTCGATCCTGCGCAAGGCCGGCGAGGTCCGCCCGGCGGCCCACCCGGAGCTGGCCCTGACGGACGCCGAGCGCGCCCTCGGCCTGCACGCCGACTCCTTCGCGGAGACGGTGGCCGAGGCCGCGAAGGAGTACGCCCCGCACAAGCTGGCCGCGTACCTCTACCAGCTGGCGTCCCTGTACACGACCTTCTACGACAAGTGCCCGGTCCTGAAGGCCGAGACGCCGGAGCAGGTGGAGAACCGCCTCTTCCTGTGCGACGTCACGGCCCGCACGCTGCACCAGGGCATGGCGCTGCTGGGGATCAGGACGCCGGAGAAGCTCTGACCGGTTCGTGATCAGGGCTGGGGGAGCTACCCGCGCAGCACTCCGGGAGCTCCCCCAGCACCCTGATGCCACTATGCGATGTGGTCCGCCTCCAGCTCCGCCGTGTGGCGGTTGACGAAGCGATTGACCATGCGGTCCGCGTCGGACGGCGTGAGCGTGATGCCGTACACGTTCTGGTGCCACCACCCGTGCGGCTCACCAGGGCCTTGAGCCGCTGCTCAGCCTCATCGCGGGACCTCTCGGCGAACTTGGCCGTCTCCTCCGTCAGCCGAACGGCTTCCTCGCGGGCCTGTTCGCGAATCCTCTCCGCCTCAGCGCGCAACTCCCCCGCTCGTCTCAGGATCAGCCCGGAGACCGAGTGGCCATGGCCCAGTTGCGTGACGTCCAGGATGTTGCCGCCGGGCCTCGTCACCGCGTGGTCGGCGAGCAGCGTGCTCAGGACCGCCGTTCGTGACCGCACAGAATGGAACGGTGCCGGCGGCCCCGCCGGTACTGGTGCTGGTGCCACCGCCCCCACCCTGCCCCGGCGAAGCCCCAGGGCCGGTGGCACTTCCCGCGGTACCGCCGGTGGCATCCGGCGTTGTCCCGCCGGCCGCGAGCAGCAGCCCGATCACCATGGAGTTGCTGTCCGGTTCGGCCGACCACACCTGCTCCAGCTGGTCGACCATGAGCAGCATCGGAGGGTGTACGACACCGTCGCACCCCAGGTCGGCGAAGGCCCGCGCGGCCGTGCGCGTCCTTGGCGTGCGTCGCCAGGTGCCGGGCCGCGTGTACGGCGAACACGTACCGCCATATCCCACTGAGCGCGGCCCGGTACGCGGGGTTCGTCGACCGCATTCCGCTGCTTGCGTCCACTGGCTCGGGGAAGTCTTGGGATCGTACGACCCCCTCTTCCGAACAGTGTTCGGTTATCGGAGTGCGTGTACCGTAAAAGCCGAGCAAACGGCGCTACGAAGGACGGAGCGCGCAGCGATGTGGGGGTGCAGCGGTGGCCCGACCGACCAAGCCGATCCTCAGCCGGGGCGGCATCTGCGCCGCGGCACTCTCCATCGTGGACCGTGAGGGACTCGCCGAGCTGTCGATGCGAAAGCTCGCCGGGGAGCTCGGAGTCCAGGTCTCCTCCCTCTACGAGCACGTCAAGACCAAGGACGACGTCCTCCATGAGGTCACCAACACCATCATGGAGAGCGTGGACGTCTCCGGCTTCGAGACCGGCGACTGGCGGCACGGCGTTGCGTCCTGGGCCCGGTCCTACCGCGCCGCCCTCGCCGCCCACCCCCATATCGTTCCGTTCCTGGCCCACGGCCCGGCCCGCCGTGAGGCCTCGCTGCGGCGCGCGGACACCGTGCACGGCGGCCTCGTCGGCGCCGGCTGGCCCCCGCGCTACGCCACGATGATCGGAGCCTCGACCAAGTACCTGGTCGTCGGGTCGGCGATGAGCTCCTTCGCCCGAGGGTTCGACGACGACGTACAGGTCTACGTAGAGCGGTATGCGCACCTGGCCGACGCCCACCGCCTGAGCGACCACGCGGACACCATCGACCGGGACAGCTTCGAACTGGCCCTGGAGATGTTCCTCGACGGCCTCAGCGTGCTGCACACGCGCGTGACGGAGCCCAAGGCGTCCGTGTCGGGCTCCTGATCCGCCCCGCCCGCCGACCCGGCGCCGGCTCCAGATCCGCCCAGTGGCCCATTGCCGATCCGCACCACACGGTCACGGCGCGGTGACACCTCAACCTGCCGTGGTCCCACACCTTGTCGGGCGCAGGACCCCACTCTAAGCTCCCAAACCGAACGGCGTTCGGTTGTGGTGTCGGGCTATCCCTGCTCAAACACGGCCTCGCGTCACCGCTCGCAGCAAGGAGTTGATGCCGTGTACGGGCCCCATGAGTCGAGCTATGGGTTCCATCAGCCGCGCCGGCAACCGTCGCCGCACGGGCAACCGCCGCTGTACGTCCGTGAGGCTCCCGAGGATTGGGGCACCCCGCCCGAGGTGATGACGTCCCTCGCCCGGCTGCGTGCCGAGCGCCGCTCCAGGATCTTTCCCGTCGCCGCCACTGTCATCAGCCTGTACCTGGTCAATGCCCTCATAGCCAGCTGGGCGCCCGATGTGATGGCGATCAGACTCATCGGCCATCTGAACGTCGGCCTGGCGCTGGCGCTGCTGCAGTGCGGCACCACGCTCACGGTCTGTCGGTGGTACGCACGCTACGCGCGCACCCGCCTGGATCCGCTCGTCGACCAAGTGCGCGCAGCACTGGGATACCGCGGGGAGGAGCAGTGACCACATCTCCCGTGCTCGCGTCTCCCGTGCTCACGCAGACGACCCACACCGGGGTCGTCATCACCGTCTTCGCGGTCTTCGTCGTCGGCGTCGTGCTCATCTCCCTGCTGGACGGATCGGAATCGGACACACCCCGGCGCTTCTTCGCGGGGGGTCGCCGACTGTCCTCCCCTCGCAACGGCATCGCCCTGTTCGGCGACTTCATCTCCGCCGCAACGCTGCTGGGGACCCCCGGTCTCATCGCCCTGGCCGGGTTCGACGGCATCCCCTACCTGCTGGGTCCCATCGTCGCCTGGGCTGTGATCCTCCTGCTGGTCGCCGAGCCGTTCCACAACGCCGGGCAGTACACGGTCGGCGATGTGCTGGCGCGGTATCTGCGGCCACGCCCCGTCCACATGGCCATGGGCATCGCCACACTGGTGATCTCGCTGTTCTACCTGACGGCTCAGCTGGTGGGTGCCGGTGCCCTCGCTGCCCCTCTGCTCGGCATCACCGGAGTCCCGGCCCAGAACTTCCTGATGCTGTTCCTCGGCATCCTGATGATCATCTACGTGGCCATCAGCGGCATGTACGGCGCGACGCTGGTGCAGTGCTTCAAAGCCGCCTTCCTGCTGGTTGCCAGCGTGTACCTGGGCCTGCTGGTGCTGGGGAAGTTCGGCTGGAATCCCAGTCACCTGCTGGGGGTCGCGGCCGAACGCAGCGGCGTCGGCGAGGCGTTCCTCGCGCCCGGAGCACGGTCCCAGGGCGCCGGCACCGACAAGCTGGACGCGCTGAGCCTGCAACTGGGAGCGGTGCTCGGAGCAGCCGGCCTCCCGCACCTCCTGCTGCGCCTGCGCGCGGTGCCCAACCCACGCTCCGCGCGGCGCTCCGTCCAATGGACAGCCGCATTGACATGCGCCTTCTGCGTGACCGCAGGGGTCCTCGGGTTCGGCGCGGCAGGCCTGCTGGGCCCCCAGACGGTCGTGAGCAGCAACGCCTCGGGGAACACGGCGACGCTGCTGCTGGGGGGCTCGCTCGGCGGGTCGCTGCTGCTCACCCTGATGTCATGTGTGGCGTTCGTGACCATCCTGGCCGTCGTGGCGGGCATCGCCCTCGCCGCCGCGACCTCTGTGGCGCACGATGTCTATGGTGCGGTGATCATGAAGGGGCGCGCCACCGCGTCCCAGGAAGTTCTGGTGGCCCGGGCGTCGGTGGTGGTGATCGGCGCCGGGGCGACGACCATCGCCCTCTTCTCCTCACGCCTCAACGTCTCCTTCGCCGCCGGGCTGGCGTTCGCCGTTGCGGCCTCGGCGATCCTCCCCTCGTTGCTGTTCGGCCTGTACTGGCGGGGCTTCACCACCACCGGAGCACTGTGGAGCGTCTATGGCGGCCTGATCTGCTCGGTGTCCCTGGCCGTGCTCTCTCCTGCCGTCTCCGGAAATCCGGCCGCGCTGTTCCCGGGCATGGACTTCGACGTCTTCCCGCTCAAGTACCCGAGCATCGTCTCGGTCCCCCTGGCCTTCCTGCTCGGATGGCTGGGCTCCGTGATGGGCAAGGAGAGACCCCATCCGGCCACCCGGTCCGCCTTCGAGCTGCGCATGCTCGTGGGCAGCGACTCGTCGTAAACCGGAGGCGCAACCGCGCCGGGTCTCCGGGTGCCGACCGGAGGGACCCTTTCGATCGGGTGACCTCGCCGGCCAAGGCTTCGGACCGGTCCGGGGCGTCAAGGGTGCCTGCGGAGTCGCTGACGCGATGGGCTGCGCCCACCCCGGACAATCTGTCCAGGCCCTTCGAAGGCTGGCTGCCGGGCGGCCCCGGGGTCCTCCTGTCCCTCGGTGCGAGCACCAGGGATCGCACGCGGCCGGCCGGTCGCGAGGACAAGACTGTGAAGGCGACCCGTGGCCGGGCTCCTGAAGTGGAAGAGGGTCCCGCAGGCGTGGGCTTCATCTCGGTATCTGTCCCAACCTGCAGGTCAGAGGCTTGGGATGACGTCGGGACGCCAGGACGAGTGATCTTGATTGTCTGCGGGAGGGATGCCATGGATCATCTCCACCGACCCGTAGGAGCGCCTGAGTTCACAAGGCGGCCTCGCCATTCCCCCCAACCCACGACTGGGCGTCACCCATGCTCAAGCGCCGTATGGCCGCTGTCGCCGTCTCCGCCGCCGCCCTCATAGCCGCCGGCCTCGCCGCCACCCCCGCCAACGCCCTCAGCACCGAAGGCCACCAGCTCAAGCTCCAGGACAACCTCTGCCTCGACATCCCCAACGGCAACGCCGTCGTCGGCGCCCAGATCCAGCGGTGGGGCTGCAACGGCACCCCCGCCCAGCAGTGGAACCTCGTCGACGTCGACTCCACCCACCACCTCGTCCAGAGCGCCATGAACACCAGCCTCTGCCTCAACAACTGGGAAGGCGGAGACAAGACCGGCAACCACATCAAGCTCTACTACTGCGCCAACAGCGGCGACGGCTCCTTCAACTGGGTCCACAAGGGCAACGGCACTCAGATGCAGCCCCGCGTCGCCGTCGTGAACTGCCTCGACGCCTGGAGCGGCACCGGCCAGGGCAACGAAATCCGCCTCTACCCCTGCACCGACGCCCCCGGCGAGAACTTCGCCTAAGAGGGTCTGCCCAGCCAACGGCATTGGCCTCAGCCCGCGTTCGGCGGGCTGTAGGGCAGCCACTTGTCGGTGCCGTCGGCGTTGTACCAGGGGCTCCACGGAATCGTCGGCGATGACGGACGCTTCTATATTCCTCAGACTCCCAAGGCAAAGGCAGAGTTCCACGCCGAGAGCAAGCACCCCGGCAGGGCGAAGTCCCAGAAGATCGACCCCTCCACCAGCGACCTGGCCCGGGCCACGCAGGCTGCTCGTGTCGCGCGCAGCGATGGCGGGGGAACGAACTATGCCGCAGGCCGCTACGTCGACGCGGTCGGCCGGGAATCAATTCTCGTCGGCTACAGCAACAAGCGGGGACATTCCGAGCGCATGATAGGATTCCCCATCCTGCACTCGGGAAACAAAGACAGACTCGAGGAAATATTCACAGAACGAGAACCCTGTCAAAAGAACCCGGTATGCGCTCGCTGGTTGGATTACCATTTCGGGTCGGATCTCAAGGTGACCCACGCTGCGGATTACTACGACGCGAACGGGAAAACCACCAACAAGCAACACACGCAGTATCTGAACGGCCTGAAGAAAACCCTCGGACTGTAGCGTCACACTAGGATGCACCCGTGAATTTCGCAGTGACCCCCACCGACATGATCGCAGCATACGGCCTGGCCAATGTGGTCTACTTTCCACAGTCCCCGGTCGGCGATTCCGTCGACCCGCGCGCATTGACCCTCCTCAGTTCGGTGGGACTTCCGCACTCCGAAGTCTTCACATCGAAAGAAGATCCGGAGGACCCGTACGAGCCAGGGTTCGACCCGACCGTCATCGGCAGCCGATTCGATCATTACGGGTTCTCCTGCCCGGAGGAGAGCCGGACCTGGTGGGTGCTGGGCTACCTCTTCACCTCCCTCATCGCCCTCGATCCGGAATCCGGAAAGGTGTATGCCTTCCCGGAGAGCGAAGAGCAGTACATCCTCCTCCATCGCGATGTCGAATCGCTGCTCTTCAGCCTCCTGGAGTTCCGAAAACTAGAGGTAGACCACGACAACGACGTCGCCCCGGAGGAACTCTCCGAGCGTTTCCGGCGAGTGGTCGGCGCCTTCGATCCCACACCGTTCGCCGACGAGGAATCCCAGTGGAACTTGTCGCTCGAAGAGCTGGAGCACGGAATCTGGTGAGACCTGAGGCGAGAGAGTCTCACCTGTGTGCGTCGAGGAGTTCCCGGGTGCGGCGCAGCAGGGCCTGCCGTACCGACTCCGGCGCCAGGACGCGCAGCGGGGTCCCCAGGCCCAGGAGGTAGCAGGCCAGGCCGTCCGGGTCGGGGCCGCCGATGTCGATCAGGGTCGCGTCCGGGCCGTCGGGGCGGTGGGTGCCGATGGTGGCGGGGACGACGCGGAGTGCCTGGTCCAGCGGGAGGGGCAGGCGGATGGTCGCGGACAGGGGGTAGGGGCCGTTCGCGATGTTGCGAGATACCAGTCGTGCCGGATCGGGCGGGTCGGTGAGGTCCACGGGGTGGCCGGTGGGCTGGAGGCGGTCGACACGGTCGGCCCGGAACGTCCGCCACTGTCCTCGGGACACGTCCCGCGCCACGAAGTACCAGCGCCGTCCGGTGTGGACGAGACGGTACGGGTCAACCTCCCGGACGGTCACTCGTCCCTCTGCGTCGGTGTACGACAAGCGGGCGCGCTCGCCCCGCCGGCAAGCCGCCGCCAGCTCCAGCAGCAGGCCCGACCTGATCTGCGGCCCGTCGGCCCCAGGGAGGCGTACGAAGGCATCGTCCAGTTCCCCGAGGCGGTCCGCGATCCGGCGTGGCAGCACCTGGCGCAGCTTCAGCAGTGCCGACAGGGCCGCCTGGTCGCCGCCGAGCGCGTCGCTCAGCGCCGCCTCCCGCAGCCCGACCGCCACGGCGAGCGCTTCCTCGTCGTCGAGGATCAGCGGCGGCACCCGGGAGCCGGCGCGGAGGCGGTAACCGCCCCAGGGCCCGACCTCGGAGTCGATGGAGTAGCCGAGTTCCCGGAGCCTCGCGATGTCCCGCCGGACCGTGCGGTCGGTGACCTCCATGCGCTCGGCCAGTTCCGCACAGGTCCAGGACGGCCGGGAGGACAGCAGGGACAGCAGCCGCAGCAGGCGGGCGGACGAGCTGATCACGCACGGAAGTTTTCCACACGACGCCACAACCAGGACCGAAACTGTCCGGGTCACGGCCTAGCGTTCCCTTCATGAGCACGGACACGACCTCCGCACCCTCCTTCCGCTACGCCGCCGTCACCTTCGACTGCGCCGACCCCGCTGAGATGGCCAGCTTCTACGGTGAGTTGCTCGGCTTCCCGGTCTTGTTCTCCACTGACGACTTCGTCCTGCTCGGCCGGGAGGGCGCGGCCGGCCTCGGCTTCAACCGCCTCGCCGACTACCGCCGGCCCACCTGGCCGGACCCCACGCAGGAGAAACAGGCGCACATCGAGCTGGGCGTGGACGACCTGGGCATCGCCGAGAAGCGATTGCTCGATCTGGGCGCCACCAAGCCCGGGTTCCAGCCGGACCCGGAGCGCTGGCGGGTTCTCCTCGACCCCGCCGGTCACCCCTTCTGCATCACCACGCTCGTCTAGGGCAGAGCGAACTCGCACCACACGAGTTTGCCGGGGAGCCGTTCCCCGACGCCCCACTTGTCGGCCGCCGCCGAGACCAGCAACAGGTAGCGTCCGCCTTCGTCTTCGTCTTCGTCTTCGTCGGCCCCCGGCCTCCTCCCCGACACGAGGTGTGCCGGGGCCGCTGCCGTGCGCCTCGGCCCGGACGACCACTCCGTCGTACCGCAGCCGCATCAGGAACCCACGCCCCGGCGGCGCCCCGTGCCGGAGTGGCCCGGTCTTGCACCCGTCGCCTCCTTCACCGCTGATCCGGACACCCGTGCCGCCCAGGTCGCGGACTCGTTGACGGACGGCTCCCGCAGCCCGCTCAAGGACCCTCACCTCGCCCTGGTTCCGGCGCGGCGGTCCGCGGACATCCTGGCGGCCGCCGGGAACACCAGCCCCTTCGCCTACACCGTGCGCTGCCCCATAGGCCACGACTGGTCGGCGGCGCGGGTGACACTGCCGAACGAGGTCGCCAAGAGCACGACCAGGAAGGCTGTTCCGCCGTCGGCGGGCGAACCGTTCGTGACGGTACCGGTGGTCCCGCCCGCGCCCGGCTGGTAACGGCCTGCGAGGGACGTGTCCGGGCTCACTGTCCTGTGTCCGGCGGGGTGTACGACAACCACTTGTCTGTGCCGTCGGCGTTGTACCAGTAGGCCTTGTCACCCTGCATGCCCACGGTACGGAACGGCTTTCCGCGGTTGTCGATCCGGGCGGTGCCGTGCTGGTCACCGCTGCTCCAGGTCAGTTCGAGGTACCAGCCGACGTCCTGGGCCGCGGTGCTCGCGTCGATGTTCAGTACTTCCGGGTCGTCGACGGACACCTTGTACGGGAAGTTCGTCGCGCGCGTCTCGATGTTGCCCTCGTGACCGGGTACCGGCTTGGCGTTCGGGGACGGTACGTCGAGGTCGACGGCGAACGAGGCGGGCGCCAGGTCGCCGCCGCAGCCGCTGCCCATCATGTAGGCGTTCCCCTTCGGTGCCGTGCGGGTGCTGGTGGTGCGGACGCGGAGCGCGTGCAGCACGACGGGCCGGCTGCTGCTGCCCTGCACGGTCACCTGCAGCCGCAGGTGCCCGGCCGGTACGGCACCCAAGGCCGCCGCCCAGCCGTCGGTGGCCTGACTCGCCGGCGGCGGAGGCACGCTGCCGGGCGGGCGCTGGAGGAGGAAGAACTGGTCACAGGGGCTGTCCCAGTTGTTCGTCAGCACGTTCACGTGGAACGGCGGCGCGATGCCGGCGGATGTGCCGCCGCTGTCCGAGGGCTTGCCGGCGTCCGTGGGTGTACCGGCCGAGCGACTGGCCTCCGCTGACGGGGACGGCGATGCGGTGGACGCCGGGGCGGACGTCCTGGCCGTCGCACGGTCGGACGCGGTCGCCGCGTCACGTGCGGCGTCGGACCGCCCGGCCGCACGCGCTGCGGTCCTCTCCCCGCTGTCGGAGGCCCCTCCGAACTGCGTGGCCGCGGCGACCGCGGCAGCCGTGACGGTCATGGCGCTCACGACGACAGCGGCCACGACGGCGGACCGCCGCCGCCTGCGGGGCCGTACGACCGGGGCGACGGTCGTGACAGTAGGTGGCGGCTCGGTCGACGGTTTCAATAAGGCCGGTACGTCGGCAACTACGACGACATCGTGGGCATCGGGGGCAGCGGCCGGCTCGGCCTCGGCGGAGGCCTCGGCGTGATCGGCCACCTCGTCGGCCTCGGGAGCGCCGGGTGTCTCGGTCGCCCGGCGGCGAGCGGCGTCCGCCAGGATCCAGTGGCGGTGCAGCTCCACCAGCTCGTCCCGAGTGGCCCCGCAGACGCGGGCGAGCCGCTCCAGCGGGGCGTAGTCGTTCGGCACCGTCGTGCCGTTGCAGTAGCGGTGCACCGTGGACGTGCTGATGTGGAGTCGCTTGCCGAGCGCGCCGTAGCTGCGACCGGAACGCTCCTTCAACGCGAGCAGCAGCTTCGCCAGTTCCTGGTACTCGTCCGCCATCGTCTCTCCCCCACCGTCCCAGAACGGCGTCCCAGGCCCCTGCCGTATCCCCAGTTCAGACGGCGTGGAACCGTTTCAGGGTTCCCAACTGCCCATGGAATCTAGCGGGTGAGACGGATCGCACCGCACGGTTCTGGTCATCGGCCGGTTCACCCGATCCGGCCCCGACCGAACCAACCAACGGGAGAAGCACCACATGTCCGTCCAGCGCTTCCTGGTCTCCGCGGCCACCCTGGCCCTCGGCTCCTTCGCCCTCGTCGCCTGCGACCCCGGCTCCGCCACGGGTTCCGCTCCCGCCGGCACGGCCGCCACCGCCTCCGCTGCGGCGAAGACCACCGCCTCCCCCACCACCGAGCCGTCCCGCGGCTCCGCCGGAACAGCGGCCGCGGGCAACGGCTCGGCCAAGGCCACGCCCACGACCGCCAAGCAGACCGGCGCGCACAGCTCGGGCACCGCGTCCGGGACCGGCGGCGGCACCCGGGCCGGGATGTGCCGTGCCGGCCAGCTGACGGTCACCGCCGCCCCGGTCTCACAGCCCTTGAACCACCTGCTGATCACCGCCAAGAACACCAGCGGCGCCCGCTGCGACCTCGGCATCATCGGCCTCGTCACCTTCGACGGCCACGTCCGGGCAACCACCCCCGACGGCATCGGCGGCGGTCCCAACATCCTGCGTCCCGGACAGTCGAACTACGAGGGCGTCGCACTCGACCAGCAGGACGCCCCGGGGCAGGGCAGCGACACCTCGTACCTGACCGTGAAGCTGGACAGCGGCGACACCCTCCGCATCCCGGTGAAGGCACACGTTCACGCCCCGCGGATCTCGGTCTGGGAGCCTTCCGCGGCCGACGCCCTCTCCGCCGCGTAGGGACTCGGCCCCGTCCGGGTGCCGGCCGTTTCACGGTCGGCACCCGGCGTGTCCCGGTACCACTCGCACCACACCAGCTTCCCGGGGCCGCGTTCCGCCACGCCCCACTTGTCACTGAGCGCGCTGACGAGCAGCAGCCCACGCCCGCCCTCGTCCGGGTCGTCGGCGATCCTCGGCACACCTGGTCCGCTGTCATGCACTTCGGCCCGCACGACCAGCCCGTCGTACCGCAGCCGCAACAGGAACCCCCGCCCCGGCGGCGCCCCGTGCAGCAACGCATTCGTGGCCAACTCGCTCACACAGAGCGACAGATCGGCGTAGCGGTCCCATTCGGCCAGCCCCCAGTATCTCAACGACCACTCGGCGAACCGCCTGGCCGCGGGCACGGATCGGCGGGAGCGGGCGTAGAACTGGTCGCGCTGGTAGGGGAGTTCGGTTTGCGCGTTCACGGGGCGACTGTCGCGCAGAGTGACTAGCCTGGATCAGTACGAGATCCCGTACAAAGCGTTTGTACGGGATTGTGCGGGGGTCGGGTACGGGCAGGCGTGGGAGTTCAGCAGCATGACGACTTCTCGGAAGAACCAGTCGGCCATGAAGATGCTCGGCCGTCAACTCGCTACGGCGCGCAGGGCGGCGGGGTTGAGCCAGTCGGGCCTGAGTGTCGCGCTGAACATCAACGAGGAGACGATCGCCTCGATCGAGCAGGGCCGACGGTCCCTGAAGCCGGACATCGCCGAGATCTTCGACGAGTTCCTGGGGACCAAGGGGATGCTGGCGGCGGGGGTGGCCAACCTTCCGGAAGTGGATCAGTTTCCGTTGTGGGCTGAGGAGTACATGGATCAGGAGCGGGTGGCGATCGCGTTGTCCTGGTACGACAACGCGGTCATCCCCGGTCTGCTCCAGAACGAGGCGTATGCACGGGCAGTCCTGCAGAACCGCGTTCCGGCTTACGACGAGGAGCAGTTGGAGAACTCACTGAGGCTGCGCCTCGACCGCCAGGAGATCCTGCGCCGAAAGAGCCCACCGACGTTGAGCTTCGTGGTCTGGGAGCCCGCGCTGCTCCTGCAGCTCGGCTCGGCGGGAGTATGCAGGCAACAGCTCCAGTTCCTGCGCGAGATGGCCGAACTGCCCTGCGTCTCGCTCCAGGTCCTGCCGTTGAGCAGTCCCTTTCACGCGGGGGTCGACGGCCCGTTCACGCTCCTGGAAACCCCTGACCACCAGCACGTCGCCTACACCGAGTCGCAACGCGGCAGCCAGTGGGTCTCTGACGCAGATGAGGTGTCCATCCTTTCGCGTAAGTATGCGATGCTGCGGACACAGGCCCTGACCACGCAGGATTCGATGGGCCTGCTCGACCGCCTGGTAGGAGAACAATGAGCGACGAAGCACTTCAGTGGTTCAAGTCGAGCTACAGCGGTAGCGAGGGCGGCCAGTGCCTCGAAGCAGCCGTCTCCCCCCACACCATCCACATCCGCGACTCGAAGCAGCCCCCCTCCGACAGCCCCACCCTGCACCTCACCCCCACCACCTGGGCCGCCTTCACCTCCTCCCTCAAGTGACCGTTGTCAGTGCCGCCCCCTACAGTCGGCGGCATGGCGACTCTTCCCAACCCGCTGCCCAAGTTGACGACGGACCCGAGTGGTCGGTCCCTCGGGCTCCAGCTGCCGCCCGGCAGGCTGATCGACGCGACGGACGAAGGCCCCTGGCACGAGCCGCTGTTGTGGCATGCGGAGAAGGCGGCCGCGCCCGGCACCTGGAAGGCGTTGGGCGCACCGGCCGCGCGTGCCGGGCTCCTTCCTGTGCTGGTGGATGTGCAGGACGATCAGGGCGGGCCGGTGAACTGGGGGTTGGCGCCGGACGAGGTGTCGTACCCGGGTGATCACGACGCCGAGGACGTCCTCGCGGAGTACTGGGAGGACTGCGTCGAGGAGGAACTGGCCGAGGAGGTCGAGCCGTTCGGGCCGGAGTGGCCCGGTCTTGCACCCGCAACCTCCTTCACCGCTGATCCTGACACCCGTGCCGCCCAGGTCGCGGACGCGTTGACGGACGGCACCCGCAGCCGGCTCAAGGATCCTCACCTCGCCCTGGTTCCGGCGCGGCGGTCCGCGGACATCCCGGCGGCGATCGGCTGGTCGGGACCGCTGAACTACGAGGACGACGTGGCTCGGCTGTGCACCGTCCTTCGCTCCTGGGAGGACCGCTTCGGTATACGGGTGGTGGCGCTGACCTTCGACACGCTGACGGTGTCCGTCGCCGCGCCGCCGGCCACCCTGGCCGAGGCCGAGGCGGTGGCGGCGGAGCACTTCGCGTTCTGCCCGGACAACATCACGCAGAGCGGTCCGGACACCCTGCGCGCGTACGCCAAGGGGCTGATCGGCGAGCCGGCCTGGTCCTTCTGGTGGGACTGACGCCGACCGGCGGCACTCAGCCCATCAGCCCTCTGCCCAGCCGCCTCAGGCCCTCCGCGATCTCCTTTGGTGTCTGCGTGACGAAGCACAGGCGGAGGGTGGAGGGGTCGGGGGCGGTGGCGTAGAAGGGGGCACCGGGGACGTAGGCCACGTCCTGCTTCACCACGCTCGGGAGCAGGGCCGTGGTGTCGTACGACTCCGGGAGGCGGACCCACAGGAACATGCCGCCCTCGGGACGGCTCCAGGTGGAGCCCTCGGGGAGGGCGTCGGGGAGGCCGGCCAGCATGGCGTCCCGGCGTTCGCCGTAGACGGCGCGGACACGGGCCACATGGGCGTCCAGGACGTGCAGGTAGCGGGCCGCGGCCAGTTGGTTGAGGGTCGCCGTGTGCACGTCCGCCGCCTGCTTGGCCACCGTGCACGCCCGCCGCAGTTCCGCGGGGGCGCGGAGCCAGCCGAGGCGGAGGCCGGGGGCCATGACCTTGGAGAAGGAGCCGAGCAGGACGACACGGTCCTCGGCGCCGGGGCAGGCGGCGATCCAGGGCGGCCGGGTGCCGTCGTAGCGGAGTTCGCCGTAGGGGTCGTCCTCGATGATCCACAGCCCCTGGCGGGCGGCCACGGCGGCGACGGCCTCGCGGCGCGGGATCGGCATCGTGCGGCCGGTGGGGTTCTGGAAGGTGGGGACGAGGTAGAGCAGCTTCGGGCGCTCGCGCCGCACCGCCTCCTCCAGCGCCGCCGGGTCCACCCCGTCCTCGTCCCCCGGCACGGCCACCACCCGCGCCCCCGCCAGCCCGAAGACCTGAAGTGCCGCCAGATAGCAGGGGCTTTCGACCAGCACCGTGTCGCCGGGCTCGATCAGCGCCGTCGCCAGCAGGGACAGGGCCTGCTGGGAGCCGGTGGTGATGAGCAGGTCGTCGGGGGCGGTGGGCAGGCCGAACGCGGTGACGCGGTCCGCCAGGCCGGACCGGAGGACCGGCTCGCCCTCCGTGGTGGCGTACTGGAGCGCCTGCGCGGGGATCTGCGCCAGCACGTCCCGGAACGCGGCCGCTATGCCTTCGTGGTCGAACATCTCGGGAGCCGGGAGGCCGCCCGCGAAGTTGATCACCTCGGGACGTGCGGTGACCGCCAGGATGTCCCGGACGGGCGAACCACCCACGCTACGGGCACGTGCCGCGAGCGGCGGAACGGCGGCGCGGGGCGGTGCGGGTTCGGCGACGGACATGGTCGGCTCTCCTTCGGCTCCGGAAACTGCCTCTCCGCGCGCAGCCTAGGGACTACATGCCCTCTACACCCGTCATTCCGCGATGCGGACATCCGGCAACACCGGTTGCCGGCCTAGAACTTGGTCGTGCCCTCCTTGACCCATCCCGAGCCGCCCAGCGGGAACTCGTAGGCGGGACGCCCGTTGTTGCCGCTCGTGCGGAACGGCCGGCCGTGGTCGTCGATCAGCAGCACGCCGTGGCGGGACCCGCTGGACCAGGTCAGCGCCAGGGACCAGCTCACGTCGTACGCCGAGGCCTCGGCCGTGACGTGGAACACCTCGGGGTCCGACTCGCTGGCCTTGAACGGAAAGTTCCGGTGCCCTGACTCGGGTACGACGGTGGGGCGCGCGGAGTCGAGGGCGACGGTGAAGGAGCGGGTCGGGACCTTTCCGCCGCAGCCGACACCCGGGTACGCCATGGCGTAGTCGTTCCATGCGAGCGGCGTGCGCTTGGTGACCGCATGGACCGTCAGGCTCTGCACGACCACGGTCTCCTGGCCGGTGCCCTGCACGGTGAGCGTGACCTCCTGCTTCCCGGAGGAGACGGCACCGTGCGCGGCCACCCAGGCGGTCGCGTCCTCCTCGGTCGGCGGCGGGGCCACCTTCGCCGGGGGCCGGTCGATGAGGTAGCGCCCGTCGCAGGGACTGTCCCAGGTGTACGCGCTGGTCGCCACCGTCAGCGGAGCGGCGTCGGAGGCGCCGCCGCCGGACTGGGCCTCGCCCTTGCCGTCCGTCCTCGGTCCGCCCTCGGCCGACGCGGAGGGTGCCGCGGAGGTGGAGGGCGAGACGGAGGCCGACGGCGAGGTGCGGGTGTGCGGTGCCGTCGAGGTGCGCCCGTCCGCCGCCGCCTGACCCGGCGTCGAGGCCGCCGCGAGGGGACTGCCGTCCGCGGCGTCCGAGCCGCCCGGGGTCAGGTGCACGGCGAGCGCGACGGCACCGAGCACGGCCGCGACGGCGATCCCGGCGACGACGACGGTACGGGTACGACGACGAGCGGTCGGGGCCGGCATGTCCGGAGCCTCGGCAACAGGTTCAGCCGGAGCGTCCGGAGCCTCGGCAACCGGCTCGGCCGACGGCTCCGGCTCAGCCAGCGGCTCCGGCTCGGGCTCGGGTCTGTTCCCCGCCGGCCCCGGCTCGGGTGCCTCCGCCTTGCCCCGGCCCCGCATCGCGTCCGCCACCACCCACCGCCGGTGCAGCTCGACCAGTTCGTCCGGCGAGGCCTTGCAGAGGCGGGCGAGCCGCTCCACGGGGGCGTAATCGGTCGGTACGGCATCCCCGTTGCAGTACCGGTGGAGCGTCGACGTACTCACATGGAGCCGTTTGGCCAGGACGCCGTAGCTGAGCCCCGACCGGTCCTTCAACTCCCGTAACAGCTCGGCGAAAGCGGCGCCAGAAGTGCTGTCCGGCACTGTCCCTCCCTCTCCCCGTGTCCCGTCCCCACGTTCCAGGGAAGGGATGTCTCCCCAGGTCAGAGCCTATGTGGGCATTCCAGCGTCCCTGATCCTCCGCCGGGTGTGGCAGGCGGGACGGACCGCCCCACAGGCTGTGGCCATCCAAGCACGCCACCACTCGGAAGAGAGATCAGCCATGCGCACCCGCCGTACCCACCTGCTTGCGGTCACCGGAGTCGCCCTCGCCGCGCTCGCCCTCACGGCGTGCGGCGACGGCACGGGAACGAAGGACCACGGTGCCTCGCAGCCCTCCTCGACGGCGGCCGCGACCACGGGCGGCAAGGGCACCGCTCTGCCGGCCTCCGATGCCTCCGACAAGTCGGCGGGTTCGGGCTCCGGTTCGGGCTCGTCCGGCTCCGCCAAGGGCTCCTCGACCTCGTCGGGCTCGGGATCCTCCGGTTCCTCAGCCTCGTCGTCCTCCGGCTCGGGCGGCTCCACGGACCCGTCGGACCCGAAGAACCACGTCCTGTGCAACGGTTCCAACACCCGGGTCACCGCGCAGCCGGTGTCCCGGCCGCTCAACCACATGCTCCTCACGGTCAAGAACACCGGCTCGAAGTACTGCGACCTGACCTACTTCCCCGTCCTGCGCTTCGACGAGATGCAGTGGGTGCCCCAGGCCGACGAGAAGACCCACCCGCAGGCCGTGACGACCCTCGCGCCCGGTGAGTCCGGTTACGCGGCCGTCCTGCTCTCCGCCGCCGACGGAAGCGGCCAGGGCGGCACGACGGGTCACAAGCTGACCGTCGGCTTCCAGGGCAGGAGCCCCAACAGCAGCGGCGGCGCCGCCGCAACCCCGGCGCTGCCGGCCAAGGGGGTCTACTACGACAGCGCGCTGAAGGTCACGTACTGGCAGCAGAGCCAGGACGACATCGCCGGCTGGTGAGTTGCCCGGTGATGCAGCGAGGCCGCCCGGGCAACGGCCCGGGCGGCCTCGGCACGTCAGTGCACCGGCGTGGCGTTACGCGACCGCCGGGGCCTCCTTCGGGTTCGGGCCGTACTTGTTCGCGCCCGCCTCGCCGTCCGAGCAGTAGAAGACCAGCAGGACGATGGAGCCGATCAGCGGAATGATCCCGATGAGGAGCCACCAGCCGGAGCGGCCCGTGTCGTGCAGTCGGCGCACCGCGACACCCCAGGCCGGCAGCAGGAACGCGACCACGGCGATGCCCACGAGGTAGGGCGCGTGAACCGCGGCGCCGATGCCCACCAGCACGACGTAGACGATCCACACGAACAGCATGAACAGCCAGTACTCCTTGCGGCGCGCCCGCCCGCTGAAGACCGCGTACTTCTTGAGCGCCTCGAGGAACCAGCTCATGACAAACCCCCAGGGGATCGATGTTCAGACCCTCCGGAACGGATCAGGCCAGGCGCAGAGATTAGGGGGTTCGGCAGGAGCACGTCATACGCGGTGCGACATGGCGCCAAACATCGATTTCAGGACAGATCCGTCCACGATCACAGGTTGTTTCCACCATCGCCGCCGGACGTTCCGAAAACCGAGTTCGCTCCGATACCGAACCGAAGGCGCACCGAGTCCGATCCGCCGCTCTTCCGGTATCGAAACGATCTCCAACCGTGTCCGTCAGCGCAGCTTCTGCGCGGCCTCGGTGGCCCAGTACGTGAGGATGTTCCGCGCCCCGGCCCGCTTGATGCCGGTCAGGGTCTCGAAGATGGCCCGGTCGCGGTCCACCCAGCCCTTCTCGGCGGCGGCCTCGATCATCGAGTACTCGCCGGAGATCTGGTAGGCGGCGACCGGAACGTCCACGCTGTCGGCGACCCGGGCCAGGATGTCGAGGTAGGGTCCGGCCGGCTTGACCATCACCATGTCGGCGCCCTCGGCCAGGTCCAGCTCCAGCTCCCGCAGGGACTCGCGCCAGTTGGCCGGGTCCTGCTGGTACGTCTTGCGGTCGCCCTGCAGCGAGGAGGCGACGGCCTCGCGGAAGGGGCCGTAGAAGGCGGAGGAGTACTTGGCGGTGTAGGCGAGGATGGCGACGTCCTCGCGGCCGATCTGGTCCAGGGCGTCGCGGATGACCCCGATCTGACCGTCCATCATCCCGCTGGGGCCGACCACATGGGCGCCGGCGTCGGCCTGCACCTGGGCCATCTCGGCGTACCGCTCCAGGGTGGCGTCGTTGTCGACCCGCCCCTGCGCGTCCAGGACACCGCAGTGCCCGTGGTCGATGGTCTCGTCCAGGCACAGGTCGGACATGACGAGCAGGTCGTCACCGACCTCGGCGCGCACATCGCGGAGGGCGACCTGGAGGATCCCGTCCGGGTCGGTCCCCGGAGTCCCGAGCGCGTCCTTCTTGCTCTCCTCCGGCACGCCGAACAGCATGATCCCGGAGATCCCGGCCTCCACCGCCTCGACGGCCGCCTTCTTCAGGCTGTCGCGGGTGTGCTGGACGACGCCGGGCATCGCCGCGATCGGCACGGGCTCGCTGACACCCTCCCGGACGAACGCGGGGAGGATGAAGTCGGCAGGGTGCAGCCGGGTCTCGGCGACCATACGGCGCATGACGGGGGTGGTGCGCAGCCGCCGGGGACGCGTACCGGGGAAGGATCCGTACTTCGTCATGGCGTCTACGCTACGCCCGGGCGCGGGCTCCTCTTGCCGACGGCTTGTCGAACGGTGTAACGCAAGACCGGGGGTCCAGGGGGCGGAGCCCCCTGGTACCTCAGGTCGTCGTGCGGCGCCTGCGCGCCCCGGGGCGGCGTTCGCTCGGCCGGGTCACCGGGTCACCCGCCTCCAGGGCGGCAGCCCTCCGCTTCAGGCCGAAGTCCGCCAACGCCTCCGCCAGCTTCAGCACGGACGGCTCCGGAGCCATGACATCGACCCGCAGCCCATGCTCCTCAGCCGTCTTCGCCGTAGCCGGACCGATGCACGCGATCACGGTCACGTTGTGCGGCTTGCCCGCGATACCCACCAGGTTCCGGACAGTCGAGGACGACGTGAAGAGAACGGCGTCGAAGCCACCCCCCTTGATCGCCTCCCGCGTCTCCGCCGGCGGCGGCGAGGCCCGCACGGTCCGGTAGGCCGTGACGTCGTCGACCTCCCAGCCCAGCTCGATGAGCCCGGCGACGAGGGTCTCGGTGGCGATGTCGGCACGGGGCAGGAAGACGCGGTCGATCGGATCGAAGACCGGGTCGTACGGCGGCCAGTCCTCCAGCAGACCCGCGGCCGACTGCTCTCCCGAAGGCACCAGGTCCGGCTTCACACCGAAGTCGACCAGCGCCTTGGCCGTCTGCTCACCCACCGCGGCCACCTTGATGCCCGCGAAGGCCCGGGCGTCGAGCCCGTACTCCTCGAACTTCTCCCGCACGGCCTTGACCGCGTTCACCGAGGTGAAGGCGATCCACTCGTACCGCCCGGTGACGAGCCCCTTCACGGCCCGCTCCATCTGCTGGGGCGTCCGCGGCGGCTCGACGGCGATCGTCGGCACCTCGTGCGGCACCGCGCCGTAGGACCGCAGCTGGTCGGAGAGCGACGCCGCCTGCTCCTTCGTGCGCGGCACGAGCACCTTCCAGCCGAACAGCGGCTTGGACTCGAACCACGACAACTGGTCGCGCTGGGCGGCGGCGGAACGCTCGCCGACCACGGCTATCACCGGCCGGCCGCCGTCCGGCGAGGGCAGCACCTTCGCCTGCTTCAGCGTCTGCGCGATGGTGCCGAGCGTCGCCGTCCAGGTCCGCTGACGGGTCGTCGTACCGGCGATCGTGACCGACATCGGGGTGTCCGGCTTGCGGCCCGCCAACACCAGTTCGCCGGCGGCCGCAGCCACCGCGTCCAGCGTCGTCGACACGACCACCGTGCCGTCGGAGGCGCCCACCTCCGTCCAGCACCGGTCGGAGGCGGTACGGGCGTCCACGAACCGGACGTCCGCGCCCTGCGCGTCCCGCAGCGGCACACCGGCGTACGCGGGCACGCCGACCGCGGCCGCCACACCCGGTACGACCTCGAAGGGCACACCGGCTGCGGCGCAAGCGAGCATTTCCTCGGCCGCGTACGTATCAAGTCCCGGGTCCCCGGACACCGCACGGACGACCCGCCTGCCGCCCCGCGCGGCCTCCATGACAAGATGAGCGGCATCCCGGGCAGGGGACGGGACCGCAGCGGTTGTTGACGCACCGTCAACGACTGTGAGCTGCGGCGTGCCCGCGCCCGGCGGCGACACCGAGGAGGAATCCCCGTCCGTTCGCACCACGGAGACGCCCTGCCGGGCGTGCGTCCGGATCACGTCGAGCACCTCTTGCTCGGCGATCAGGACGTCCGCGTTCGACAGCGCCTCCACTGCGCGCAGAGTCAGCAGTCCCGGATCCCCGGGTCCGGCACCGAGGAAGGTGACGTGCCCGTGTTCCGAACCGGCGGGAAGGGTGGTGGGGCTCACTGTGCTCGCTCCCCCATCAGACCGGCCGCGCCCTGGGCGAGCATCTCGGTGGCGAGTTCGCGACCGAGTGCCATCGCCTGCTCATGCGTCTGGGGCACGGGACCGGTGGTGGACATCTGCACCATGCGGGTGCCGTCGGTCGTGCCGACGACGCCGCGCAGGCGCATTTCCTTGACAATCTGCCCGTCGGCCAGCAGGTCGGCCAGCGCGCCCACAGGGGCGCTGCAGCCGGCCTCCAGGGCGGCGAGCAGTGACCGCTCGGCGGTCACGGCGACCCGTGTGAACGGGTCGTCGAGTTCGCCGAGCGCCGCGATCAGGTCCGCGTTGTCCGCGGCACACTCGATCGCCAGGGCCCCCTGGCCGGGGGCGGGCAAAACCGTGTCGACCGACAGGAAGTCGGCCACCTCGTCGATCCGGCCGATCCGGTTCAGTCCGGCGGCGGCCAGCACGACGGCGTCCAGCTCTCCGTCGCGGACGTATCCGATCCGCGTGTCGACGTTGCCGCGGATCGGGACCGTCTCGATGTCCAGGCCGTGGGCGCGCGCGTACGCGTTCAGCTGGGCCATGCGGCGCGGCGAGCCGGTGCCGATGCGGGCGACCCCCTTCGGGGAGGACGCAGCGAGGTCCGTGAACTTCAGCGCGTCCCGGGCGACGATCACGTCCCGCGGGTCCTCGCGCTCGGGGATCGCGGCCAGGACCAGCTCGTCGGGCTGCGTGGTCGGCAGGTCCTTGAGCGAATGAACCGCGAAGTCCACCTCGCCCTTCAGCAGCGCGTCGCGCAGCGCCGTGACGAACACGCCGGTGCCGCCGATCTGCGCGAGCGCCTCGCGGGAGACGTCGCCGTACGTGGTGATCTCGACCAGCTCGACGGGCCGGCCGGTCACCCGGCTCACGGCTTGCGCCACCTGCCCGGACTGGGCCATGGCGAGCTTGCTCCGCCTCGTCCCCAGTCGCAGTGCCTTCTCAGTCATGCCGGTCGGTCCTTCTTGTCTGTGCTGTCCTCGGCCCGGGAGACGGCGGCCACCGTCTCGGGATCGAGGTCGAACAGGGTGCGCAGCGCGTCCGCGTACCCGGCGCCGCCGGGCTCGGCCGCGAGCTGCTTGACCCGTACGGTCGGCGCGTGCAGCAGCTTGTCGACGACCCGGTGCACGGCCTGCCGGATCTCGCCGCGCTGGCGTTCGTCCAGGTCGGGCAGGCGGCCGTCGAGCCGCGCGATCTCACCGGCGACGACGTCGGCGGCCATGGCGCGCAGCGCGACGACGGTCGGCGTGATGTGCGCCGCCCGCTGTGCCGCGCCGAAGGCCGCGACCTCGTCGGAGACGATACGCCGGACCTGGTCCACGTCGGCCGCCATCGGGGCGTCCGCGGAGGCTTCGGCGAGGGACTCGATGTCCACCAGCCGTACCCCGGCCAGCCGGTGCACGGCCGCGTCGATGTCGCGGGGCATGGCGAGGTCGAGGAGGAACACGGCCGGGGCCGGGCGCGGGATCACGACGGCCGGTTCCGGCTTGCGGCGCTCGGGGATACGGCCGACGGTAGCGGCCGTCGCGGCGAGCGCG
This sequence comes from Streptomyces sp. NPDC001450, assembly GCF_053597295.1. Classification (NCBI taxonomy): domain Bacteria; kingdom Bacillati; phylum Actinomycetota; class Actinomycetes; order Kitasatosporales; family Streptomycetaceae; genus Streptomyces; species Streptomyces sp. NPDC001450. The sequence goes on from NZ_JBSFHY010000063.1 coordinate 25,160, forward strand.
GTGATCAGTTCGGCGTCGGCCTCGGGGCTGCGCCGGGCCTCCCCCACTGTCTGGACGGCGGGGGAGGTACCCCCACCACGCCGGTCCACGGTGCCGCCCGTGACCCAGGCCGCGTGCTGCTCCAGGGTGGCCGCGTCCATGCCGGCCACGGCGGCCTCGCCGAGCACGGAGAAGCCGGTCGCGCCCTGTACGGCGGCCAGGTCCAGCGGGCAGTTCTCCTCGGTGCCGGCGCCGGTGGCCGGCAGCGCGGCCTGCACGGTCGTACGAGCGCCGTCGCCGAGGTCGGCCACGGGCTGCCCGGTGCGGCCCTCGACCGCCTGCGCGACCGCCTCGGCCGTCAGGACCAGGCCCGTCGCTCCGGTGCAGGAGACGACGACGTCGGCACGTGTCAGCTCGCCCGGCACGGCGTCCATCCGTACCGCGCGAGCCGTCACCGCCGTGTCGTCGGCCTCGGTGAGGCTGTGTCCGTACTGCTCTTCGAGCAGGAGGGCGAGGCGCTCGGCGCGCTCGACGGTGCGGTTGGCGACGACGACCTCGGCCACCCCGGCACGCGCGAGCGTGGCGGCGGCCAGGGACGACATCGACCCGGCACCGATGACCAGGGCCCGGCGGCCCGCGGCCCATTCCCGGACGTCCCCGCCCGCGGCCAGCTGCTCCAGGCCGAAGGTGACCAGGGACTGGCCGGCCCGGTCGATGCCGGTCTCGGAGTGGGCCCGCTTGCCGACCCGCAGGGACTGCTGGAACAGGTCGTTCAGCAGCTTGCCGGCGCTGTGCAGCTCCTGGGCGCGGGCCAGGGAGTCCTTGATCTGCCCGAGGATCTGCCCCTCGCCGACGACCATCGAGTCCAGGCCGCAGGCCACCGAGAACAGGTGGTGGACGGCCCGGTCCTCGTAGTGCACGTAGAGATACGGCGTCAGCTCCTCGAGGCCGACCCCGCTGTGCTGGGCGAGCAGCGTGGACAGCTCGGCGACACCGGCGTGGAACTTGTCCACGTCGGCGTACAGCTCGATGCGGTTGCAGGTGGCGAGCACCGCGGCCTCGGTGGCCGGCTCGGCGGCGACCGTGTCCTGGAGCAGCTTGACCTGGGCGTCCGCGCTGAGCGCGGCCCGCTCCAGCACGCTGACCGGGGCGCTGCGGTGGCTCAGACCCACGACGAGGAGACTCATGCCGGCATCACGGCGGGTACGTCCCCGTCGGGCCCCTGGTCGGCGGAATCGTCGGCGGCTGCGCCCCGGGCAGCGGCCGCGGGCAGCGGACCGCCCTCGGCGCTCTCCTCGCCGGCCTTGCGCTGCTCGTGGAAGGCGAGGATCTGCAGCTCGATGGAGAGGTCGACCTTGCGCACGTCGACGCCGTCCGGGACGGACAGCACGGTCGGCGCGAAGTTCAGGATGGAGGTCACCCCGGCGGCCACGAGCCGGTCGCAGACCTGCTGGGCGGCACCGGCCGGGGTGGCGATGACGCCGATGGAGACCCCGTTGTCCTTGATGATCTTCTCGAGGTCGTCGGTGTGCTGGACGGGGATGCCCGCGACCGGCTTTCCGGCCATCGCCGGGTCGGCGTCGATCAGCGCGGCGACCCGGAAGCCACGGGAGGCGAACCCGCCGTAGTTGGCCAGGGCGGCGCCGAGGTTACCGATACCGACGATGACAACCGGCCAGTCCTGGGTCAGGCCGAGTTCACGGGAGATCTGGTAGACGAGATACTCCACGTCGTAGCCGACACCGCGCGTTCCGTAGGAGCCCAGGTACGAGAAGTCCTTGCGCAGCTTGGCGGAGTTGACCCCCGCCGCCGCGGCCAGTTCCTCGGAGGAGACCGTGGGTACCGAGCGCTCCGACAGTGCGGTCAGGGCTCGGAGGTACAGCGGAAGCCGGGCGACGGTGGCTTCGGGAATCCCTCGGCTGCGGGTCGCCGGTCGGTGTGTTCGGCCAGTTGCCACGGTGCTCCTGCGGGTTGAGCGGGGCTGCAGGCGGTCATACGTCCCCAGACCGCCCCGTCGACAGCAGGCTATGTCTTTGTGAACGCGTGCACAAAGATGGTGTCCGATTTGCCCGGCCAACGTGACCGGGGTCACGCGCGTCATCGCTGGGCCCTTCCTGGGGGCAAAACCGGCACACTCCTCGTGAATCCCGCCCCCGAGACCAAACCGCCGTCGATCCTAAGGGACGTTCGGCGCAGTCTTGTACTACTCGGTCAGTTCCTTGCGGAGACGGCTCTCGTCCACCCGCCAGAAGGTGTGCTGCGCCCCGTCGACGAGGACGACGGGGATCTGCTCCCAGTACTGGTCGTGGAGCTGCTGGTCCTGGGTGATGTCCTTCTGTTCCCAGGGGACGCCGAGTTCGCCGCAGACTTTCTCGATCACTTTCTGTGCGTCATCACACAGGTGACAGCCGGGCTTGCGGATGAGCGTGACCAATCGCTCCTGAGGGGCGGCCTTACGCCAGAAGAGGGGACTCATGTCGGCCATTCTCGCGCTTCTTTAACGACGCGGACGCGGAGAGTTCACACCCTTCCAACCTCTCGACTCCGGAACCACCGAACAAACTGGCTATGCTCACGCCATGGCCGCTCTCGGATGGCTCACTCCCCGTAGGCGCTCCGCCACGGCGCGGAGCGTGTTGGCAGGCGAGGCCTCGGCGGAGGCCGCCCGCAAGTCCTCGCTGGAAGCGCAGGAAGCACAGGAGGCCGCACAGGCCGCCGAGCAGGAACCGGAGTTCCCGGTGATCGGCGACGACCGGGCCGCCGCCTTCTTCGACCTCGACAACACCGTGATGCAGGGCGCCGCGCTGTTCCACTTCGGACGGGGCCTGTACAAGAGGAAGTTCTTCGAGACCCGCGACCTGGCCAGGTTCGCCTGGCAGCAGGCCTGGTTCCGGCTGGCCGGCGTCGAGGACCCCGAGCACATGCAGGACGCCCGCGACTCCGCCCTCTCCATCGTCAAGGGCCACCGCGTCGCCGAACTGGAGACGATCGGCGAGGAGATCTACGACGAGTACATGGCCGACCGGATCTGGCCGGGCACCCGGGCCCTCGCCCAGGCCCACCTGGACGCGGGCCAGAAGGTGTGGCTGGTCACAGCCGCCCCCGTCGAGATCGCGCAGGTCATCGCCCGTCGCCTCGGCCTGACGGGCGCGCTCGGCACGGTGGCGGAGTCGGTCGACGGCGTGTACACGGGCAAGCTGGTGGGCGAACCGCTGCACGGCCCGGCCAAGGCGGAGGCGGTACGGGCGCTGGCCGCGGCGGAGGGCCTCGACCTCTCCCGCTGCGCCGCCTACAGCGACAGCCACAACGACATCCCCATGCTGTCCCTGGTCGGCCACCCCTACGCGATCAATCCCGACGCCAAACTCCGCAAACACGCCCGCGACAAGGACTGGCGCCTGCGCGACTACCGCACGGGCCGCAAGGCGGCGAAGGTGGGCATTCCGGCGGCCGCGGGGGTCGGAGCGGTTGCCGGTGGCACTGCGGCGGCGATCGCGCTGAGCCGGCGTCGTCGATAGTCCGACAGTCCCGCGCGTGATCAGCGGGTAATCGCCGTAGGCCTGCGGGCCTTCCCCGGGCTGCCGGCCCGTCGTGGCCGGTCCCGCCCACGCGGCGGAGCCGCATATCGATACAGCCCCGCGCCCCTTCGGCGCGCTCGTAGCCCCGCCCGGCCGCAACGCCGGGCCACTTGTCATGTGCCCATAGGTGCCGAATCGTCTCGCCTGCCGCCGGATTATGCCCGGCGTTCCCCAACACGCCCCCCACTTCGTCGAAACCCACCCATTTCCGATCAACAACCGATCACTCTGCGGCACTTGAAGGGGCGTCAATCGGTTACAGAAGCGACGCAATCGGTGATTTGAGCAACTCGGTGTAGCAGTGCCTGCACGAAGCGTTATTCTCCTCAGACGCACACCGGTACCCCTCCGTCGCCACGACGGGTGAAAGGTCCCGTACTGCACGTGATGGAAGCTCTGCCTCTGGGAGTCCCGTGTACCCACACGTCGGGGTTGACGCCTCGGGCCTGGCTACGCTGCGCGCAACGGTCGCGGCGGTCAAAGAGACGCTGCGCGGCCTCGTCCCCACCGCGTACCCCGTCCCTGCCTTCGCCGCCGCCGCAGCACCCGTGGGCCCGTGCTACGCACTGGCCGAGGGCATGCAACAGGGGCCGGCGCGCAGCGCCGTCGTCGAGGGGCGGTGGTCGGGTGACGGACGGGCGGCCGGCAGACGCGGCCGCACGTCCGGCGCCGCCACCGCCCGCCGGCCGGCCGCCGACAGCGACAGTGCCCGGATGATGGACCTCGTGGAGCGCGCCCAGTCCGGCGAGGCCGAGGCCTTCGGACGGCTCTACGACCAGTACAGCGACACGGTGTACCGGTACATCTACTACCGGGTGGGCGGCAAGGCGACCGCCGAGGACCTCACCAGCGAGACCTTTCTGCGGGCGCTCCGGAGGATCGGCACCTTCACCTGGCAGGGCCGCGACTTCGGCGCCTGGCTGGTGACGATCGCCCGGAACCTCGTGGCGGACCACTTCAAGTCCAGCCGGTTCCGCCTGGAGGTCACCACCGGCGAGATGCTCGACGCCAACGAGGTCGAGCGCTCCCCGGAGGACTCCGTCCTGGAGTCCCTCTCCAACGCCGCGCTCCTCGACGCCGTACGCCGGCTCAACCCCCAGCAGCAGGAGTGCGTGACGCTCCGCTTCCTCCAGGGCCTCTCGGTCGCCGAGACCGCCCGTGTGATGGGAAAGAACGAGGGCGCCATCAAGACCCTCCAGTACCGGGCCGTGCGCACCCTCGCCCGGCTCCTGCCGGACGACGCCCGCTGACGTCCGCCACTCAGGGCAACGGTGGGCGACGCCCAACTCACTTTCCGTGAAAGTCCGTTGCCATTCTGACCCGATCATCCGCCGTCCGTAACCCAAGTGCCGAGCCGCTCGTTGTGCGGGATACAGGCTCCCTGTGGTCACGTCCTGGCCGACCCTGATCGCTCGATCGTGTGGAAGTGGTCTTGGGCGTGCAACCCTCAGGCCCCCTGGGGAGTCGACGGTGATGACGAGAGGAGGTGCCGCCAGTGATCGCGAACGTATCGGCCCACCGGCGGGCGAACGCCTTCGCCCAAGCCCTGGAGGAGCAGTCCGACCGGGACACGGCGGCCGAGCAGCCCGCAGCGACGGCGGATCCCCCGCCGACCGCCGAGGAACGGACCGAGCAGGGCGAGCTGTTGGCCCTCGCGGCGGGCCTCGGCGCGCTGCCCCGGCCGCAGCTCGACCCCGAGGTCAAGGTCGTCCAGCGCGCCCAGCTGGTGGCCGCGATGGAGGCCATGCTCCAGGAGGGAACCGGGGCGGCGGGTGCGGCGGTGCCCGAACAGCACGGCCGCGGCCGGGGTGCGCACCGGGCGAGCCCGCTGGGCAAACTGCGCCCGCGTTCGAGGCTGACCAAGGGGCTTGCCGCGGGCGGGCTCAGTGTCGGCGTGGCCGCCGGGGCCTTCGGCGGGGTCGCCGCCGCGAGTTCCGACGCACTGCCCGGCGACTCGCTGTACGGCCTCAAGCGTGGCATCGAGGACGTCAAACTGAACTACCTGAGCGAGGGGGACGACGAGCGCGGCCAGACCTACCTCGACCAGGCCTCCACCCGGCTGAGCGAGGCCCGTCGGCTGATGGAGCGTGACCGCGGCGGCCACCTCGACCACGAGTCCATCGGCGAGATCCGCCGCACCCTGTCCGGCATGCAGCACGACGTGACCGAAGGCCACCGCCTGCTGCACGCGGCCTACGAGCGTGACCCCGGCTCCCTGGGACCCATCCAGGCCCTGGACACCTTCTCCCGGTCGCACCGCGAGGTCTGGAGCCTGCTCAGCGACAAGCTGCCCGTGCAGCTGGGAGACGTCAAACAGCAGGTGTCGTCGGTGTTCGACGCCATAGACGAAGAGGTCGCCCCGCTGCAGTCCCTGCTCCCGCAGCCGCCCGCCCAGACCGGCGGGGGCACGCGACAGGGCTCCGGCTCGGCGTCCACGGGCTCCTCCGGCACCCACCGCGCGACCGCACCCAGCTCGGGCAACACCCCCTCCTCCGGCAAGCACGCGGGCGGCTCCGGCAGCCCCAGCGGCTCCGCCACGGGCGCCAGCGGAGGCGGCCTGATCGGGGGCGACACGGGCGGTCTGCTCGACCCGCCGAAGATCGGCGACGACGGCGGCGGCACCCCGTCCACCACCAAGCCGCCGCTGTCCGAGCCGGACGTCACCCTCCCGCCGCTCCTCCCGGGCCTGCTGCCCGGCCTGGGCATCGACGGCGAGGACGCGAGCTAGCGCCGCAGGCACACCGCGACGGGGGCGCCCCTTTCCGAGCAGGGGCGCCCCCGTCGCCGTACACCTCTCAGAAGAACACCGACCGCCGCTGCACCAGCCGGGATCGGCTCGCCGAACTGGATCGTCCACTTGGTGGGCAGCGGGACCGCCCCGAGCGGCCCCAGCCACGGGAACGTCGGCGTCAACGGGAAGTACGGAAAACCCAGCACCCGGGCGAGCGTCCCATTTACATTGCCGCCCTCGCGCCGCTCCGCGGGCTTCGCACGGCTGCGCCGGCCTCCGTCCGCCGGCTCCACTACCCCAGCCACCCAGCACGATTCAGAAGAACACCGACCGCCGCTGCACCAGCAGCTTGTAGAGCGTGTGCTGGATCTGCTCCCTGACCTGGTCGGTCAGGTTGAACATCAGCATCGGATCCTCGGCCGCCTCCGGCGGATAGCCGTCCGTCGGGATCGGCTCGCCGAACTGGATCGTCCACTTGGTGGGCAACGGGACCGCCCCGAGCGGCCCCAGCCACGGGAACGTCGGCGTCAACGGGAAGTACGGAAAGCCCAGCACCCGAGCGAGCGTCTTGGAGTTGCCGATCATCGGGTAGATCTCCTCGGCCCCGACGACCGAGCACGGGATGATCGGCGCACCCTGTCGCAGCGCCGTGGAGACGAAACCGCCCCGGCCGAACCGCTGCAGCTTGTACCGCTCGCCGAACGGCTTCCCGATGCCCTTGAAGCCCTCCGGCATCACCCCGACCAGCTCCCCCTGCCCCAGCAGCCGTTCGGCGTCCTCGGCGCAGGCGAGGGTGTGCCCCAGCTTGCGGGCGAGTTCGTTGACCACCGGGAGGACGAAGACCAGGTCCGCCGCCAGGAGCCGTAGATGGCGGTCGGCCGGGTGGTGGTCGTGCACGGCGACCTGCATCATCAGGCCGTCCAGCGGCAGCGTCCCGGAGTGGTTGGCGACGATCAGCGCCCCGCCCTCGGCCGGGATGTTCTCGATGCCCTTCACCTCGACCCGGAAGTACTTCTCGTACACCGGCCGCAGCAGCGACATCAGGACCTGGTCGGTCAGCTCCTCGTCGTAACCGAAGTCGTCGACCTCGTAGTCACCGGTGAGCCGGCGGCGCAGGAAGGCCAGGCCGCTCGCGATGCGCCTCTCGAGCCCACCGTCGTGCCGCGGCCCGGCAGGCGACTGTTCCTCACCGGTCACAGAGACATCATCCTGCGGAACAGGCCTGGTGGGCAGGGGCTGGACCTCCCGGACCGGCGCCGGCTCACCGACCGCGCCGCGCCTGCTGCCCGCGCTCCGGCGCCGCGAGGGCCGCTGGGCGGCGCTCCCTCGGGACCGGTCGTCGTCGAACGGAATGACCTTGGCGTCCGCCATCGTTGCTGCGCTCCTCAGTTGGCGCTCTGCGTCGGGAGGTGCCCGCCGCCCTTCGCGGCAAGCGCGGCGATCCGGTCGACGGCTCCCGCGAGGGCCTCCGGCGGCAGCAGCCCGGGTCCCTGGCTGCGCGCGAAATCCGCGAACGTCTCCGCCGTCGTGTACTTGGGCCGGAAGCCCAGCGTCTCGCGCATCTGGTCCGTGGCCACCACCCGGCCGTGGGTGAGCAACCGGATCTGCTCCGGCGAGAAGTCCGTCATGCCCAGCGTACGCACCAGGGAACCGGCCCAGGTGACCGCGGGCAGCAGCAGCGGCACGATGGGCCGCCCGAGCCGCCGCGAGCACTGCGAGAGCAGCAGCACGCCGTCACCGGCGATGTTGAAGGTGCCGCTGTTCAGGGTGCCCCGGCGCGGCTCGTGGGAGGCGATCCGCAGCACCTCGATGACGTCGTCCTCGTGCACGAACTGCAGCCGGGGGTCGTAGCCGAACACGGTCGGCAGGACCGGCAGCGCGAAGTACGAGGCGAGCGGGGTGTCCGCGGTCGGCCCGAGGATATTGGCGAAGCGCAGCACGCACACGGCGACGTCCGGCCGCCGCCGGGCGAACCCGCGCACATACCCCTCGACCTCCACCGTGTCCTTCGCGAACCCGCCGCTCGGCAGCGACTTGGGCGGCATCGTCTCGGTGAACACGGCCGGATCCCGCGGCGCGGACCCGTACACGTTGGTACTGGACTTCACCACCAGCCGCCGCACGGTCGGCGACTTCTGACAGGCGCCCAGCAGCTGCATGGTGCCGATGACGTTGGTCTCCTTGACCGTGGCCCGGCTGCCGCCGCCCAGCGCGGTGCCGGTCACGTCCATGTGGACGACCGTGTCGGCGCCCGTCTCGGCGAGCACCCGGGCGATGGTGGGCTGTCTGATGTCAGCCTGGATGAAGTCGGCCCCACCCAGATGGTGCGCCGGCGGCACCGCGTCCACGGCGATCACCCGATCCACCTCGGGGTCCCGCTGGATCCGCCGCACGAACCGGCCGCCCAGCTGCCGGGCCACTCCGGTGACGAGCACGACCTTCCCCAAGATCAGCGCCTTCCTTCCCGCGATACCCGTGTGCGGCCAACCTAGCGGGTCGATGTTGCGCTGTGATGACCGCCCGATGCACGAGGTGACGGAAATTCCCCAATCGGAATATGCCGAGCACCTCTTGCACCGAGTACCCCCGGACATGACTGTGGCCCCCCGCCCTTCCGGACGGGAGGCCACAGGGACACGCTCTCGCGGCGCCGCTTACTTCTTGTTGCGGCGCTGAACGCGCGTGCGCTTGAGCAGCTTGCGGTGCTTCTTCTTGGCCATCCGCTTGCGCCGCTTCTTGATAACAGAGCCCACGACTACCCTCGCTCACTTCTCATCACTCGGTTGTTTGGGCGCCATGGGCCCACACGACCTACGAGGGGCTAGCCTACCCGCCCGAGCGCCGAGGTCGTAATCGAGGGGTCTTCCGGGGTTACCGGAAGCGTCGTCAGGCCGTCTCCACCCCCACATAACTCTCGCGAAGGTACTCGTGTACCGCTTGCTCCGGGACGCGGAAGGACCGCCCCACCCGGATCGCGGGCAGATGACCGCTGTGCACCAGCCGGTACACGGTCATCTTCGACACTCGCATCACCGAGGCGACCTCCGCCACGGTAAGGAACTGAACCTCGTTCAGAGGCCTCTCGCCAGCTGCAGCCATGACACACCTGAACCTTCCGCACTCGACGGCCACCGGCTTCCCCTTCCGGTGACTCTTCGTCGTTGCGTGCTCACTCCCCAATGTAGGGGCGGGTGATGCGAGTGGGGAAGAGGTGCACCCATCGGCGGCCTACTGTGACAGACACGCTCGATTGAGTACGTAGCGGGTAAGCGGACGGTAGTAATCAGACCGCACAGCGTCATCAACCGGAACGGCGACGGACACGACCCCCTCCGCCTCCCCCACAAAGAGCGCAGGGTCATCCGTATCCGCAAGACCAATGGCCTCAAACCCCAGCTGACCTGCCCCGCAGACCCAGCCGTGGTCACCGATCACCAGCTCGGGCAGCGGTCCGCCGGCGTCGGCGGCGGCCGCCAGGGCGACCCGAACCGGCAGCGGCGAATGACAATGGACGCCCGGCTCACAACCGGGGCGCTCGCCCTCCGGTTCCCGCACCAAGGCAACACCTCGTACGTAGTCCAGGCGGTGCGTACGTAGACCGAACCGGGTCAATATGTCGACACAGCGACCCTGCGCAGGGGTGAGCACCTCACACCCCGCCGCCGACAGAGCGTCCGCCAAGCCGCCGTAGAACCCGAGCAGTCGATGCGGATGCCCGGTCCCGAGCAGCACCGGCGCACCCCGCCGGGCCACACTCCGGACCCGCTCCGCGAACGCGTCCAACGCGGCGAGAGTCCGCTCCGGATCGATCACATCCGGCCCGGAGGTACGCCGGGGATCGGCCGAGACCCCGCACTTGTCGGCCATCAGAGCCAGCAACTCGACCGGCCCCCAGACCCGTTCGGGATCGATCCCGATCAACACCCGCGGATCCCGGGCAGCGAAGAGCCGATAACTACGAAGACTGTCCTCCCGAGAGGTGGCCACCTCCCCGGCCATCCGGACAGCCAGCAGATGCGCACGGAGGGCATCGGCGGTCAACACGGCTGCGATGGTGACTCATTGGGATGCGAGACCGTGCACGGAACGACGAAAGACCGCACGGTTGGCGTAACGGTTCCTTGTCCGGTGCCTTTTCGACTTTGCGGGTCGGGCGCCCTTTCGACTTACCGAGACGGGCGGGCGGGAAGCGGGGAGTACAGCGGGCGGAGCCCCCTGGAGGCTCACGGCAGCAGCCCCCGCATCGGAAACACCGCCCGCCGAGTAGCCAGCACAGCCTGATCAAGCCGATCCGCAGGGTCGTACCCCGACTCCCAGGAAGCAAAGGACACCGGCCACCGCCCATCAGTCATCCGCTGCGGAGCCAACTGCCGGGTCCGAGCGAAAACTTCCTGCCGCCACCCCTCAGGAATCACCGCCTCAGGAGCAACCTCCCGCCCCGCTGCGATCCCCACCAGATGCGTCCAGGACCGCGGCACCACCTCCACCACCGCGTACCCCCCACCCCCCAGGGCGACCCACTTCCCGTCCGCGTACTCGTGCGCCAGCTCATGACAGGCCACCTGCACGGCCCGCTGCGCATCCAACGACACGGCAAGATGCGCCAGCGGATCCTCGAAGTGCGTATCGGCCCCGTGCTGCGAAACGATCACCTGCGGCCGGAACTCCGCGAGCAGTTCCGGCACCACCGCGTGAAACGCCCGCACCCACCCCGCGTCCCCGGTCCCCGCCGGCAGTGCCACGTTCACGGCGGCCCCCTCGCCCGCCCCGGCCCCGGTCTCCTCCGGCCATCCGGTCTGCGGGAACAACGTGCGGGGATGCTCGTGCAGCGAGATCGTCAGAACCCGCGGATCCTCCCAGAACGCGGCCTGCACCCCGTCCCCGTGATGCACGTCGACATCGACGTAGGCGACCCGCTCGGCGCCCAGCTCCAGCAACCGCGCGATCGCGAGCGACGCGTCGTTGTAGATGCAGAACCCCGACGCACCCCCGGGCATCGCATGATGCAGCCCACCCGCGAAGTTCACGGCGTGCAGCGCGTCCCCCCGCCACACCGCCTCCGCAGCCCCCACCGACTGCCCCGCGATCAGCGCCGACACCTCGTGCATCCCGGCGAAGGCGGGATCATCCATCGTCCCCAGCCCGTACGCCCCCTGCACCGACCCCGGATCCGCCGACGCGGCCTTCACGGCACGGATGTAGTCCTCCCGGTGGACCAGCCGCAGCGTCGACTCCCCGGCCGGATTCGCCGCGACGACCTCCATCTCCCGGTCGAGCCCGAAGGCACCCACCAGTTTCCGGGTCAGCTCCAGCCGGACCGGATCCATCGGATGGTCCGGGCCGAAGTCATAGCCCGTTACTGCCTCGTCCCACATCAGCTGTGCGCGGCCGCTCATGCCCGCCACCGTATCGGTCCGGTTGAGCCGCGAACGACCTGGCGTACACCAACGTCACCAGCACCAACACCATCGGCACCAGCATGGCGCCCCGGTAGCTCCAGGCGTCCCCGAGCGCCCCCACGAGCGGCGAACCGATCAGGAACCCGACGTAGTTGAAGATGTTGAGCCGGGCGATCGCCGCGTCCGAAGCCCCCGGGAACAAGCGCCCCGCCGCCGCGAACGTCTGCGGCACCAGCACACACAGCCCCAGCCCCAGCAGGGTGAACCCGAGCATCCCGAGCCACGCGTCCGGCGCCACGGACACCACCGCGAACCCTCCGGCCGCCACCAGCGCCCCGAGCCGTACGACCGCGGCCGCCCCGAACCGCCGTACCCCGAAGTCCCCGACGGCCCGCCCCACCAGCGTGGTGATCATGTACACGTTGTACGGAACCGTCGCCAGCTGCTCCGAGCTCCCCAGCACGTCCTTCAGGTACTTCGCACTCCAGTTGGAGACCGTCGAGTCCCCGATATAGGCGAAGGTCATCACCAGACACAGCGGCAGCAGCAGCCTGAAGACGACCGCGCCACCGCCCTGCTCCTCTGCCACGGGCGCCGGATCCCCGTCGACGTACCACCGACTCCCCACCAGCGTCGCCGGCAGCAGCACGGCCACCACCGGCAGATACGACACCCACAGCGCGAGATGCCAGTGCGCCCCGGCCCAGGCGAGCGAGGCCCCGACGATCCCGCCCAGGCTGTAGGCGGCGTGGAAGCTCAGCATGATGCTGCGCCCGTACGTGCGCTGCAGGCTCACCCCGAGCATGTTCATGGAGGCGTCCAGCGCCCCCACGGCCAGCCCGAACGCGGCCAGGGCGAGCCCCAGCTCGGCCATCACCCCGCCCGCCCCGACCTCGAGCAGCGCCAGCAGCACCACCGGCTGGGACCAGCGCAGCAGTCGGCTGGGCCGTATGCGCTTGACCAGTTGCTCGGTCGTCACGCTGCCGACCCCGGCGAGGATGGGCACGGCGGCCAGGAAGACCGGCAGCAGCGCGTCGGAGATGCCGTACCGGTCCTGGATGGCCGGGATGCGCGTCACCAGCAGCGCGAAGGTGGCGCCCTGCGCGAAGAAGCCGAACGCCAGCGAGGCCCTGCCGCGCCGCAGCACATCAGTCATGGCGGCGAGCGTAGGGCCCCGGGCTACCTGTGGGTAGATCCAGCCAAAGATGAATTTCCTTCAGCTTTTCCGAGCGGAGGGTCAGGCGGCGACGGCGACCGCGGGCGCCTCGGTCTTGCCGGCCTCGACCTCGGCGGCCAGCATCTTCTCCATCGGCTCGACGGCCAGGCCGCCGCTGATCACGATGGCGATCCCGATCGCACCGACCATGATGACCGTGCCGAGCCACACCATGGTGTCCACGGGGACGGTGTACGCACCCACGACCCGCACGACGCACTCGGCCAGCAGCGCCAGGCCCCAGACGACGGAGAACGCCCGCTCCTTGCTCCGAAAGGCCGCGGACCCGGCCGCCGCCCCGGACACCAGCCGCTCCCAGGCGGCCTCCTTGGCCGCGTCCCCCTTCAGCAGGAAGGGCTTCATACCGGCCGTCATCATCGGCTTCCCGAGCCGGACGGAGATCAGGATCCCGATGGCGACCGTGCTGCTGATCCCGCTGTCCTTGGCGAGCATCAGCCGTGGGTCGCCGGAGACGAAGCTCAGCAGCAGCGAGACGACGTTGACGACCAGGATGAGCCCGGCCAGGCCGTTGACCTTCCGCTCCCTGACCAGGCCCCAGAGGGTCCGCACCGCCGGCACCACGCTGCTCCAGGCAAGCGCCGCGAAGGTGCTCATCCCGAAGCCGTCCTTGAACAGGTAGTACGAGCCGAGCGGCACCGCCACGTCCACGAGCAGTGGCTTGAAGTTGTCGAGCACGCTCGGGCTCTGCTTCTGGTCGTCGCTCCGGCTCTGGATCCCCGTGTTCTCCGTCATGCCCTCAGCTTCGCCGCAGGGCGGGGTCCGCCAGTAGAAACGATCATCCGGAGGTCCGCATGACAAATGTCAGCACCGAGCCGATGGCTCGGGTCATACCAGCAGGTCAGCCAACTCCACCATGCTGGAGAAGAGTTGGTTCGCGCCGGTGAGCCGCTCGGCCGGCGTCATCGCGGTGAACCCGTACACGTCCATCCCGGCCGCCACGGCCGCCTGCACGCCCAGCGGAGAGTCCTCCACGACCGCGCACCGATCCGGGGCGACGCCCATCCGCTCGGCCGCGTACAGGAAGAGATCGGGCGCCGGCTTGCCACGCCCCACATCCTGCGAACTGAAGATCCTCTCCTCCTCGAACCACCGGTCGAGTCCGGTCGTCCGATGCCCCACCCGGATCCGCTCATGGCTCCCGGAGGAGGCGACGCAGTACGGCACCCCGTCCGCAACCAGCTTCTCCAGCACGTCATCGACGCCGACCACGGGCTTCAACTCCCGCTCGAACGCGGCGAACACCCGCGCGTGGAAGACGTCGTCGAAGTCCTCGGGAAGCCGCTGACCGGTCCGCTCCAGGACCAGGTCGTGGATCCGGTGCATCGCCGACCCCATGTAGTCCCGGATGGAGTCCTCGTACGACGTCGGGTGCCCCAACTCGGTCAGAAAGGCGGCCAGGTGCCGGTTGGAGATCGGCTCGCTGTCCACAAGGACACCGTCGTTGTCGAAGATGATCAGGTCGTATCGCATGCCTCGACCCTAAAGGACCCTGAACGCAGAAAACCCCCGCATCTTTCGATGCGGGGGTTTCCTCAATATTTGTTCGGCGGCGTCCTACTCTCCCACAGGGTCCCCCCTGCAGTACCATCGGCGCTGTGAGGCTTAGCTTCCGGGTTCGGAATGTAA
>NZ_JBSFHY010000064.1:0-38178 GCF_053597295.1 Streptomyces sp. NPDC001450
CGGAAGCTAAGCCTCACAGCGCCGATGGTACTGCAGGGGGGACCCTGTGGGAGAGTAGGACGCCGCCGAACAAATATTGAGGAAACCCCCGCATCTTTCGATGCGGGGGTTTTCTGCGTTCAGGGGTCGATTTCCCCCGAAGGGGCGGGCAGCGGCAGATCAGAGCCGGCCTGCCGCCTTCAGAGCGAGATACGCATCAGCCAATGCCGGCGCCAGATCGTCCGGCGTCGCGTCCACGACCGTCACTCCATGCCGACGGAGTTGTTCCGCCGTGCGCTGACGTTCGCTCTGCGCCTGTGCGGCTGCGGCTGCCTCGTACACAGCCTCGGCGTTCCCTCGGGCCTGGGCCATCTGGGCGATGTGGGGGTCGGCCACTGAGGCGACGAGGACTGTGTGGCGCTGGGTGAGCTGGGGGAGTACGGGCAGCAGACCCTGCTCCACCGGTGCCGCATCGAGCGTCGTGAGCAGCACGATCAGGGAGCGTCGAGGAGCCGTGCGAAGAGCAGTCGCCGTGAGGCCGCGGGCGTCGGTTTCGACGAGTTCCGGCTCCAGCGTCGCCATCGCGTTGACCAGGGACGGCAGGACATCACCGGCGGAGCGGCCCTGGACCAGGGCGCGGATCCGGCGGTCGTAGGCCAGCAGGTCCACGCGGTCGCCGGCGCGGGAGGCGAGCGCTGCGAGGAGCAGGGCCGCGTCAAGGGAGGCATCCAGGCGCGGGATGTCGCCCATGCGGCCGGCCGAGGTGCGGCCGGTGTCGACGACCAGGAGGATGTGGCGGTCGCGTTCGGGTCGCCAGGTGCGGACGGCCACTGTGGACTGGCGGGCGGTGGCGCGCCAGTCGATCGAGCGGGTGTCGTCGCCGGGGACGTACTCGCGCAGGCTGTCGAACTCGGTGCCCTCACCGCGGGTCAACACACTGGTACGGCCGTCGAGTTCACGCAATCGGGCGAGTTTCGACGGCAGGTGCTTGCGACTGGTGAACGGGGGCAGGACTCGTACCGTCCAGGGAACCTTGTGGGTGCCCTGGCGGGAGAAGAGACCGAGGGGGCCGTAGGAGCGGATCGTCACGCGGTCGGCCTGGCGGTCGCCGCGGCGGGTCGGGCGCAGCCGGGTTGTCACCCGTCGGCGTTCGCCGGCCGGGACGGTGACGCGGTGGCGCGAGGCCTCGACCTCGGTGCCGGGCTGCCAGCTGCTCGGGGGCCATGCGTCCCGCAGGCGTGCCCGCAGAAGGCGGCCGGTGGGATTCGTGATCGTGAGTGTGACGTCGGCGGTTTCACCGAGACGTGCGGAAGTGTCGCCGGAGCGGGACAGGCCGAGCCGTCGTACGGGTGCCGCGAGCGCGAAGTCGCAGGCGCAGGCCAGGGCCAGGGGACCGTTGACCGCGAGGATGCCCGCCCAGCCGGGTTCCAGGACGCCGACGGGGATCGAGCCGAGGGCCGCGAGAAGGGCGGCGCGTCCGGTGAGCGCCATCAGCGGGGGACCGGGACGTGGGTGAGGATGGCGTTGATGACGGAGTCGGCGGTCACGCCTTCCATCTCGGCTTCGGGGCGCAGCTGGACCCGGTGGCGCAGGGTGGGCAGGGCGAGGGCCTTCACATCGTCGGGGATGACGTAGTCGCGGCCGGTCAGCCAGGCCCAGGCCCGCGAGGTGGCGAGCAGCGCGGTGGCGCCGCGCGGGGAGACGCCGAGCGTGAGGGACGGTGACTCGCGGGTGGCGCGGCAGATGTCCACCACGTAGGCCGTGATCTCGGGGGAGACGGTCGTCTTGGCGACGGCGGTGCGGGCCGCGTCGAGGTCGGCTCGACCGGCGACCGGACGGATGCCGGCGGCGTGCAGGTCGCGCGGGTTGAAGCCCGAGGCGTGGCGGGTGAGGACGTCGATCTCGTCCTGGCGGGAGGGCAGAGGGACCGTCAGCTTGAGGAGGAAACGGTCCAGTTGGGCCTCGGGGAGGGGGTAGGTGCCCTCGTACTCGACCGGGTTCTGGGTCGCGGCCACCAGGAACGGCTCGGGCAGCAGGCGCGGGGTGCCGTCGACCGTGACCTGGCGTTCCTCCATGGCCTCCAGCAGGGAGGACTGGGTCTTCGGCGGGGTGCGGTTGATCTCGTCCGCCAGAAGGAGGTTGGTGAAGACCGGGCCGGGCTGGAAGGAGAACTCGGCGGTGCGCGTGTCGTAGACGAGGGAGCCGGTGACGTCGCTCGGCATCAGGTCGGGGGTGAACTGGACGCGCTTGGTGTCGAGTTCGAGCGCTGATGCGAGTGCGCGGACGAGCAACGTTTTGGCGACTCCGGGGACTCCTTCAAGGAGAACGTGTCCGCGGCAGAGGAGGGCGACGACGAGGCCGGTCACGGCGGGGTCCTGGCCGACCACGGCTTTGGCGATCTCGGCGCGCAGGGCTTCCAGGGAGGCCCGGGCGGCGCCCGAGTCCCCGGTGTTCCCGGCGTTGTCAGTGGTCGGGTCCATCATGGACGGCGTACCTCTCTTTCGAGGGCGTCGAGTTGGTCGGTGAGTGCGATGAGGGCCGCGTCGTCGCCGGGCGGCGGTCCGAAGAGCAGGGAGTGCAGGGCCTGTCCGTCGCCGTTGAGGTGGGCGGACAGGGCGGGGAGCAGGGCTTCGGGCGCGTGCGCCTGGGTGACGGGGACGCCGACGAGGGGGGCGAGGCGCGTGCGGGTGGTGGAGCGGAGAGCGGCGGCCGCGCGGTCGCGGGCGTTGGCCTTGCGGTAGAGGCGGGCGCGGCCTTCGACGGTTTCGGAGGCGCGGATCGCGACGGGGAGTTTCTCGGGGACGAGGGGGCCGAACCGGCGTGCCCGCCAGAAGGCGGCGAGGGCCGCGGCGATGAACAGCTGCAGGGTGCCCCAGAGCCAGCCCGAGGGGAGCAGGTCGAGGAAGCTCTTCCGTTCGCCGGTGTCGGCTGCGGAGGTGTCGGAGAGCGAGGGGAGGTACCAGACCAGATGGGGGCGGGAGCCGAGGAGCTGGAGGGCGAGCGAGGCGTTGCCCTGTTCGTCGAGGCGCTTGTTGAAGAAGATGTCGGGCGCGCCGAGCACGACGGTGTCGCCGTCCCCGGAGGCCGCCGGAAGGCGGAGCAGGGTGGCGAGGCGCTCGCTGGGGTAGCAGGAGTCGGCGTCGAGGTGCGTGGTGGTGTAGCGGATGCCGCCGGTGTCGGCGCTGCCCGCGCGCCGGGCTTCGGGCAGGGTGCAGTCGGGGGTGAGCGTCGAGTCGAAGCTGGTGGCAGGGTCCGCGGTGACCCCGGGGGCGAGTCGCTCGACGGACGAGCTGCCGGCGGCGACGAGGACGGTGCGGCCACCGGAGTCCGCCACGGCCGAGTGCAGCCTGGACTGTTGACGTGGCGTCAGGAGGTCGGGTACTGCGACGAGAAGTGTGGTGTCCGGGCCGGTGGCAGCGCGTGCCTCGTCGAGCGAAGTGACCACGCGGGTGGAGACGCCATGGCCGGCGAGGAGTTCGGCGACGGCGCGGCTGCCGTACGGGTCGGCGGAGCGCGGGTCGAGTTCGCCGTGCCGGGTCTGGGAGCGGACGGCGGCCATCGCTACGGCAGCGATCAGGACCAGTACGACGGCGAGGGCGATGCCCCGCCCGCGAGTCCAGATCTGGCGGGCGGTGGGCGACGCCGAGGTGGTCGGCAGCGTGGCCTCGGCGGTCATTCGGCGGCCCCCTGGCTGGTGTTGTGGGCCGTGCTGGTGGCGCTGTTGGCGAGGACCGGTCGGCTGCGTTCCAGGTCTCGGTCGAGTTCGGCGATGCGCTGGTACGACTGCTCACTCGCCCTGCGTCCGCCGTATGTGACGTCGTCGAACTCCTGGGCGGCGGAGCGCAGTCGGTCCGTGTGCGCGGGGAGAGTGCGGCCGGCCTCGGCGGCGGCTTCGTCTGCGGTGCGGCCGGGCCGGACGTCGAGCAGGGTTCGCTCCTCCAGGGAGCGGACGATGGCCCGCATGCGTTCCTGGACGGCCTGGTTCCAGTGGCCCTGGGCGGCGTGCGCCTCGCTGGCCGCGCGGTGTTCGGCGGCGCTGCGGGGGCGCTCGTCGAACAGGGCTGCGGCGGAGACCGGTTGGCGGCGCGGAGTGCCCAGGCGCCACCACAGGGCGGCCAGCACGGCGACGATGAACAGGACGACGACGAGCAGGCCGAGCGTGCCGCCGGGTGTCGCGGCGGCGGCCGTGCTGAACAGCTTGTCCAGCCAGTCCCAGAAGGCGTTCAGGGCGCGCTGGAGCAGGCTGGGGTCGTTCTCGTGGTACATCCGCTTGGACAGCTCACGGCGCGCTGCCTCCCGTGCGGGATCGCGCGGGATGGTCACGGGCGGCTCGTCGCCCGAGCCGCCTGCCGCCAGGACCATGGTGTGTGCCGCGCCCAGCAGGCCTCGTACGGCCGATCCGGCGGCGCCCGGCAGGGCCGGTGACGCCGTGAGAACTCCCCCCGTCAGGCTCACCGCATCAGCTCCCCGGGACGGGGCCGGGGGCGCCGGTGCCGGAGTCCTGGAGGCCGGCGGCGCGGGCCAGTTCGAGGTCGAGGGCCTCGCGGCGGATGCGCTGGTCGATGTACAGGAGCACGGTGACGCTCGCGTTGATCGGGAGCGTGATCATGGTGCCGATCACCGAACCGATGCCGCTGATGATCAGGAAGCTCCAGCCGGGGCTCTGGGCGTCGGGGGCGAAGAGGCCCGCCATTCCGTCGCCGCTGACGGCGGCCGCGATGAGGGCGAAGGGGATCACGACCAGCGACGAGACGATGTTGGCGATGAGCCCGGCGAGCAGCTGGATGCCGAGGACGCGCCACCAGGAGCCGCGGACCAGCTTCGCGGAGCGGCTCATCGACTTCACGATGCTCTGCCGTTCCAGCATCAGCGCGGGCGAGGCCAGGGAGAAGCGGACCGTCAGCCACACCGCGACGACGACGGCGGCGAGGACGCCCAGGACGACGACCGCGATGCTGGCTCCCTCGTTGCCGCCTGCGACTGCGACGAGGATGCCGGGCAGTGCGCCGCAGAGCAGCACACCGACGGTGATGAGGCCCAGCAGGAGGAGCAGGCCGAACAGCTTCGGCACCTGCGGGCGGGCGTCCCGCCAGGCCTCGCCGGTGCTGACCGGCTTGCCGAGGACGGCGCGGCTGGTGACCGTGGTGAGCAGGGCGGTCGCGACGATGGTGCCGACGACCGTGATCACGGCCACGAGACCGGTGCCGGCCATGACCGCGCCCACGGCCTGGAGTATCTCGCTCGCCGAGGCGCTGCGGTCGTTGAGGGCGCTGGTGGTCTCGCTGTCGTTCAGCAGGAGGCCCTGCAGGAGGATCACGCTCAGCCGGATGAGGACCGAGACGGTGAGCGAGATGCCGAGGACCGTGCGCCAGTAGGTGCGCATGGTGGAGACGGCACCGTCGAGGATCTCGCCGACGCCGAGCGGGCGCAGCGGGATCACGCCGGGCTTGGCAGCGGGCGGGGGGCCGCCCCAGCCGCCCCCCCAGGCTCCGTGGCCGCCGTAGCCGCCGGGAGGACCGCTGTACGAACCGCCTCCGTACCCGCCGGGCTGTCCGCCTCCGTAACCGCCGCCCCAGCCAGGGCCGGGCGGTGGGGGTGGCGGAGCCTGGCCAGGGCTCGGGGGGCCGGTGGGGGCGGACCACTGGCCAGGTGGCGGCTGCTCCTTGGACCACTTCGAGCCTGGGCCCTGCGGGTCTGTGCCAGGCTGCGCGGCCGGCTCGGAGGGGCCGGGGCGGTCGGCGGGCTCGGCGGGGCCGGATGCGCCGGTTTCCCGCTCGTCGGGCGACGGGGCGGATCCGGGCGAGGCCCAGCCCGGAGTGTCTGTCATCGATGCTCCTTCACGGTGCCCGTCCGCGGTCGCGACGGCAGGTTGGCAGACATCGTGCCATGGGGTGGTCATCGCGTGACCGGCCGCGGTAGGGGCTGGGCGCCTTCAATTGTCCGCCGGATCCGGGGCAGACTGACCGCATGGCTGATCAGTACGCGCAAACCGGCGAGGACAAGAGGCCGACCGAGATCCCTGTGCTCCGCTGGGAGGAACCACCCGAAGGTCCTGTACTGGTCCTTCTCGATCAGACGAGGCTGCCCGGCGAAGAGGTCGAGCTGGTGTGCACGGACGCGCCCGCGCTGGTGGAGGCGATCCGTTCGCTCGCCGTGCGCGGTGCACCGCTGCTCGGGATCGCGGGGGCGTACGGCGTCGCGCTCGCCGCCGCGCGGGGCTTCGACGTGGAGGAGGCCGCGCGGGCGCTCGAGGGTGCCCGGCCGACCGCGGTGAACCTCTCCGTCGGGGTGCACAGAGCCGAGTCCGCCTACCGCACGGCGCTCGCGAGCACCGGCGACGCCACCGCGGCGGCGACGGCGGCGCTGACCGCCGCGCGGACGCTGCACCGGGAGGATGCCGAGGCCAGCGCCCGGATGGCCGCTCACGGCCTGGCGCTGCTGGACGAGCTGCTGCCGGGCGGCGGACAGCGGATCCTGACCCACTGCAACAGCGGATCGCTGGTGTCGGGCGGGGAGGGCACGGGGTTCGCGGTGGCTCTCGCAGCGCACCGTGCGGGGCGGCTGCGGCGGCTGTGGGTGGACGAAACGCGTCCGTTGCTGCAAGGCGCTCGCCTGACGGCGTACGAGGCGGCCCGCCACGGCATGGCGTACACCTTGCTCACCGACAACGCGGCCGGTTCGCTGTTCGCGGCGGGTGAGGTGGATGCGGTGGTGATCGGGGCGGACCGGATCGCGGCCGACGGTTCGGTGGCGAACAAGGTGGGGAGCTATCCGCTCGCGGTGCTCGCGCGGTACCACCATGTGCCGTTCATCGTGGTGGCACCGGTGACGACGGTCGACCCGCAGACGCCGGACGGGGCGTCCATAGAGGTCGAGCAGCGCCCCGGATATGAGGTGACCGAGGTCACAGCCACCCAGGTGCCGGTGACGGGAGCAGGAGGCGGGATTCCGGTGGCACCTCTGGGGACCCAGGCGTACAACCCGGCGTTCGACGTGACGCCACCCGAGTTGGTGACGGCGATCGTCACCGAGGAGGGGGCCGTTTCTCCTGTGACGACCGGGGCACTTGCGGAGCTGTGTGCCAGGTCACGCCAGGTCAGGCAATGAGTTCATACAGTGGCGCGCTCCACCTGGACGCCATGAGCTGACATCCGTCACTGACATCGACGTCGGCGGACAGGGGCAGACAGTGACGGCCCCATCCGACTATCGTCACAGGCCAGTGACCTGCCTCACCTGCGCCTCTGTCGTCGTTACGAGAATGGGATGATGTCGTTTATGAAGGGACGAGTCCTTGTCGTCGACGACGACACCGCACTGGCCGAGATGCTCGGCATCGTGCTGCGTGGTGAAGGTTTTGAGCCGTCTTTCGTAGCCGACGGCGACAAGGCGCTGGCCGCTTTCCGTGAGTCCAAGCCCGACCTGGTGCTGCTCGACCTGATGCTGCCCGGCCGGGACGGTATCGAGGTGTGCCGCCTGATCAGGGCGGAGTCCGGGGTGCCGATCGTGATGCTCACGGCCAAGAGCGACACCGTCGACGTCGTCGTGGGCCTGGAGTCGGGCGCCGACGACTACATCGTGAAGCCGTTCAAGCCGAAGGAGCTGGTGGCCCGGATCCGGGCGCGGCTCAGGAGGTCGGAGGAGCCGGCGCCGGAGCAGCTCACCATCGGTGACCTGGTCATCGATGTGGCAGGCCACTCGGTGAAGCGGGACGGGCAGTCGATCGCGCTCACCCCGCTGGAGTTCGACCTGCTGGTCGCGCTGGCCCGCAAGCCGTGGCAGGTGTTCACGCGTGAGGTGCTGCTCGAGCAGGTGTGGGGCTACCGCCACGCAGCTGACACGCGGCTCGTCAACGTGCACGTCCAGCGGCTGCGCTCCAAGGTCGAGAAGGACCCGGAGCGGCCGGAGATCGTGGTGACCGTCCGTGGTGTCGGTTACAAGGCCGGACCGAGCTGACATGTCCGGGGACAGGACCGCTTCGGCTCCCGGCCGGTCCGGGGCCCGTCCGGGGCGGCCTGTCGGCCGGAAGGCGGCGGGTTCGGGCTGGGGACGCTTCTTCGAGGGCGGGCTGCTGCAGGGCGGGGTCCAGGGCAGCCCCGTCGTCCGGCTGTTCATGCGCTGGGTGCGCCGTCCGCTGCTGCCCGTCATGCGGCTGTGGCGGCGCAACATCCAGCTGCGGGTCGTCGCCACGACGCTGCTGATGTCGCTCGGTGTCGTCCTGCTGCTGGGCTTCGTCGTGATCGGGCAGGTACGCAACGGCCTGCTGGACGCGAAGGTGAAGGCGTCACAGAGCCAGGCCACCGGCGGGTTCGCGGTGGCCAAGCAGAAGGCCGACGAGGCCGCCAGCGGCACGGGTACGGGTACTGGCAGCGGTGACGGCACCGAGACGGCCGACGGACGACAGTCGCAGAACGTCATCCCGTGGATGAGCGATCTCGTGGAGTCGCTCGCGAGCGGCGGTGCCGGTGCCTTCGACGTCGTGACGCTCCCTGTGGGTGACGACAGCGGCGGCGGGCGCAGCCCGCGGGGCTCCGGAAAAGTCGACCCTTCCTCCAGCGTGCCCGCCGATCTGCGGGACCGGATCAACAGCAGTACGACGGCCGCCCAGAGCTACACCCGAATCGTCTACTCCAACGGCAAGGAGTCCCAGCCGGCGCTGGTCATCGGCAAGCAGGTCAACGACCCCAACGGCCACCCCTATGAGCTGTACTACCTCTTCCCGCTCACGCAGGAGGAGAAGTCGCTCAGCCTGGTCAAGGGCACGCTGGCAACTGCTGGGCTCTTCGTCGTCGTACTCCTGGGCGCCATCGCCTGGCTGGTGGTGCGGCAGGTCGTCACTCCGGTGCGGATGGCTGCCGGGATCGCGGAGCGGCTGTCCGCCGGGCGGCTGCAGGAGCGGATGAAGGTCACCGGCGAGGACGACATCGCCCGTCTGGGCGAGGCCTTCAACAAGATGGCGCAGAACCTCCAGCTGAAGATCCAGCAGCTGGAGGACCTGTCGCGGATGCAGCGGCGGTTCGTCTCCGACGTGTCGCACGAGCTGCGTACGCCGCTGACGACCGTACGGATGGCCGCCGACGTCATCCACGAGGCTCGCGAGGACTTCGATCCGGTGACCGCGCGGTCGGCCGAGCTTCTTGCCGACCAGCTGGACCGGTTCGAGTCGCTGCTCGCGGACCTGCTGGAGATCAGCCGCTTCGACGCGGGTGCCGCGGCGCTGGAGGCCGAGCCGATAGACCTCAGGGAGGTCGTGCGGCGGGTCGTCGGCGGCGCCGAGCCGCTCGCCGAGCGCAAGGGCACGCACATACGCGTCGTCGGTGACCAGCAGCCCGTCGTCGCCGAGGCCGACGCCCGGCGGGTGGAGCGCGTGCTGCGCAATCTCGTCGTCAACGCCGTCGAGCACGGCGAGGGCAAGGACGTCGTCGTCAAGCTGGCCTCCGCGGGTGGCGCGGTCGCCATCGCGGTGCGTGACTACGGCGTCGGACTCAAGCCGGGCGAGGCGACCCGGGTCTTCAGCCGCTTCTGGCGGGCCGACCCGGCACGCGCCCGTACCACCGGCGGTACGGGCCTCGGGCTGTCGATCGCCCTGGAGGACGCCCGGCTGCACGGCGGCTGGCTGCAGGCCTGGGGCGAGCCGGGCGGCGGCTCGCAGTTCCGGCTGACGCTGCCGCGGACCGCGGACGAACCGCTGCGCGGCTCTCCGATACCGCTGGAACCCAAGGACTCGCGGCGCAACCGTGGGCTCGACGACGCCGGCCTGCCCCGCGGGGGCGAGGAGAAGCGGGCGACCGTTCCGGTGCAGCCGGGCGGCGGCCAGGTGCCGCCGCTGCCCGCGCGCGCCCCGATCGCCCCGCGTCTGGCCTCCGTCACCCCGGCCGCCGACCCGACCGCGCTGCCCGGCAACGGCAACGGCGCGCGCGTGGTTCCCCGGCCCGCCGGGGGCGCACGGCGCCCCGACGACAGACCCGCGGCCGGTCCCGCATCCGACACACACGCGGGCCGTCCGGATCCGGCCGGGCCCAAGGAATCGTCCGAGCCAGGGGAGGCATTTCGTGGGCGCTGACCGCGAGGGGGGCGTCCGGCGCAGGCCGGGACGCGCGGTGGCCTACGCGGCCTGTGGGGCCGTTCTGCTGGCCGGGTGTGCCTCGATGCCCGACAGCGGGGACCTGCGGGACGTCGAGTCCACGCCGCGACAGGACACCGGGGTGCGCGTGTTCGCCATGCCGCCCGCCGAGGACGCCGAGCCCGGCGAGATCATGCAGGGCTTCCTGGAGGCCCTGACCAGCGACGATCCGCAGTACGACACCGCCCGCAAGTACCTGACCGCCGATGCCGCGCGCACCTGGCGGCCGGAGCGGTCGGCCACCGTCCTCGCGAACGGGCCGAGTGCCGTGCCCGGCCAGCAGCATCCCGGCGGCCGGGATGTGACCGACAGCGGCAGCCTCACCTACGTCCTGACCGGCAGTATGGTCGCCACGGTCGGCGCGCAGCAGGCGTACAAGCCCGCCGCCGGGGCCTACAGCGAGAAGGTGCACCTCACCAAGGACGCCAAGAGCGGCCAGTGGCGCATCGACGCGCTGCCCCAGGGCGTCGTGATGGGAAAGTCGGACTTCCAGCGCAACTACACGTCCGTCAACAAGTACTACTTCGCCTCCACCACGACGGTCGGGGCGACCGGACAGCCGGTGGCGGTCGCCGACCCGGTGTTCGTCCGCAGCAAGGTGGACCCGATGACCCAGATCGTGCGGTCGCTGCTGAGCGGGCCGACCAGGTGGCTCGGGCCGGTGGTCAGGTCCAGCTTCCCAACCCATACGGCCCTGCAGGAGGGCGTGTCGGGGCTGACTCCGGACGACCAGAACAGGCTGACGGTGCCGCTGAACTCCAAGGTCTCCCGCGCCGGGTCCGCCAAGTGCACGGAGATGGCGACCCAGTTGCTGTTCACGCTGCGGAACCTGACGCCGACGCTGGAGTCGGTCGAGCTGCAGGGGCCCGGCGGGCACCGGCTGTGCGACCTCACCGAGCAGCGCGCCGAGTCCGCCGCCTGGCACGCCTCGGCCCAGAGCCCCGAGTACCTGTACTTCCTCGACGGCAAGCACCGCCTGGTGCGGCTGCCCACCGCGAGCGCGGGGACCAGCGCCGTTCCGGTGCCGGGCCCGCTGGGGGAGGGTGAGAAGGAGCTGCAGTCGGTCGCCGTCTCGCGGGACGAGCACACCGTGGCCGGAATCGGCGCCGACGGGAAGGCGCTGTACGTGACCTCGCTGGCGTCGGGCGGTTCGCTCGGGGAAGCGGTGGTCAGCAGCCAGGGGGCGACCGCGACCGACCGGCTGACCACGCCGAGTTGGGATGCCCGCGGCGACCTGTGGGTGGCGGACCGCGACCCGCGCCATCCGAAGCTGTACGTCCTCGAGCAGGGCGTCGGCAAGCCGGTGGAGGTCACCATCCCGGACCTGCCCGGACGCATCCTCGACGTGCGGGTGGCCGCCGACGGGGCGCGGGTCGCGCTGGTCGTGGAGAAGGACGACAAGCAGCAGTCCCTGCTCATCGGCCGCATCGAGCGAGACGACAAGTCGGGGGCCCGTCCCGCGGTCCTCGAACTGCGCTCCGCCGCCCCCGATCTGGAGCAGGTCACGACCATGTCCTGGGCCGGGGACAGCCGGCTCGTCGTGGTCGGCCTGGAGCAGGGGGGCGTGCATCAGATGCGGTACGTCCAGGTCGACGGCTCCACCCTGGACGGCCCGGCGCCCGCGGCCCTGTCGGGTGTGAAGGCGATCGCCGCGTCCGAGGACGAACGGGTGCCGCTGGTGGCCTACTCGGAGGACGGGATCGTACGACTGCCGTCCGGGGCTCAGTGGCAGAAGGTGGACAAGGACGGGACAGCACCGGTCTATCCGGGCTGAGAACCCGTCCCACAGGGACGTCTGCCTCGCGTAGACGTCCCCCCTGCGCAGACGCCCGTTCCGCAGGCATGTCCATACGGCCGTCACTCGTGTGGGTGATGGTCGGTGGGCGCTGTTCCGGGCTGTCCACAGGCCGTTTTCCACAGGGGTGGCCGGTCGTCCCGCGCGTTGGCACAGTGGTGGACATGCGGGGGTGGTGGCAGGACCTCACCGACCTGGTGCTTCCGGCCGACTGCGCGGGCTGCGGGGCACCTCGTACGGAGCTGTGTCCGCGGTGCCGCACCGCACTGGGCGGAGCCGCGCCGCGCCGGGTGCGGCCGGTGCCGGAGCCGCCCGGGCTGCCGGTGGTGCACGCGGCGGCACCCTACGCGGGGGAGGTGCGGGCTCTCCTCCTCGCGCACAAGGAGCGCGGAGCGCTGGCGCTCTCGGGGGCCTTGGGAGCGGTCCTGGCGGGGGCTGTGCGGGCGTGTCTCGGGCCGGGTGGGCCCGGTGCAGGGCCCACGGGACGGCGGGGCGCCGGGAGCGTGCTGCTCGTCCCCGTGCCCTCCGCCCGGTGGGCCGTGCGGGCTCGTGGGCACGATCCGGTGCGGCGGATGGCGCTCGCGGCGGCCGGTGAGCTGCGGCGCACCGGAACACCGGCCCGGGTGGCCGCCGTGCTGCGGCAGCGGCGGGCCGTGGCGGACCAGGCGGCGCTCGACGCCCGGCAGCGCCTGGAGAACCTCGCCGGCGCGCTGGAGGTGACGGCGGGCGGGGAGCGGCTGCTCACCGGAGGTCGTGTCGTGGTCGTCGACGACCTGATGACGACAGGCGCGAGCCTCGCGGAGGCGGCGCGGGCCCTGCGGGAGGCGGTCGTATCACGCCGCAATGGGGGAACGGCTGTGTACGAGGCCGGAACTCGGGAAGGAAGGGGGGAACGACGGATCGGAGCACGGCCGGCGAGGGAGAACTGGGTGCATGGTGCACCGGAAATAGTGGCGCCGAACGTCATCGGAGAGGCGCTCCACGCAGCCGTGGTCGCCGCTCCGAGGGATTCTTTTGAAATAAACAGGAACTGAGCACGAACCTGCATCGTTGCAGGTAGCGAGAGCGCCAATTCACCTGAACGGAGGTACGCCGCAGTAGAGGGTGACGACATCCGTCCGGGCGAGATATGTTCGGTTGTGAGGAAAGGCGCAGGCCACACCTCTCATATCCGAATGCTGTGCTGCGGGTTTTCCGCAATCACCCGCAGCTCTGGGGTGGAGATCTTGCCCGTGGGGGAGGAGGAGGTGAAGTCACCGAGTCCGAGGTTCCGGGGCTCGCCGGAACCTGGTGCAAAAGGGAGATGCTCCGCCGATGGAGCGGAGCGATCCGGGAACGGAGTTCTGCGTGGACATCGTCGTCAAGGGCCGCAAGACCGAGGTGCCCGAGCGGTTCCGCAAGCACGTGGCCGAGAAGCTGAACCTGGAGAAGATCCAGAAGCTCGATGGCAAGGTGATCAGCCTCGACGTCGAGGTGTCCAAGGAGCCCAACCCCCGTCAGGCCGACCGGTGCGACCGAGTGGAGATCACGCTCAGGTCCCGCGGTCCGGTGATCCGGGCGGAGGCAGCGGCCAGCGATCCGTACGCGGCACTCGACCTGGCGGCGGAGAAGCTGGATGCCCGGCTGCGCAAGCAGCACGACAAGCGATTCTCGCGCCGCGGCGCACGCCGGATCTCGGCGGCGGAGGTTCCCGACCACGTCCCGGGCGTGGCGACGCTCAACGGCAACGGCCTCCCCGTCCACGAGGACGAGTCGGACGCAGTGCCGACGAAGAAGATCGGCTCGCTGGAGGTCAAGGGCGAAGGTCCCCTGGTCGTCCGCGAGAAGACGCACGTCGCCTCCCCGATGAGCCTCGACCAGGCCCTCTACGAGATGGAACTGGTCGGCCACGACTTCTACTTGTTCGTCGACTCCGAGACCAAGGAACCGAGTGTCGTCTACCGGCGGCACGCCTACGACTACGGCGTCATCCACCTCAGCACGGAAGCGATGGTCGCTGAGGCGCCCCCGGCGGCAGGGGGCACGCTGGGTGGCTGACCCACCCGGACGAAGCTGAGCCGGTGCCCCTGGAAGCGCCTGTGCGCCCCCAGGGGCACCCGTGTGCGACCACTTCGCGCCCCGCTCGTCACCTCGGCGTCGTCCGGGCATGAAATCATGACCGCACCGGCCCAACCGGTGGGCCGCTGCCTTGGGTTGGCGATGGCACAGGACCACAGGCCACAGCCTTCAGGGGGAGGAACGATGGCGGACACCTTCGGACCGATGCGAGGCGATGGCGCGGGCGACGATGTCATCGGCATGGGCCCGGACACGGGCTCTTCGCGTCAGGAGCCGATCAGAGTGCTGGTCGTGGACGACCATGCCCTCTTCCGCCGTGGCCTGGAGATCGTGCTCGCGGCCGAGGAGGACATCCAGGTCGTCGGCGAGGCGGGCGACGGCGCCGAGGCCGTCGACAAGGCCGCGGACCTGCTGCCCGACATCGTGTTGATGGACGTACGCATGCCCAAGCGCGGCGGAATCGAGGCCTGTACCTCCATCAAGGAGGTCGCTCCCAGCGCGAAGATCATCATGCTGACGATCAGCGACGAGGAGGCCGACCTCTACGACGCGATCAAGGCGGGTGCGACCGGATACCTCCTCAAGGAGATCTCCACGGACGAGGTGGCCACCGCCATTCGCGCGGTGGCCGATGGGCAGTCGCAGATCAGCCCGTCCATGGCGTCCAAGCTCCTCACCGAGTTCAAGTCGATGATCCAGCGCACCGACGAGCGCCGGCTGGTGCCCGCGCCGCGGCTGACCGACCGCGAGCTGGAGGTCCTCAAGCTCGTCGCCACCGGGATGAACAACCGGGACATCGCCAAGGAGCTGTTCATCTCCGAGAACACCGTGAAGAACCACGTCCGCAACATCCTGGAGAAGCTGCAACTGCACTCCAGGATGGAAGCGGTGGTCTACGCGATGCGGGAGAAGATCCTCGAAATCCGGTAGCTCCTAGCCGAGAAGGCCGGCGAGTTCTCTGGTGAGGGGCTCGCGGAGCTCGGGTGCGTCCACCCGTTCCACACGGACGTCCGTGCAGTTCACCCAGGTTGCCGCCTCGATGAGGGCCTGTGCCACCGCCGGGACCGCCTTCGGGCCGTCCAGGGTGACCTGCCTGGCCACCAGGGTGTGGCCCTCGCGAGCCGGGTCGACACGCCCGACCAGCAGGCCGCCGGCCAGCACCGGCATCGCGAAGTAGCCGTAGACCCGCTTCGGCTTGGGGACGTAGGCCTCCAGGCGGTGGGTGAAGCCGAAGATCCGCTCCGTGCGCGCCCGCTCCCAGATCAGCGAGTCGAACGGGGACAGCAGCGTGGTGCGGTGACGGCCGCGTGGCGGTGTGGCGAGGGCCGCCGGGTCCGCCCAGGCAGGCCTGCCCCAGCCCTCCACCTCGACCGGCACCAGACCCGAGTCGGCGATCACCGCGTCGACCTGCTCGCCCTTGAGACGGTGGTAGTCCGCGATGTCCGCGCGCGTGCCGACGCCGAGGGACTCGCCGGCCAGCCGGACCAGGCGGCGCACGCACTCGGTGTCGTCCAGCTCGTCGTGCAGCAGCGCCTTCGGGATCGCGCGCTCGGCGAGGTCGTACACCCGCTTCCAGCCGCGGCGCTCGACACACACCACCTCGCCGTACATCAGCGCGCGCTCCACGGCGACCTTGGTGCCCGACCAGTCCCACCAGTCATTGGTCTTCTTCGCGCCGCCCAACTCCGTGGCCGTCAGCGGGCCTTCGGCGCTCAGCTGCTTGATGACCTGGTCGTAGGCGCCGTCGGGAAGCTGGTGGCTCCAGTGCGGGCGGTCGCGGTAGGCGCGGCGGCGGAAGGCGAAGTGCGGCCACTCCTCGACCGGGAGGATGCACGCCGCGTGCGACCAGTACTCGAAGGCATGGCGTGGTGCCGGAGGCGCGCCAGTCGGCGCAGGGTTCCAGTACGCGGACTCGACGGTCTTGCGGCCGACCGCGCCGAGGCGGGCGTACGGGATCAGCTCGTGGGAGCGGGCGAGGACCGAGATCGTGTCGAGCTGGACCGCGCCGAGATGGCGGAGTACCCCACGGACACCGGCCCGCCGGTCGGGCGCGCCGAGGAACCCCTGGGCCCGAAGGGCGATCCGGCGGGCGTCGTCCGCGGTGAGGGTGATGGTGGGGCGCGGCAGGGTCGTCATGCGTCGGACGATAGGGGGTGGCACTGACAGTGCGGGATGACCTGCGGTTTCGTCCGGCCGGGGTCAGGTCCGGGCGGGCAGGTACGGCGCCGTCGACGGCAGGCCCAGGTCCGACGGGAGCAGGGAGCCGAGCCAGCAGTCCCGGCGCACCCCCTTGTTGTTGATGGCCGAGCGCAGCGTGCCCTCGATGGCGAAACCGACGCGCTCCGCCACCGCGCGCGAGGGACCGTTTCCGACCTCCGCGCGCCATTCCAGGCGGTCGACGGACAGCGCGAGGAAGGCCCAGCGGGCGGCGGCGAGGGTGGCCTCGGTGATGTAGCCGCGGCCGCGGTGCTCCTTCACGGCCCAGAACCCGACCTCGCCGACACCCAGCGCGCGCATCGTGATTCCGAGCATCCCCGCCAGCTCCCCTTCGGGGAGGAACACGCCGAACGTGTACATCGAGTCGTTCGCCCAGCCGTCGGGCACCATCTGCCCGGTGAAGCTCTCGGCGTGCTCGCGCAGGTAGGGCGACGGGAACTGGGAGATCCAGCGCTGGAGGTCGGGGTCCTGGGCGGCCGCGTACACCGCCTCGGTGTCGTCAGGGCCGACGGTGCGCAGCACGAGACGGTCGGTGGGGAGAGTGACGGGTTCCATCGGCCGATTCTGCGCGGGCGGCACGTGCCACGCCAGTGCTTTTCGCCGAGTGTGAGCGGGTGATCACAATTCACGCAATTCCTGGTCGCGGGGCGGCACTATCCGTGGGGCCCGCCCGTTGTCCAGGGTGAAGCAGCCGTCGGGCCGCCAGGCCTCCCGGCGTAGCCGGGTCCTCGCATACGATGGCCGTTGCTCAGTACGTCAAAGGAAACCGACCGTCCCAGGCCCGACCGGCAAGGAGACCAGCCCCCGTGTCCGTCCTCTCGAAGATCATGCGTGCAGGCGAAGGCAAGATCCTGCGCAAGCTGCACCGCATCGCGGACCAGGTCAACTCCATCGAAGAGGACTTCGTCGACCTCTCCGACGCCGAGCTGCGTGCTCTCACCGAGGAGTACAAGCAGCGCTACGCCGATGGTGAGAGCCTGGACGACCTGCTCCCCGAGGCGTTCGCCACCGTCCGTGAGGCCGCCAAGCGCGTCCTCGGCCAGCGGCACTACGACGTGCAGCTGATGGGTGGCGCCGCCCTCCACCTCGGCTACGTGGCCGAGATGAAGACCGGTGAGGGCAAGACCCTCGTCGGCACGCTGCCCGCGTATCTGAACGCCCTCTCCGGCGACGGCGTCCACCTGATCACGGTCAACGACTACCTGGCCGAGCGCGACTCCGAGATGATGGGCCGTGTCCACCGGTTCCTCGGCCTGAGCGTCGGCTGCATCCTCGCCAACATGACGCCGGCCCAGCGCCGCGAGCAGTACGAGTGCGACATCACGTACGGCACGAACAACGAGTTCGGCTTCGACTACCTCCGCGACAACATGGCGTGGTCCAAGGACGAGCTCGTCCAGCGCGGCCACAACTTCGCCATCGTCGACGAGGTCGACTCCATCCTGGTCGACGAGGCCCGTACGCCGCTGATCATCTCCGGCCCGGCCGACCAGGCCACCAAGTGGTACGGCGACTTCGCCAAGCTGGTCACGCGCCTGAAGAAGGGCGAGGCGGGCAACCCGCTCAAGGGCATCGAGGAGACCGGCGACTACGACGTCGACGAGAAGAAGCGCACGGTCGCCATCCACGAGAACGGTGTCTCCAAGGTCGAGGACTGGCTGGGCATCGACAACCTCTACGAGTCGGTGAACACCCCGCTCGTGGGGTACCTGAACAACGCCATCAAGGCCAAGGAACTCTTCAAGAAGGACAAGGACTACGTCGTCATCGACGGCGAGGTCATGATCGTCGACGAGCACACCGGCCGTATCCTCGCCGGCCGCCGCTACAACGAGGGCATGCACCAGGCGATCGAGGCGAAGGAAGGGGTGGACATCAAGGACGAGAACCAGACGCTCGCCACGATCACCCTGCAGAACTTCTTCCGCCTCTACGGCAAGCTCTCCGGCATGACCGGTACGGCCATGACCGAGGCCGCCGAGTTCCACCAGATCTACAAGCTCGGTGTGGTCCCGATCCCGACCAACAAGCCGATGATCCGCAAGGACCAGTCCGACCTCATCTACCGCACCGAGGTGGCCAAGTTCGAGGCGGTCGTCGACGACATCGCCGAGAAGCACGAGAAGGGCCAGCCGATTCTCGTCGGCACGACGTCCGTCGAGAAGTCGGAGTACCTGTCCCAGCAGCTCAGCAAGCGCGGCATCCAGCACGAGGTGCTCAACGCCAAGCACCACGAGCGCGAGGCCTCGATCGTCGCCCAGGCCGGCCGCAGGGGCGCCGTGACGGTGGCCACCAACATGGCCGGCCGTGGTACGGACATCAAGCTCGGCGGCAACCCCGAGGACCTCGCGGAGGCGGAGCTGCGCCAGCGCGGCCTCGACCCCGAGGAGCACATCGAGGAGTGGGCGCACGCCCTGCCCGCCGCCCTGGAGAAGGCCGAGCAGGCGGTCAAGGCCGAGAAGGACGAGGTCGAGGACCTCGGCGGGCTGTACGTGCTCGGTACCGAGCGGCACGAGTCGCGGCGTATCGACAACCAGCTGCGCGGTCGTTCCGGCCGTCAGGGCGACCCGGGCGAGTCCCGCTTCTATCTGTCGCTGGGCGACGACCTGATGCGCCTGTTCAAGGCCCAGATGGTCGAGCGCGTGATGGCGATGGCGAACGTGCCGGACGACGTGCCGATCGAGAACAAGATGGTCACGCGTGCGATCGCGTCCGCGCAGTCGCAGGTCGAGCAGCAGAACTTCGAGACGCGTAAGAACGTCCTGAAGTACGACGAGGTGCTCAACCGGCAGCGCGAGGTCATCTATGGCGAGCGCCGCCGCGTCCTGGAGGGCGAGGACCTGCACGAGCAGGTGCAGCACTTCATGAACGACACGATCGACGCGTACGTCGGCGCGGAGACCGCCGAGGGCTTCCCCGAGGACTGGGACCTGGACCGGCTGTGGGGTGCCTTCAAGCAGCTCTACCCGGTGAGGGTCACCATCGAGGAGCTGGAGGAGGCGGCCGGTGACCGTGCCGGTCTGACCGCCGAGTTCATCTCCGAGTCCATCAAGGACGACATCCTCGAGCAGTACGAGGCGCGTGAGGGTCAGCTCGGCTCCGAGATCATGCGTGAGCTGGAGCGGCGGGTCGTGCTGTCGGTCCTCGACCGCAAGTGGCGTGAGCACCTCTACGAGATGGACTACCTCCAGGAGGGCATCGGCCTGCGCGCGATGGCGCAGAAGGACCCGCTGGTCGAGTACCAGCGCGAGGGCTTCGACATGTTCACCGCGATGATGGAGGGCATCAAGGAGGAGTCCGTCGGCTACCTGTTCAACCTGGAGGTCCAGGTCGAGCAGCAGGTCGAGGAGGTCCCGGTCGAGGAGGCCCAGCCGGTGGCTGAGGGCGTCCAGGACACGGTGCCGGCGCAGGCGGGTGCGCGTCCGGAGATCCGGGCCAAGGGGCTGGATGTTCCGCAGCGCCGGGATCTGCACTTCTCCGCGCCTACCGTGGACGGTGAGGGCGGCATCGTGGAGCGCGACCTCGAGGACGACGACGAGCCTGTGCGGTCCGAGTCGGATGGGCTGACGCGGGCGGAGCGGCGTCGGCAGGCGAAGGGTGGGCGGCGCCGCAAGAAGTGAGGTGCGGTGCGTTAGCCGTTGAATGAGGGCCGAGTCTCCTTTGGGGGCTCGGCCCTTCGGCTTGTTGTGCGGCTGCGCGGTGCTGTCTGTGGGGCGTTGTCTCGGTGTCCTGTGCTGTGGTTGGGCGGGGGGTGGCAGGGCCTCGCTAGTCCTCGTTCGTATGGGGCCGGGTTGGGACACCGAGTTCTACCGCTGTGCAGCGCCAGCGGTGGTCTGGGCCCTGTTCGAGGCGGAAGGCCATGGCGCGTCGTTGGTTGCCGGCGGCGATGCGGGCGAAGACCTCGAGGGCGCCGGCTCGGGGGACGTAGTAGCCGATGTCGTCCACGACCGGGCGGGTTCCGTGGGTGCGCAGGGGGCCGCGTTCGGCGAGGCGGGCGAGGTCGTCGTAGGCGCGGCCCGCGGTGTGCCGGAGCATCCAGTGGACGGGGCGCTGACCGCTCAGGACGGCCAGCAGACGGTCGGCGAAGAGGTCGGTGGGGCGCGGCCGCGCCACGGACGTCTGCGGCGTCGTGCGGGCCCTGCTGCGGGCGGGGTTGCGGGGTGGTGCGCTGCCGGGTCGGCGGGAGTCGTGGCGGGTCGGCGGGTGGTGGCGCGGGCGGGGCTGGGGCTTGCGGCTCATCACCTTGTTCATCGGAGTCCCCGTTCGGTCGGCCCGGGTGATACCGGGCGGTAACTCGCTGATGGGGATCTTGTACGAGGGCGGGGACGGCCGTCGCAAGGAAGGCGGGGCGGGTGGTGAGGGGGCGGAAATGTTCACCTATCCGGGTGGTGAGGGCGTGAGGAAGTCCCGTGGTTGAGCGGGGGAACCGGGTGAGGTGTGGGGCCGTGGGTGGACGCGGCCGGGGGTGCGGGTGGGGACTCGAAAGGGGACGGGCGCACGTATCCTGAAGGCCCGTCGGTGACCAGGAAAGAGCGGCCAGCCATGCGCGTCTATGTCCCCCTGACCCTCCCCGGTCTCGCCGAGGCGCACAAGACGGGTGAGCTGGGGACCGGCCCCTTCGTCGCGTACGCCGTCACCCCCGCCCTGCGTGAGTGGTACCTCTCCGACGACATCGAGGAGCTGGAGTACGCGGCGCTCAGCCGCGCCGCGCTGGCTTCGCTGCGCCTGCTGGCGGCCGATCCGGGTGCGGTACGGCGCCGGGTCGTGGTCGCCGTCGACGTGTCCGACGGCGCCGCCACGGCCGACCCGGACCGCGGGCTCGATCCGGCCGCGCTCGGCGAGGTGACGGTGGCCGGGACGGTGGCGCTCGCGAAGGCCGCGGCGGTGCATGTCGACGCCCACGACGCGGAGGCGGACGTGGCCGCGGCGGCGGGGGCGCTGGAGGCGGCCGACGGCGGGGACGAGGACGCGCAGTTCGTCGTGGACGGGGCCGACGATCACGAGCTGCTGTGGTTCGCCACGCAGGAGATCCCCAACCTGGTGGACGGGGTCTGAGCGGGCCTCGGGCCGTCCGCCTGCCTTGATTGTCAGTAGGGGCGGGTACGGTTTTCGGCATGGGGATGCACGCAAGCGCGCACATCGTCTGGGACTGGAACGGGACCCTGTTCCATGACAATGACGCGATCATCGGGGCGACGAACGCTGCCTTCGCGGAGCTGGGGCTGGCGCCGATCACGCTGGAGGAGTACCGGGCGCTGTACTGCGTGCCGGTGCCGAGGTTCTACGAGCGGTTGCTCGGGCGGCTGCCCACGGATGCCGAGTGGGAGCAGATGGACGGGGTCTTCCATCGGTACTACACGGAGCATCGGGTCCGCTGCGGGCTGACCGCGGGGGCGGCCGAGCTGCTCGCGGGGTGGCGGTCGGCGGGGCACAGTCAGTCGCTGCTCAGCATGTACGGGCACGACGATCTTGTGCCGCTGGTGCGGGGGTTCGGGATCGAGGCGCACTTCATACGGGTCGACGGGCGTACGGGGCCGTCCGGTGGCAGCAAGGCGGAGCACATGGTGCGGCATCTCGAGGCGCTGTCCGGGGCGGTGGAGGTTGCGCGGACCGTGGTGATCGGTGATGCCGCGGATGATGCGGTTGCCGCCCGGCATGTGGGGGCGGGGGCTGTGCTGTACACCGGGGGGTCGCACAGCCGGGCCAGTCTGGAGGAGGCCGGGGTGCCGGTGGTGGACACGTTGGCCGAGGCGGTGGTGGAGGCGCAGCGGTTGGCGGCGTGAGCGGGGATTGATACGGCGCCCGCCCTCCCCCCCAGCTCTCGGCTTCGCTCGAGCAGGGGGACCCCATCGCCCCAGGGGCACGACTGCCCGCAGCTGCGTACGACAGCCGGTTCCGGTGGGCGCCGCCCCCCGCTCTCAGTCAGCCGGTGCCTTGGACCTCAGTACCTTCAGGAACTCTCGCATCCAGGCCGGATGGTCCGGCCAGGCGCGGGAGGAGATCAGGGTGCCGTCCACCACCGCTTCGCTGTCCTCGAAGTGGGCTCCGGCGTTCTGCATGTCCAGTTCCAGGGCCGGGTACGCCGTGACGCGGCGGCCGCGGAGGGTGTCGATCGCGGCGGTGAGCAGGGGGCCGTGGCAGATCTGGGCGACGGGCTTGTCCGCGTCGAAGAAGGCCTTGAGGATCTTGCGTAGTTCGGGGTCGTTGCGCAGGTACTCGGGGGCGCGGCCGCCGGGGATGACGATGGCCGCGTACTGACCGGGGTCGACCTCGGAGAAGGCGAGGTCGGCGGGCCAGGTGTAGCCGGGCTTCTCGGTGTAGGTGTCGTAGCCGGGCTCGAAGTCGTGGACGACGAAGCGGAGCGTCTTGCGGGTGGGGGCCGCGATGTCGACGTCGTAGCCTTCCTCGCGCAGACGCTGGTAGGGGTAGAGGACTTCCAGGGACTCCGCTGCGTCGCCGGTGATGATGAGGATCTTCGCGGGCATGTCGGCTCCTCCCGGGCGGCACTGTCCCCTCCGCGGGGGACGGGCACTGTTGCAGGCAACGTGCCTTCCCAGGGCGCGCTTGCCAAGAGGGCCCGTCGCTTTCAGGGTGCGTCCCGCGGTGTCCGGGCGCGACCGGATACGCCACCCGCCGGCGCCCCGCCCCTGTGCAGAACGTCAAACTTCGGCCCCCTGTTTTGTACACATACGGCTCATGACGGGCCCGGGGTAGGGAGCGATAGCCTTGTGGCGTGATCAGCGCGATATCTCGCGGGGGCGATCCTGCTCCTGCCCTGCGCCCGGGTTGCACGGAACACCTCCGTGACCGGGCGGCGGTCGCTGGTCTTCGCGGGCGGGACGGGGGCGCCGAAGCCCCCAGGACGCCGATGACGGCCCGGAAAGCGACGGTGCCGAGAGCAGCGTCACATCTGTCGGGTGCGCCAACAATGGCCGAATACCCCCCGCTCATCTCACCTCGCGGCATAGCGTCGGATCGGTCCGGAAACCCCGGGCCGTGGCGTCGAGCCGGAGGGGAAGAAACCGTTTTTCCTTCTACGTCACGCAACGGCGCGCGACAGGAGCCAGAGGACAATGCAGACCAAGCTGGACGAAGCCAAGGCCGAGCTGCTCGAACGGGCCGCCCGGGTAGCTGAGAACAGCCCGGTCGGGGGGCACCTACCGACCGGGACGACGGGCGAGGGCACCGCCGGCACTCCCGACACCGAGTCCGTGCTTGCGTTCCTCCAGCGCTACTACCTGCACACCGCCCCGGAAGACCTTTCGGACCGCGACCCGGTCGACGTCTTCGGCGCCGCGGTATCGCACTACCGGCTCGCCGAGAACCGCCCGCAGGGCACCGCGAACGTCCGGGTGCACACCCCGACCGTGGAGGAGAACGGGTGGACCTGCAGCCACACCGTCGTGGAGGTCGTCACCGACGACATGCCCTTCCTCGTCGACTCGGTCACCAATGAGCTGACCCGGCAGGGACGCGGCATCCACGTCGTCATCCACCCGCAGATCGTCGTCCGGCGTGACCTCACCGGCAAGCTCATCGAGGTGCTGCCCACCGCGTCCACCGGCGTCGGCGACCTTCCGCACGACGCGCACATCGAGTCCTGGATCCACGTCGAGATCGACCGCGAGACCGACCGCGCCGATCTGAAGCAGATCACCGCCGACCTGCTGCGCGTCCTGTCCGACGTCCGCGAGGCCGTCGAGGACTGGGAGAAGATGCGGGACGCGGCGATCCGGATCGCCGACGAGCTGGAGGACGAGCCCCACCCGGGCGACCTTCCCACGCCCGAGGTCGAGGAGGCCCGCGAGCTGCTGCGCTGGCTGTCCGCCGACCACTTCACCTTCCTCGGCTACCGCGAGTACCAGCTGCGCGAGGACGACACCCTCGCCGCCGTGCCCGGCACCGGCCTCGGCATCCTGCGCTCCGACCCGCACCACGCCGAGGACGACCAGCACCCGGTCAGCCCCTCCTTCGAGCGGCTGCCGGCCGACGCCCGCGCCAAGGCCCGTGAGCACAAGCAGCTGGTGCTGACCAAGGCGAACAGCCGGTCCACCGTGCACCGGCCGTCGTACCTGGACTACGTCGGGGTGAAGAGGTTCGACGCGGACGGCAACGTCGTCGGCGAGCGCCGCTTCCTCGGTCTGTTCTCCTCCGCCGCCTACACCGAGTCCGTCCGCCGGGTCCCGGTCATCCGGCGCAAGGTCGACGAGGTCCTGCAGCGCGCCGGCTTCTCGCCCGAGAGCCACGACGGCCGCGACCTGCTCCAGATCCTGGAGACCTACCCCCGCGACGAGCTGTTCCAGACCCCCGCCGCCGAACTGCAGACCATCGCGACGAGCGTCCTGTACCTGCAGGAGCGCCGCCGGCTGAGGCTGTACCTGCGCCAGGACGAGTACGGCCGCTACTACTCGGCCCTCGTCTACCTCCCGCGCGACCGCTACACCACCAGCGTCCGGCTGCGGATCATCGACATCCTGAAGGAGGAGCTCGGCGGCATCAGCGTCGACTTCACCGCCTGGAACACCGAGTCGATCCTGTCCCGGCTGCACTTCGTCGTCCGGGTCCCGCCGGGCACCGAGCTGCCCGAGCTGTCGGACGCCGACAAGGACCGCATCGAGGCCCGTCTGGTCGAGGCCGCCCGCTCCTGGGCGGACGGGTTCGGCGAGGCGCTGAACGCCGAGTGCGGCGAGGAGCGCGCGGCCGAGCTGCTGCGCCGCTACTACGGCGGCAACTCCTTCCCCGAGGGCTACAAGGCCGACCACACCCCGCGCGCGGCGGTCGCCGACCTGATCCACCTGGAGCGGCTCACCGAGGAGAAGGGCAACGACTTCTCGCTCAGCCTGTACGAGCCGGTGGGCGCTGCCCCCGGCGAGCGCCGCTTCAAGATCTACCGCAAGGGCTACGCGGTCTCCCTGTCCGCCGTGCTGCCGGTCCTCAACCGGCTCGGCGTCGAGGTCGTGGACGAGCGGCCGTACGAGCTGCGCTGCGCGGACCGCACCGTGGCCTGGATCTACGACTTCGGACTGCGTCTGCCCAAGGCGCTGGGCGGCGGCACCGGCGACTATCTCGGTGACGACGGCCGTGAGCGGTTCCAGGAGGCGTTCGCCGCGACCTGGACCGGCCAGGCGGAGAACGACGGCTTCAACGCCCTCGTGCTGGGCGCCGGGCTGAACTGGCGGCAGGCGACGGTGCTGCGCGCGTACGCCAAGTACCTGCGGCAGGCCGGCTCCACCTTCAGCCAGGACTACATGGAGGACACCCTCCGCAACAACGTCCACACCACCCGGCTCCTCGTCTCCCTGTTCGAGGCGCGGATGTCCCCGGACCGGCAGAAGGCCGGCCTGGAGATCGTGGACGCTCTGCTGGAGGAACTGGACGCGGCCCTGGACCAGGTGGCGAGCCTGGACGAGGACCGCATCCTGCGCTCCTTCCTGACCGTCATCAAGGCGACCCTGCGCACGAACTTCTTCCAGGAGGCACTCGGCGGCAAGCCGCACGCCTACGTGTCCATGAAGTTCGACCCGCAGGCCATCCCGGACCTGCCCGCGCCGCGCCCGGCGTACGAGATCTGGGTGTACTCGCCGCGCGTCGAGGGCGTGCACCTGCGCTTCGGCAAGGTCGCCCGAGGCGGCCTGCGCTGGTCGGACCGCCGCGAGGACTTCCGTACCGAGATCCTCGGCCTGGTCAAGGCGCAGATGGTGAAGAACACCGTCATCGTGCCGGTCGGCGCCAAGGGCGGCTTCGTCGCCAAGCAGCTGCCGGACCCGGCCGTCGACCGGGACGCGTGGCTGGCCGAGGGCATCGCCAGCTACAAGACGTTCATCTCGGCGCTGCTCGACATCACCGACAACATGGTGGCCGGCGAGGTCGTGCCGCCGCAGGACGTGGTCCGGCACGACGGGGACGACACCTACCTGGTGGTCGCGGCCGACAAGGGCACCGCGACGTTCTCCGACATCGCCAACGGGGTTGCCGAGAAGTACAACTTCTGGCTCGGCGACGCCTTCGCCTCCGGCGGCAGCGCGGGCTACGACCACAAGGGCATGGGCATCACCGCGCGCGGCGCCTGGGAGTCCGTGAAGCGGCACTTCCGCGAGCTGGGCGTGGACACGCAGACCGAGGACTTCACGGTCGTCGGCATCGGTGACATGTCCGGTGACGTGTTCGGCAACGGCATGCTGCTGAGCGAGCACATCCGCCTGGTCGCCGCCTTCGACCACCGGCACATCTTCATCGACCCGAACCCGGACGCGGCCACCGGCTATGCCGAGCGCCGCCGCCTGTTCGAGCTGTCTCGCTCCAGCTGGGAGGACTACAACACCGAGCTGCTGTCGGCGGGCGGCGGGATCTTCCCGCGTACGGCCAAGGCGATCCCGCTCAACGCGCACATCCGTGAGGCCCTGGGCATCGAGGAGAAGATCTCCAAGATGACCCCGGCCGACCTGATGAAGGCGATCCTCCAGGCGCCGGTGGACCTGCTGTGGAACGGCGGCATCGGCACGTACGTGAAGTCGTCGGCGGAGTCCAACGCCGACGTCGGCGACAAGGCCAACGACGCCATCCGTGTCGACGGCCGCGACCTGCGCGTCAAGGTCGTCGGTGAGGGCGGCAACCTGGGGCTGACCCAGCTCGGCCGTATCGAGTTCGCCACGCACGGCGGGAAGATCAACACCGACGCGATCGACAACAGCGCCGGTGTGGACACCTCCGACCACGAGGTGAACATCAAGATCCTGCTGAACGGCCTGGTCGCGGACGGCGACATGACCGTCAAGCAGCGCAACAAGCTGCTCGCCGAGATGACCGACGAGGTCGGCGCCCTGGTGCTGCGCAACAACTACGCGCAGAACACGGCGCTCGCCAACGCCCTCGCCCAGTCCAAGGACATGCTGCACGCGCAGCAGCGGTTCATCCGCCACCTGGTCCGCGAGGGCGACCTCGACCGGGCGCTGGAGTTCCTGCCCACCGACCGTCAGATCCGCGAGCGCCTCGGCCAGGGCCACGGCCTGACCGGTCCGGAGACGGCCGTCCTGCTGGCGTACACGAAGATCACGGTCGCCGACGAACTGCTGCACACGTCGCTGCCGGACGACCCGTACCTGCGCGGCCTGCTGCACGCCTACTTCCCGACGGCGCTGCGCGAGCGGTTCGCGGAAGCGGTCGACAGCCACCCGCTGCGCCGCGAGATCACCACGACCGTGCTGGTCAACGACACGGTCAACACGGGCGGTACGACGTACCTGCACCGCCTGCGCGAGGAGACGGGTGCCTCGCTGGAGGAGATCGTCCGCGCCCAGACCGCGGCCCGCACGATCTTCCGCTCGGCGCCGGTGTGGGACGCGGTCGAGGAGCTGGACAACAAGGTCGACGCGGCCGTCCAGACCCGGATCCGGCTGCACTCGCGCCGCCTGGTCGAGCGCGGCACGCGCTGGCTGCTGAACAACCGGCCGCAGCCGCTGCAACTGGCGGAGACCGTCGAGTTCTTCGGCGAGCGGGTCGAGCAGGTCTGGCAGGAGCTGCCCAAGCTGCTGCGCGGCGCGGACGTCGAGTGGTACCAGCACGTGTACGACGAGCTGTCCGTGGCCGGCGTCCCGGACGAGCTGGCCACCCGCGTGGCCGGGTTCTCCTCGGCCTTCCCGGCGCTGGACATCGTCTCGGTGGCCGACCGCACGGGCAAGGAGCCGCTGGACGTCGCCGAGGTCTACTACGACCTCGCCGACCGGCTCAACATCACGCAGCTGATGGACCGCATCATCGAGCTGCCCCGCAACGACCGTTGGCAGTCGATGGCCCGCGCCTCCATCCGTGAGGACCTGTACGCGGCCCACTCGGCCCTCACGGCGGACGTCCTGGCGGCCGGCAACGGCTCCTCGAGCCCGGAGCAGCGCTACCAGGCCTGGGAGCAGAAGAACTCGGCGATCCTGGGCCGGGCGCGCTCCACCCTGGAGGAGATCCGCGGTTCGGAATCCTTCGACCTCGCCAACCTGTCGGTGGCGATGCGGACGATGCGGACGCTGCTGCGCACGCACTCGTAGCCGTAAGGCGATGAGAGCGCCCCGGGCCGGTCGAGGCCCGGGGCGCTCTCTTCTTGCAGACCCTTAGGCAAAAACGTGCGGTGAATTTACCGTTTCCTGCTAATCGGTACGTTTCGGATAGGGTCAGGGCTGTGACAGTGAACCTCACCGAGACCCGCCCGGTGGCAACCGCGCCGGCTCCGGCCCGGCCCGTCACGCGCGTCGTGCTGGAAGTCGTGAAATTCGGGGTCGTCGGCGGCAGCGGTGTCCTCGTCAATTTCCTGGTGTTCAACCTGCTGCTGCACGGCCTGCGTTGGCAGGCGATGACCGCGACGGTCCTGGCCAGCTGTATCGCGATGGCGACCAATTACCTGGGCTTCCGCTATTACGCCTATCGTGACCGGGCCTCGCGCACCCGTCGCCAGATCGTCCTGTTCTTCGTCTTCAGCGGTCTCGGCGTGGTGATGGAAAGCGGCCTGTTCTGGGTCGGTTATCACGGGCTCGGACTGCGCAGCGCGTTCGAATCGAACGGGGTGAAGGCGCTGTCGATCGTGCTCGCCTCCGCCTTCCGTTTCCTTGTCTACCGCACCTGGGTGTTCCAGCAGGATGCGCGCCGCGCCGCCTAGCACCGCGAGCGCGGTACGGGCGCTGCCGCAGGCCGTCGCCGCGCTGGTACTGGTGCTGATGCTCCTGGTGATCGTCCGTCTGCCCTGGGCGGGCGATCTCGGCATGCACGCGGCGACCGTGCAGCGGCTGCGGCACAGCCTGCTGACCCCCGGAAACCCGCTGGTCGACGCCGACACACCGAGTCCGTACTACTCGCCCTGGATGCTGCTGCTGGGATGCCTCGCCAGGATCACCAGCCTGTCGGTGTTCG
The DNA here is from genome assembly GCF_053597295.1 of Streptomyces sp. NPDC001450. Lineage (NCBI taxonomy): Bacteria > Bacillati > Actinomycetota > Actinomycetes > Kitasatosporales > Streptomycetaceae > Streptomyces > Streptomyces sp. NPDC001450. Next base: position 29,064 of record NZ_JBSFHY010000064.1, read on the forward strand.
ACGTACTGCGGATCGGCGCGGTCGTCGGGCTGGGACTGCTGGCCACCGGGGTGTGGCGGTACGTCCGCACGCTCAGCGCCCACCGCGCGGCGCCCGCCCTCGCGATCCTGAGCCTGGTCTTCCTCTGGGGCCCTCTCCTCTTCAACTGGAGCGGCTTCCTCGGCCTCAACTCGCTCGCGCTGACGGTGTCGTACCCCAGCGTGTTCGCCCTCGGCCTGTCCTTCCACTTCTGGGCCTGGCTCACCCGGGCACTGCGCGCCGAGACCCGCTGGGGGGTGTGGCTGTGGCTGGGGCTGCTGTGGGGGCTGATCCTGCTGTGCCACCAGTTCACCGGGGTGGTGGCGTCGCTGGGCGCGCTGGCGATGGTGATCGCGGCACGGCCGGGTCGTGAGGTGCTGCTGCGGCTCGGTGCCGCGTCGGCCCTCGGCGTGGTGCTGCTGTGGCTCTGGCCGTACTACGACTTCTTCTCGCTCTTCTCCGCCGGCGCGGACCTCGAGGCGATCCACCGGCCGCTGTACGACCACCTGGCCGGGCGGTTCGGGCTCGTGCTGCTGGGAGTCGTGGCGCTGGGCCTTCGCCGGCGGCGGGACCGCTGGGATCCCCTGGTCCTCTTCTTCCTCCTCGGTGTGCTGGTGTTCGTCACGGGCGGGCTGACCGGGCACTACTCGTGGGGCCGCGCCCTGCCGGCCGTGCTGATCCCGGCTCAGCTCGCGGCCGCGCTGGAGGCCGTGCCGGCGGGGAAGCGGGCGATGGGGGTACCCCCGCGCGAGCGAAGCCGAGCGTGGGGGAAGGTGGCGTGGGCGTGTGTGCTCGGCGCCGCGCTGGCCGTGGGGGCGTGGGCGCAGGCGGGGACGCTCGGGTATGTGGTCGGGCGGGACGCGCTGCCTGGTGCGGTCGCGGCGAAGTACCGGACGCCCTGGGTGGGTTATCAGTGGATCACGCCCTGGGTGAAGTACGGGGACGTGGTCATGGCGCGTACGTTCCCGTCCCGGCAGATTCCCGCGTACGGGCCGTACACCGTGGCTCCTGGGTATCCCGATGTGTTCCTGCCGGACGCGGGAAGGCGGGATGCGGCGGTGACGCGGTACTTCGCGGCGGATACGTCCGGTGACGCACGGCGGGCGATAGTGCGGCAGTACGGGGTGCGGTGGGTCGTGGGCGGCAAGGCGGCCGCGGAGCCGTGGCTGCGGCAGGTCGCCACCGGGCCGGGTGGGCAGGTGCTGTACCAAGTAGCGCGCTGACCGGTGCAGTAGCTGGGCGGGGGCGGGTCCGCTTCCCGGCGCCGGCAGGGCGCCGCTGCGCCCGCCCTCGCAGCTACGAGCACCCCAAAGGGGCGCGGGGAACTGCGCGACCAGCCCCCACGCACCCGCGGACGAACACCGGCGCAAGCGCCTCGTTACTTCAGCACACTCGCCACAAGCCGCGCAGCGCTCCGTACCTTTGGGCGGGCGACCTTCTGGACCATCGGGCGGATGACGCGAGCCGTGACTCCCACCGGGTGCCAGCGGATCTGGAGGCGGCCGGGGTTGCGGCCCTCCGGTTCGATGGTGACGTTGTGCGGGGTGGCGCCGGAGCGGTAGTCGATGCGGGCCGTGACGGCGGGGAAGTCCAGGGGGGCCAGGAGGATGCCCGAGTGGGCCAGGCCCTGCTGTTCGAGGCGGAGCAGCGGGTGGCGTACTCCCGCGAAGCCCTGCACAGGGAGCTGTGCCGTCGACAGGTTCAGGCGGACGCGGCCCTCGAAGATGCCGGGGCGGACCGGGTCCAGGCGGAACGGGACCGTCATACGGCGTCGGCCGGGGGCCAGCACCAGACTCGCCCGTTGCGGTCCCACCGGGAGTCGCAGACCGGGGTCGTAGGTGCGGATCGCGAGGGTGAGGGAGGCTCCGGGGCCCGGGGTCAGTTCGGTGATCTCGTGGCGGAAGTGGGCGCTGGGGAAGGGGCGGGTGTCCAGCTCCAGGTCGGAGACGTCCAGTTCGCGGCGGGCCCGGTCGGAGGAGGGGACGGTGTCGCCCCAGTACGTGGTGCCGGAGTCGTCGGCGGTCACGTGCCTCGGCGCCACGCCGGTGCCCAGGCCCCGCGCCGCCTGCTGGGCGTCGGACAGTAGGCCGTCGCGCAGGAGTTGGAGGACCACCCGTTCCGGGCGGGGCAGCCGGGCGAAGGCGCCCTCGGCCAGCGTGTCCAGGTACGGGTTCATGATCTCGGCGAAGGACTCCAGCCACTCGGTGTCCCGGTAGGGCAGGTCGCCCGCGTACATGCGGAAGTCGTGCTTGAGGAACTTGAAGTCCTTGTCCTCCCGCAGGGCCGCATGTCCGCTCTCCACCAGGAAGTCGTCGATCAGGCGCTGTACGTGCACCCGGTCGCCGACGTTGGAGATCTTGTGCCGCTGGTTGGAGATGGACGCCGACGCGGCGGCCGCGAACGGCTCGATGTACCAGACGTACACCGGGTCCGGGATGATCGTGAACGCCTTCGCCAGGCAGTACGCCTGCGCGGAGAACAGCTGGTCCTCGTAGTGGATGCCCTCGGGGAAGCGGAGCTGGTGGCGGTCGAGGAACGCGCCGGCGTACATCTTGCTGGTGGACAGGTGCTCGAACAGCAGCCGGGGGTCGGACTCGATGCCCTCCACGGTGCGGTGCTCGGCGACCAGGTGGGGCATCCACGTCGAGCGGTGCCCGCTGTCCACCCGGACCCGGCGGACCGCACCCATCGTGAAGTCCACCTCCCGCTCCCGGTGCGCGGCCAGCAGCAACTCGACCGCGCGCGGCGGGAGTTCGTCGTCGCTGTCGAGGAACATCAGGTACGGCGCCCGGGCGATCTCGATGGCTCGGTTGCGCGGGGCGCTGCAGCCGCCGCTGTTCTCCGGCAGGCGCAGGTAGCGGATGCGGTGGTCCTGGGCCGCCAACTCCCGTGCCACCGAAGGCGTCTCGTCGGTGGAGTGGTCGTCGCTGATGACGATCTCGATGTTGGCGTGGGTCTGGGCGCGCAGCGATGCGACCGCCCGGGGGAGGCGGGCCGCGTCGTTGTAGACGATGACCGTCACCGTGACGTCGGGAGTCGTCATGCCGAGGCCTCCTCGGGGGTCGGGGCGGGAGTGCGTTCGTCGAGCGGGATCACCGGGGGCAGCGCGTCGTCGGGTGCGCCGAGGAAGACCCGCCGTACGACCCGTTCGGCGGCGCGCCCGTCGTCGTACTCGCAGAACCGGCGCCGGAACGCGGCCCGCGCCTTCGCCGCGCCCTCGTCGCGCCAGGCGCCCGAGAGGAAGATCTCCGCGAGTTCCTCCTGGGTGCGGGCGACCCGGCCGGGCGCCTCGGCCATCAGGTCGAAGTAGACGCCCCGGGTGGTCCGGTACGTCTCCCAGTCGTCGGCGTAGACGACGATCGGGCGGTCCAGGTTGGCGTAGTCGAACATGATCGACGAGTAGTCCGTGACCAGCGCGTCGGCGGCCAGGCACAGCTCCTCGACGGGGTCGTAGGAGGAGACGTCGATGATCCGGCCGGAGCGGCGCAGGCCGGTCAGCGGGGAGGCGGCGCCGCCGTAGAAGTAGTGGGCGCGCACCAGGAGGACCGTGTCCTCGCCGAGGCGGTCGGCGAGCGCGGCGAGGTCCAGGCGCGGGGTGAAGCCGGCTTCGTAGTCGCGGTGGGTGGGGGCGTAGAGGACGGCTGTCCTGCCGGGGGCGATGCCCAGGCGTTCGCGGGCGGCGCGGACGTCGGCGGCCGTGGCGGTGTAGAAGACGTCGTTGCGCGGATAGCCGTAGTCCAGGGAGGTGTAGCGGGCCGGGTAGGCGCGCTCCCACATGCGGGTGGAGTGGCTGTTGGCGCTGACGCTGTAGTCCCACTTGTCGATACGGGCCAGCAGCGCGGCGAAGTCCAGGCCCTTGGCGGCGGCCGGGTGTTCCATCTGGTCCAGGCCCATGCGCTTGAGCGGGGTGCCGTGGTGGGTCTGGAGGTGGATCGCGTCGGGGCGTTTGACCACCGCGTTGGGGAAGTTGACGTTGTTGGTCAGGTACTTGGCGGTGGCCAGGGTCTCCCAGTAGCGGCGGGTGCCGGGGATCACGTGGTCCGTGCCGGGCGGCAGGAGGGCCGCGTTCTCCTTGTTGACCACCCACACCCTGTGGATGTGCGGGGCGAGTTCGGCGAGCTTGGCGGCGATCGCGGCCGGGTTGCAGGAGACCCCGCGCTCCCAGTAGGCCGCGAACACGGCCAGATCGGGATCGACGGGACGGCTGAGCGCCCTGCGGTACTGCTGGTCGCGGAGCTTCGCGCCCGCCTGGCGCTTACGGGTCCGTACGGCCTTCCTCGCGGCGCGGCGGGTGCGGTTGGCGGCCTGGAAGGCGCGGTACCTGGTGTAGGCGCCCTCTTCGAGCAGGGCGTGCCGGACGCCCTCGATGCCGGCCGGGCGCTGGTGGCCCTCGGGGCGCCAGCGGACCGCCGCCAGGGAGGCCCGGCGGAAGAACTCGCGGGCCACCGCGTCGGGCAGGTTCTCGCCGGCGAAGGTGCGCACCAGGTCGCGGACCATCAGGTCGTACAGGACCGAGCGGGCGGCGCGGCGGTCCCGGGTGAGCGGGAGCAGGGACTCGTAGCGGTCGATGAGCGCGAAGCGGTCCTCGGGGGTGAGGGGCGGCACGCTCTCGGGGCGCAGCACGCGGTTCTCGTACGCCGCCTGGTTCAGGCAGGCGACGCGGCCGGCGTGCAGCAGGGCCGCGTGGGCGGCGTACGGCTCGTCGTCGGTGGTGAGCTGTTCCTCGTGCGCCCGCCAGAACGCGGTGCGCAGGGCGCGGGTGCCGAGCAGCGGGGTGAGGCGCAGCAGGTCCGCCGCGTCGTCCAGGGAGAGGTCGGCGCGGCCGGCGCCGGCGAGGAGGCGGCCGTCGCGGGAGGGGGCGGCGGCGGTCTGCCAGGTGGTGGTGACGTGGTCGAGGAGGAGCACATCGACCGGGGCGCCCGAGGCGCCGCCGGCGTCCAGCTCGGCGGTCCGCTCGGCGATCAGCCGGGGTGCGCCGGCGGGCAGGCCGTCCTTGGCGTGCACGAAGTGCAGCCAGCGGCCGGCCGCCCGCGCGGCGCCCGCCGCCCGGGCCGCCGCATCACCGGTGCCCTCCGGGAGGGGCACCACGACCGTCTCGGGAGCGTGGCCCTCGGCCGTCTCCCGCGCCCAGTCGCCGACCGCGGCGACGATCACCTCGGCGTCCGGGAGCGGGCGGGCCTCCAGCGAGTGGAGCAGTTCGGTCAGATGCCCCTGGGTGTTCGGCCCGTAGACGATGACGCTGAGTTGGGGCATCGCAGTGGACTCCTTGGGCTCGTCGTCTCAGGGGCACCTTGCATAACATACTGTCACTAGAGGGATGAAAAGGATGACCACGCCTGAGGTAAGAGAAGGGCTCACGAAGGAAGAGGGACTTTGGGAGCCTCGGGTTTCGGTGCCGCCTTCTTGGACGCCGGCTTCTGCTGCGCCTTGCCGCTCCTGTCGCTCTTGTCGCCGGTGAAGGCCTCGTACTCCTTCATGACGTCCTCGGTCGGCCCGTCCATGCGCAGCTCGCCGCGCTCCAGCCACAGGACCCGCTCGCAGGTGTCACGGATCGACTTGTTGTTGTGGCTGACCAGGAAGACCGTTCCCGCGTGCTCGCGCATCTCGCGGATCCGCTGCTCGGAGCGCTTCTGGAAGGAGCGGTCGCCGGTCGCGAGGGCCTCGTCGATCAGCAGGACGTCGTGGTCCTTGGCGGCGGCGATGGAGAAGCGCAGGCGGGCGGCCATGCCGGAGGAGTACGTCCGCATCGGCAGCGTGATGAAGTCGCCCTTCTCGTTGATCCCGGAGAAGTCGACGATGCCCTCGTAGCGCTCCTTGATCTGCTCACGGGACATGCCCATGGCTAGACCGCCGAGGAAGACGTTGCGTTCGCCGGTGAGGTCGTTCATCAGGGCCGCGTTGACGCCCAGCAGGGACGGCTGGCCGTCGGTGTAGATGTGCCCGCTCTCCACCGGGAGGAGTCCGGCGACGGCCTTGAGCAGCGTCGACTTGCCGGAGCCGTTCGTGCCGATGAGTCCGATCGCCTCGCCCTTGTAGGCGACGAACGACACCTTCTTCACCGCGTGCACCCTGCGCACGCCGGCCGCCTTCTCCGCCCGCTCGCGGCGCAGGATGCGGTTGAGGGCGGCGGTGGCGGTGCCGCGGCCCGCGCCGGTGCCGTTGACTCGGTAGACGATGTCGACGCGGTCGGCGACGACGGTGGGGATGTTCTCTGCGGTCTGCTCAGCCACGGCCGTACGTCTCCTCAGCCTTCCAGAAGTAGATGAAGCCGCCGACGCCGGCGAGCAGCGCCCAGCCGGTGGCCGCCGCCCACACGTGCGGGGGCAGCGACTTGGAGTGGAAGCTGTCGATCAGCGCGTACCGCATCAGGTCGATGTAGACCGCGGCCGGGTTGGTCTCCAGCAGGACCGTGACGATGTGCGGCAGGTGGTCCTTCTTGGTGAGCTTGTCGATGCTCCACATCACGCCGGACACGTACATCCACGTGCGCAGCACGAACGGCATCAGCTGGGCGATGTCCGGGGTCTTGGCACCCGCCCGGGCCATGATCATCGACATGCCCGCGTTGAACGTGAACTGCAGGAACAGCGCCGGGATCGCGAGCAGCCACGACGCGGCGACCGGTACGCCGAAGCAGAGCAGGATGACGACCAGCGCCGCCATCGAGAAGAGCAGCTGCTGGAGCTGCTGGAGGCAGAAGGAGATCGGCAGGGCCGCGCGGGGGAAGTGCAGGGCGCGCACCAGGCCGAGGTTGCCGGCGATCGCGCGGGTGCCCGCCATGATCGAGCTCTGCGTGAACGTCCAGATGAACACGCCCGTGACCAGGAACGGGACGTAGTCCGGGACGCCGTGCTTGGTGCCGAGCAGCACGCCGAAGATGAAGTAGTAGACGGCCGCGTTCAGCAGCGGGGTCATGACCTGCCAGACCTGGCCGAGCTTCGCCTGGCTGTACTGGGCGGTGAGCTTGGCGGTGGCGAAGGCGGTGATGAAGTGGCGCCGGGCCCACAGCTGGCGGACGTACTCCGGCAGGGAGGGGCGGGCGCCGCTGACCGTGAGGCCGTGCCGGGCGGCCAGCGCCGCGAGGTCGTCGTCGGCCGGGACCTGGGTGGGGGGCGGTGTGTGGAGGACCTGGCTCACATCCGCTGCTTTCGCTCGGGGGAGGGGGGTGCGTCCGGCTGCCGCCGGGCCTGAGTGGTCCTCGTCCGCCATCCGGCGTTTTCTTACGCTTCTCTTCACGTTCTCTTACGTCGGGACGGGACCGTATCGTCGCAACGTGAGCCTAGAACCATCGACCGTCGGAACGCAACCGTTTCGTCGTAACGCCCTATGCTGGTTCGCATGACGACGAACGCCGACGAGGCCCCGAAGCGCGTGCGCCGCCGGACACCCGCCGGGGCTGCCGTGCTCCGGGAGGACGTGACCGAGGCCATCCGAGCGGCGGTCTTCGAGGAACTCGCGGCGGTCGGGTACGCCAGGATGTCCATCGAGGGCATCGCGCGGCGGGCGGGCGTCGGCAAGACGGCGGTGTACCGCCGCTGGCGCTCCAAGCTGCACCTGGTGCTGGACGTGGTGTCGGCGATGGCGGTGCTGGGCCTTCCGGTCCCGGACACGGGCTCCCTGGAAGGGGACCTGCGGCTGCTGTACGAAGTGACCTCCCGCGCCCTGCGCCACCCCGTCGCCTCGCAGGTCATCCCCGACCTCCAGGCGGAGGCGGCCCGCAACCCCGAGATCGCGGAAGCCATGCAGAAGGCGCTGCGGGACGGTCAGGAAGGGGTCGCCAGCAAGATCGTGGCGGCGGCGGAGGCCCGAGGGGAGGTCCGGTCCGGGGTCGACCCCGACCTGGCCCTGGACCTGATCTCCGGCCCCCTGTACTGGCGCTCGGTGGTGATCCGCTCCCCGAAGCTGCCGAAGGCGTACCTGGAGAATCTGGCGCGGGCTACGGCGGGGGCGCTCAAGGCGTTGTGACCTTGCCCGCAGCCAGGACGCGATGCGAGTACGGTCGCTGCGACTCCCCGGGCACTCGGGAAACGACCGCAGGCTGCCCGCTACGCCAACCGCTCAGCCAGGCCGGTCGGTTCCCGTGCCCGCAGCACCCGGTCACCGAACCCCGGCAGTGGTACACGGAGCAGCTCTGCCCAGCGTTTCGGTACCGCGTCGATCCCGTGCACCGCTCCCGCCAACGCCCCGGTGACCGCCGCCACCGTGTCCGTGTCGCCGCCCAGGTCGACCGCCGCGCGTACCGCCTCCTCGTAGGACGTCGTCGTACGCAGGGCCCGGACCGCCGAGCCCAGGCAGGGCCAGACCGCGCCGTTGAACTCGGTGGCCCGGTCAAGGTGCCAGTCGGGGGCGAGGACGGTCGCGTAGCGGGCCCGGCGGTCGGGGTGGAGCGCCGTCAGGGTGTCCGGTACGGCGGTGAGTGGATCCTCTCCCGTCAGGGCGACGCGGATCAGCTCGTGCAGGACGGCCGTGCCCTCCCAGGCCGCGGGGTCGCCGTGGGTGAGGGCAGAGAGACGGCGGGCGGCGTCCACGGTGACCGCACGGCCGTGACGCGCGAAGCGGAGCGCCGAGGGGGCCGCCCGCATCAACGCCCCGTTCCCGGCCGCCCGTTGGTTCGTCCGGAAGTGCAGGGCCGCGGCTGTGTCCCAGGGGGCGCCGCTGGCCAGCACCGCCTCCGTCTGGAGGCCGATGTCCTTCGGACCGCCGGCCGCCCAGCGCTGGAAGCGCCGGAACACGTCCGCGAGGTCCAGGCCCCCGCGCTCCAGCAGCGACTCGGCGGTCAGTACGGCCATCTGCGTGTCGTCGGTCGCCTCGCCGGGGTCCCAGCCGCCGCCCCCGCACATCTCGCCGCCGTGTCCGGGGTGCGGGAAACGGGCCGAGAAGGCGCCTTCGGGGCCGAACTCGAAGGGCGCTCCGAGGGCGTCGCCCACGGCGGAGCCGAGCAGGGCGCCGACGGCGCGTTCGATGCGCGAGGGGTCGGTCAGCCCCCGGAGCCTAGTGCCCCAGCAGGCAACGTTCGCCCCGTCGCGACGCCCGGCACGCACTCTCGCCGCACCGGCCGAAAGCCCAAGTACGTCCAGTACGAGGGCTTCCGGCCGGC
>NZ_JBSFHY010000065.1:0-33605 GCF_053597295.1 Streptomyces sp. NPDC001450
TGAGCAGCAGGTGGACGCGGGCACCGCCGCTCTCGTCGTGAACGTCGGCCCGCTGCTGATAGCCCTGCTCGGTGCCAGCTGTGAGCTGCCTCACCCGGCGCCGTCGGCTCGGGCGCACAAACTGCCTGACCAGACCCCCTCTTCGCCCTGCGACGACGGCGCGTTGGCCGGATTCGTCAATAAACTGTCATTGCAGCCAGTGCCACACCCGATACAGGGTGTGACCGTGTTAGAGCGACGTGTTGTTGTGGTGGTGTACACGGGCGCGATGGCCCTGGACATCACCGGACCGATTGAAGTGTTCGATACCGCGAACCGGCTCCTGGGTCCGTCGGGCACCCCCTACCGAACCGACTTCGTCTCCGCCGACGCACCACTGGTGCGCATGAGTTCAGGAGTGGTGGTGGGGGCCTCGCCACTGGAGGCGGGGCAGGGCCCGATCGACACGCTCCTCGTGCCGGGCGGATGGAGTCTCGACAACGCGCTCCGGGACCAGGTGCTCGTGTCCTGGATCGGCCGGGCGGCAGCCCGGTCGCGCAGAGTCGCCTCCGTATGCGGCGGATCCTTCCTGCTGGCCGAGGCCGGCCTCCTCGACGGCAGACGCGCCACCACGCACTGGGCGTACTGCGAGGCGATGGCGTGCCGCTATCCGGATGTGACGGTGGACGCCGAGCCGATCTTCGTCTGGGACGGCCCCTTCGTGACCTCCGCGGGCGTGTCGACAGGCATCGACATGGCGCTGGCTCTGGTGGAGGCCGATCACGGATCGGCGCTCGCGCTGGAGACGGCACGGTTTCTCGTGCTGTTCCTCAAGCGGCACGGAGGACAGTCCCAGTACAGCGCCGTCCTCGACGCCCAGTTGGCCGACCATCCGCCGATCCGGGCAGCGCAGGAGTGGATCCTGGACAACCTGGACAACCCGCTGCCCGTGGCCGAGATCGCGCGGCAGGCCAACATGAGTCAGCGCAACTTCGCCCGGGTCTTCCGGCGCGAGGTGGGCACGACACCCGGCCAGTACGTCGAGCGGACCCGCATCGCCCGCGCACGCGAACTGCTGGAAACCACGGACCTGACGATCAGCCAGATAGCCGGCCGCTGCGGATTCGCCGCCACCGAGACGTTCTTCCGCTCCTTCGGACGAACGCTGGGACTCACCCCCAAGGAATACCGGCACCGCTTTCAGGTCATCTCGCCATCCGGCCTCATCGACCGGCACCACGAGAGGGAGGGGAGCCCCGCATGACGACCACGGCTTCGGAACCGGGCGAGGCAGAAACGGTACGCCTGGTCGACTACCTGGCCGGGGAACTCGCGAGGGCCGGCGTCACCCACATGTTCGGCGTCGGCGGCGCGAACATCGAGGACCTGTATGACGCGGTGCACCGTGGCGGCGTTGTCCGCGGCGTCGTCGCCAAACACGAGTTCTCCGCCGTCACCATGGCCGACGGATACGCACGTACCACCAGGTGCCTCGGCGTTGTTGCGGCCACCTCGGGCGGCGGGGCGATGAATCTCGTACCGGGTCTGGCAGAGGCGTACGCTTCCCGGGTGCCCGTGCTGGCCCTGGTGGGCCAGCCCCCGACCGGTCAGGAAGGGCACGGGGCGTTCCAGGACTCCAGCGGCAAGGCGGGGTCCTTCGACGCACGGGAGGTCTTCGCACCCGTCTCCCGGTTCTGCGCCCGGGTCGATGACGCGGACTCACTCACGGAGTTGCTGCCCCGGGCAGTCGCGGCGGCACAGGCCGATCCACGCGGGCCGGCCGTGCTGTTGCTTCCCAAGGACGTGCAGCAGGCGCGGATCCAGGTGCCTGCCCGCGACACGACCGCCTCACCGGGCGGCCATGCGACGGCATCCGCGGCGCGGCTCGACACAGCTGCCGTCAGCGCCGTGTCGGAGGCCCTTCGCGGGGCCGGTCGCGTCCTCGTCATCGCCGGCGAGGATGTCGCCGCTGCCGACGTGCGGGGAGATCTGGCCGAACTGGCCAGGCGCCTCGGGGCATGGGTGGCGGTGACCCCGGACGCCAAGGACGTCTTCGACAACCATGACCCCCGATTCGCAGGCGTAGCCGGGGTGATGGGCCACGCCAACGTCGAAGACTGTCTGCGGCGGGCCGACCTGTGCCTGCTGGTCGGTACCCGACTGCCGCTCCTGGCAAGGGGCGGCCTCGACCGGGCCCTGGCCGCCACCGACGTCGTATGCCTCGGCCCCGAACCGCCGTTCGTGGCGGGCACCACGCTGGGTGGGAACCTGCGGGACGCGCTGCGCGCGGTGACCGCCCGACTGCCGTCGCACCCACGTCCCTGCCCGCCGCACGCCGGCCCCCTTCCCACGCCCACGCCGGGCCCGCTCATTCAGGCCCCGGAGCGAACCGTCCCCCACCCCCAGGCGGTCGCCGCCGTGGAGGCCGCACTCCCCGAGGACGCACACGTCTTCGTGGACGCCGGCAACGCGGGCGCCAGCGCGGTACATCTCCTCCGGGCACCGCGCCACGGCCGCTTCGTGGTGGCGGTCGGCATGGGCGGCATGGGCTACACCTTCGGTGCCGGCATCGGCGCCGCGCTCGCCACCGGCCGACGCACCTACGTCCTCGCCGGCGACGGGGCCTTCTTCATGCACGGGATGGAAGTGCACACCGCCGTGGAGTACGACGCACCCGTGACGTTCGTGATCTTCAACAACAACGCCCACGCCATGTGCGCGCTGCGGGAGGAACTCCTCCAGGGCGGCGTCCGCAGCGACGACCTGTTCGCCCGGACCGACCTCGCCGCCGGAGTGGCCGCCGCCTTCCCGTCGCTGGAGGCCACGGGAGCCGTCGACGCGGCGCAACTGCGCACGGCACTGCTGCGCAGCAACGCGGGCGGCGGCCCGGCGTTCGTCGCGGTGCCCTGTGACCCACGGGAGATCCCCCCGTTCCTTCCCTTCCAGTCCTTCACCGAAGCCACCAAGAGCAAGGAGAGTTCAGATGAGCGAGGAGTCGTCCACGTTGGCTGACATCCCCGGTCTGGTCCGGATCGAGAACGCCGGCAAGGAGGAACTGACCGCCCACTGCATGGAGCTCACCCACGCGGTCTACCCCCACCATCAGGTCTACGGGCAGTACTGCACCATCCACGAGTACGTCGACTGCCCCCCGGAGCAGGCCTACGACTACCTCCGCCAGGGCCACCACCTGGAGGAGTGGACCTGCAGCCTGCGGGACTTCGCCCCCACCGGCACACCGGGGCTCTGGGTTGGGCACGACCGGCTGGAGGACGACACCAGGATCTACTGCGAGGTGGTCGCGAACCCCGAGGCCATGACCGTGGACTACCACTGCTCGTGGGACCAGGGCGAGAAGCTGTGGATGATCTACCTGATGCGTGTCGTCCCGGCCCGGCTGGTGCTCGACAAGCCCGGTTCGGTGATCACCTGGACCAACTGCCGGCACCCTTACTACGACGCCAACCCGCATCCCGAGAAGGCGCCGCGCCCAAACCGGCCCTGGGTGGGTGACTACTGGGACCTCTTCTACGCGGGGCACACAGTGGAGATGAACAATCTCAAGGCCATCCTGGAACACCGCCACCGGGGCGGCCTGCCGGTCAGCGTGGCTCCGGCCAGGGCGGTGGCGCAGTGACGACGGTCAGCCTCACCGACGTGGCGAGCTACCTTCCCGGCGAGCCCGTCCCCGCGGAGTTCTACACCGAGTACCCAGGAGCCGAGGACAAGCTCCGCAGCCACCCCATGTTCAAGGTCCCGCCGTTACGGCACCATGTGGCCTCGGACGAGACGAACGCGGACATGATCGAACGCGCCGTACAACCCCTGATCGAACGGCACGGCGGGGCGGAGATCCGAGCCGTCGACGTGCTGTTGGTGCACAGCCAGTTGCCGGACCTGCCGTTCGTGGGCGCCGGAACCGAGGTGGCGCGTCGGCTGGGCCTGAACCCGGAGTGGCTCGTCGACGTGGCCAACGCGGGCTGCGCGTCCTTCGTGTACATGTTGAAGATGGCCCGGCAGATCCTCACCTCCACCGACGCGAAGACCGCGCTGATATGCAACGCGCAGAGCGCCGCGGGGCAATGGTTCACCCAGTCCGAGGTGCGCAAACTCGCCCAGGCGGCGATCCCGGGCGACGGGTGCGGTGTGGCGTTCGTGACGACGTCGGCACAGTCGCCGGTCCTCGACGTGCAGACCCGGCACATCGGCGAGTACGCCGGCGACATGACCGTGGCGGTCGACGACGGTCGCAAGTACTGGGAGCCGGGAGAGTCCCAGCTGCGGATCGGGTTCAGCGACGCCAGCGTCGCCAAGGTCCTGGCACGCGGGAACCGCCTCGTCCCCGAGGTGGTCATGGACCTGTGCCGGCGGCTCAACGTGGCGAGCACCGACATCGACGTCCTCATCACCAACCAGCCCAACCGCACTTTCCTGCGGAACTGGCGAGAGGCACTGCAACTGCCGGCCGAACGGCACCTGAACACCTTCGACGAGTACGGAAATCTCTTCGGCGCGGCGATCCCGGTCACCCTGGACCGCGCGCTCAACACCCGGCAGGTCAAGGACGGCGACCTGGTGGTGCTCGGGGGGTTCGCTCACGCGGGCGACTTCGCCGGTGCCGTCGCCGTCCGCTGGCACGGCGGACGGGACTGAGCCATGGACACCCCCGTGCTGCACCGCCTTGCCCTGAACGAGAGCCCGTATCCCCCACTGCCCTCGGTACGCGAGGCCATGCAACGGGCCGTCGCACAGGCCCACCGCTACCCGCAGTTCCACCCCGACGACCTCACCGAGCAGATCGCCGCGTGGTGCCAGGTGACCTCCGATCGCGTCGCGGTCGGCAGCGGATCGGTCGGCGTGGCCCTGCAGTTGCTCCAGGCGGTGGTCCGGCCCGGCGACACAGTGGCCTACGCCTGGCGTACGTTCGACGCCTACCCCCTCCTGGCCGCCATGGCCGGCGCTCAGCCTGTCCCCATACCCCTGTCGCCGGACGGACACCAGGATCTGGACGCCCTGCTCGCGGCCCTGGACCGCCGCACCCGCGTCGTGGTGCTGTGCAATCCGCACAACCCCACCGGAAGCCTCGTCACCGCCGACGCACTGTCGGTATTCCTGCGCCAGGTCCCCCGACATGTCACCGTGCTCCTCGACGAGGCGTACGTGGAGTTCGCCCGCGACACCGACCTGCCGGATACGTCCGCGCTCCTGGACGCACACTCCAACCTGCTGGTCCTGCGCACCTTCTCCAAGGCATACGGCCTCGCCGCCCTGCGGGTCGGCTACGGACTCGGCGCCCCCGACCTGGTGGAGCGGATCCGTCGGCACCAGCTGCCCTTCGGGATCAACGCGGTGGCAACAGCGGCGGTGAAAGCCTCGCTGCGGGCCGAGAGCGAACTGCGGCTACGCGTGGACACCGTCGTCGCCGAACGCGAACGGCTCCGGCGTGAACTCGTGTCCCTCGGCTGGCGTGTACGCCCCGGCCATGCCAATTCCGTCTGGCTCGCCGCGCCCGATCCGATCGATGAGGGCGCCGCAGCACTCACCGACGCCGGTGTCCAGGCGCGCCACTACCCCGGCGAGGGACTCCGGCTCACCATCGGCAACCGGAATGCCAACGACACCGTGCTGACCACGCTGGCGGGACTGCGCACGCGCCAAAGTGCGTCGCGGACGTGAAGCACACCACTGCCGTGTCCGGGCAGGGCGAAGATCACCGAAACCCCGCCAACTCCAGGTCCGGACGGCCCCGAACAAGGACCTCGAGCTTCCGCTGGGTGTGCTGGGCCCGCTGCGGACCCAGATCGAGTCCGAGCTGCTGCTGCAGAACCTCATGCTGACCGCGGACGCCATGGGGCTCGGCGCGTGGATGCACGCGCCGAGCGACGGCCCGGCCCTGGTCGGTAGTCACTGGTCTCCGGCGAGGCGCCGTTGTTCGAGGTAGATACGGGTGAAGACCGCGACTTTGGCGCGCAGGACCCAGGGATCGAAGGGTTTGCCGATGTAGTCGACCGCTCCGGCGGCGTAACCGCGGGCAGAGTGTTCGGGATCGGTACCCATGGCGGTGAGGAAGATGATGGGGACGTCGTGGGTGCGAGGGCGTCGTTTGATGTGGGCGGCGGTCTCGTAGCCGTCCATGTCGGGCATCTGGACGTCCATGATGATCACGGCGAAGTCGTCGTGATCGAGGAGGGCTTTGAGGGCTTCGCGGCCAGAGGAGACGGCGACCAGTTTTTGGTCGAGGGTGGACAGGACGGCGGTCATGGCCATCAGGTTGTCCGGCTGATCGTCGACGATGAGGACCTTGGGCATGGCTCGCGAGACCGCAGGGGTCACGGCGGCGACGGTCTGGACCTGTTCGACCGCTTCCAGCTGTCGTTCCAGCAGAGTGCAGCGCTGTTCGGCTTCGTCGCGCTGCTTTTGCGCTTCGTGGAGCTGGGCGCACAGGCGGGTGACTTCGTCCTGCAGCTGGTCGCGTTCGTGGAGTAGCCCGCTGACGTCCGGGTTGGCTGCGGCCAGGCGTTCGGCTCGTTCGCGTTCCGCGCTCCATTCGGCTTCCAGCTGGTTCAGACGCACTTCCAGGTCGGCGATACGGTGTTTGCGGTCCAGCAGCGCGTCGCTCAGTGCGTCGCCGCGGGCGGTGGAGCGGCGTGAGTAACGGTCGGCCTCGGCGAGTTGCTGCTCGAGTACCGCGACCGCGTGGCGGGGTGAGGTGCTGGACTCGACGGCTGCCCGGTGCAGGCGGCGCACCAGTTCGATGGCGTCCGGCGTGGCGGCCATGCCGCGATGTTCGGCGACGTCGGTGAACAGGTCCATCACCACTTCCCATGGCGGCACGCGGGTGCCACTGAGATAGCGGGAGAAGGTGCCGGCGTCCCGAACGCGGCGGGCCGCGTAGCGGCGGACCGAGACTTCCAGGCCTTCGAACAGCTCCCGGAGCGCCATGGCCAGTGCACGGGATTCCGATGTCAGGTCCGGGGCGAGAGGACGCAGCTCACCCACGGGCGCTACCGCCCTTCGTTCCCGCCCGGCGTCCAGCAGGCCTGCTGTGGGTGGTGTCCGGGGCGATCACCTGGTTGAACACGGGCACGGCCCCGCCCGCGGCAGTGAGCCCGGCGAGCACACCGCCCGCCACCCCGTTCCCGGCCAGCACCGACAACAGGCCGGCCCCCACACCGGCCAGCGCGGCAAGTAACAGCACCAGCGCCGCCCTCACCGACACAAGCGAACGATCCATCGAACCTTCCCTTCCTCACCCCGCCGGACGCCGGCCGGGGCCGCGGGCCCCGGATGAGCCCGCCTTACTGCGAGCCACACAATGACGACAGATGAATCCGTTGCGCCAGGCAATCGACAAACCGGCAACGTCCAAGGCCCGTCGATACTGCCGCCCGACAGGCCGCAACACTCCCGATCCGCAGGTCAGGACTGGTGCACCGTCAGGTGTTGCGGCAACACCCGCACCAGTCACGGGCATGGTGTCGGCAGCTGGCCTCTGTGCCCCGCACAGCCCGATGAAGCCGCCTTGTGCGCAAAGGGGGTCGGCTTCACCCTCTTCCGCCGGCAGTTCCCGCCGCCGCGGCGAGCGGTTTGTGTGACGGGGCCGCCGTGCGGTGACGGCGGCCCCCGCCACTGCCGTGGTCAGGTGTTCCTGGTCCTCCGGCGGCGCACGGCGGTGTAGCCGGCGGCGGCGAGGACTATCGCGCCGCCGCCGACTGCGGCAACGGTGCCGGTGCGGCTGGAGGAACCGGCCGCCTGCTCGCAGTACTGGTCGTTGTCGTCCTTGACCGTGATGGTCAGGTGGCCCCGATTGCCGATCGATGCGGCCTTCTCGTGCTGCCCGGCGATGTCGACCGGGTAGCTTCCCGACCGGATGTCGCAGCTGATGGTGCCGTAGCCCTCCCCGAAGCTGTTCTTCCGCATCTCCACGGTCACGTCCTTGGTGAACGCCGGAGACTTCACGGTGAAGCTGCCGTTGCCGTCCGCGGCCAGGGAGGTCAGGTCGACGTCGGACGTGACCACGACGGGCGCACCCTGCTGAAGGGGGCCGTCTGCGGTGCTGTCGCTGTCGTTCTCGCGGATGCTGATGCTCAGGCCCGGACCGTCCGCCGCCGAGGCTGTGTGGGAGCCCGTGAGGCCGATGATGGTCGCGGTGAGAGCGGTCGCTGCAGTGCGCAGGTACATCGCGCGTACCTCGCCTTCCTGAGAGGGGGGGTCAGTCGGCCTTGGGCGGCACGAGCATGTGTTCACGGCCGAGGGTGGTAGAGGTGTCTGTGTAGAGGGTGGTCTCACCGTCCGACCAACGCACCAGCAGGTCGTCGGGCTCGCCCTGCGTGTAGGCGCCCGCGGTCATGACAGAGGCGTGGGTCCACAGCTGGTTAGAGGACAACATCCGGACTTCCGTTCCCACACTGGAGGGGCTCGCGTCGCGGTAGAGCGAGAGCTCGCCGTCCGACCAGCGCACTATCACGTCCCAGTTGGAGCCGCCGGTGAAGTTGCCGGCGGTGAGGATCGTGGCGTGCTTCCAGGTGTCGTTGGGATCCTTGAGCTTGTGCTCGTGGAGGAGGCCCCGGCCGTCGACGTCGGTGTAGAGGGAGAGCTCCCCGTCGACCCAGCGGACCATGAGGTCGTCGGTCCACTTGTTGTCGCTGTAGCGCCCGGCCGTGATCTGGATGGCGTTCCGCCAGGTGTCGTCGGGCTTCTGGAGCTGCGTCTCCTTGGCGAATCCGCCCCTGCCGTCGCCGGTATAGAGGGTGACTTCGCCGTCCACCCAGACCACGACGAGGTCGGAGGAGTCGCTGCCGGTGAAGTCGCCTCCGGCGATGACCTTGGCGTCCTTCCAGGTGTCGGACTTCGTGATCCTCTTCTCGCCGGAGAAGCCGCCCTTGCCGTCACCGGCGTAGAGGGTGACCTCGCTGTCCACCCAGACCACGATCATGTCGGTCTTGCCGTCGCCGTTGTAGTCACCGGAGGCCATCTTCTTGGCGTTGGTCCACAGGCCGCCGCCGGTGGGGTACATGCTGTAGCCGCGCGGGTATTTCTGCGGTTCGGTGTTGTTCTTCGCGGCGGCGTAGATCTCCAGGGCACGCTTGTCGTAGGTGACGGCGAAGGAGATCCGGTCGCTGTCGTTCTCCAGGCCGCCGCCGTAGTAGCCGCCGAGGTTGCCGATCACGGTTCCGCTGCCGGTCGTGGTGTTCAGGCCGGTGATCCAGGGGCTTCCGGAGGTGCCTCCGTAGAAGCCGCCGCACTCCATGCGCATCTGCCGGTAGCCGGGAAGCTGCCGGGTTGTGACGCCGGGGCAGATGATCGGCCGGTTCTTCGGGTTGTGGCTTCCCGGGTAGCCGACCACGGTCACGGTCTGGCTGTAGTCGCCGTTCACCTGGCCGAGCTCGAGAGCGGCGCCGACAGCCTTCTGCAGGCTGTGGTTGCTGCTGTTGGTGCCTACCCGGGCGAAGGCGTAGTCCAGGTCGGAGTAGGCGTCACGGGTGGGGTTGTCGCCCACCTAGTACCAGCGGGAGTCACGGATCCACTTCTGCACCGGGAACCGGCCGTAGGGAGCGGGGTTCGTCGCCGCGCCGTCGTAGCGGGGCACGAACATGCCCTTGCTGCCGCCCGAGCAGTGTGCGGCGGTCAGGATGACGTTGCCCTGCGGGCTGTCGATGACACTGGCCGAGCAGAAACGCCCCTCCAGTTTGTCGGTGGCGGGGTTCCTTGTGTAGTGGAAGAAGGTGCCGACGGTGGGAACGCCTCCGAAGTAGTAGCCGTCCTTGGCGGCTGCAGCGGCCGACAGGTGTGCGGCGGGCTTCCAGTCGGCGGGCGTCTCGGGGCGGGGAGAGTCCGGTGTGGCCGCGGCCATCCGCTCGGATGTCCAGAACTTCTCGGCCGCTTCGCTCGTCCACTGGTCGTCTTCGACCGCATCGTCATCGTCGGCGGAGGCTGCGGGCGTAGAGGGTGTAGCAGAGGGCGCCGAGGGTGCAGAGGGTGTGGGTGTTGCCGACGTGGAGGGCACGGAGGGATCCGACGGCGTGGAGGGTGCGGGGCTGGTGGAGGGTGCAATCGGGGGAGGGGTGTCAGCGATGGCGGGCATGGCAGTCGCCAGGACCAGCGCACCGGCTGACAGCAGGAGCTTGTGTATTCGAGTAATGCGCATGTCTCCTCAACAGGTATGGAACTCTCGGCATGCTGGTGGTCCCTTACGGGCGGCCCATTCGGCTCGACACATGCCGGCCTCGACACCGGCAAGCCCGACTGCGGGCACGGTGGTACCTGGGTCCGCGGCAGCGGCAGCCGCTTCGTGCGGTCACGGCCGCGACGACTGCGCCGTTCCAGCCGTTACTTCAGGGAGAGCTTGATTCCCCGGTCATCCGATCCGTTTTGATCGAAGCGCGGCGCCGACGGCAACCGCGCCCGCCGCAGCGGGCACGCGCTGGTACCTGGTCATGAGTCCCCCGTTCCGCGAGCCGTGGCCGGACGGGCGAGTTGGTCAGACTCCCCCGTGCTCCAGCCCGGCATGCATGTCTTCGGCAGATCACTGCCACCCTTGATCGAAACCTACCTCTTATGTGTGTATCTCACCGAGAGTGACATGGTCGGCGGACTGCGGCGGACACAGGTGAACACCAGCTGCCGTCGCCGCTGCTCTGACGGATGACACCAGGCAGCGTGGCTGACGCCCGATAGAAGTGCAGCGAGGCACACGCGCGCCCGACCGGTCGACGCATCCCCACGGTGGCTGACGCAGAGTCCCCGGCACCGAACCAGCACCGGGAAATCTCGTGCTGGGCCGGGGAACGCGGACGGGCCCGGTCCGACCGATCACGGCTCCGACGACAGGCAGCAAGGATGGTCACGGCGCGTGATTATCAGGGGAAGCGACTGGCGTCGGCGAGGGGAGCGGGCTCGGTGACGGTGCAGGTGCCGGATCGGGTCCGTCCGTTGTTTCGTGACCTTCCAGCCGTACACGGACGCCGCCCCGCCCGGCGTCAGCGGTGCGGGCTCCTTCATCGGGCGGTGCCTGGACGGGAGCGGAGCGTTCAGACCGGGCTTGCGGGGTGCGCCGCCGTCGAGGACCGGGGCGGCCAGGTCTGTGATGAGAGGATACCGAGCACGTAGGCTCGGGCGACCAGCGCCGGGCGGTTGGCGGCGTCGAGCAGGGCGCGCAGGCGGCTCAGGTGGTAGTCCAGCGTCTGCCGGGACAGGCGCAGCGTCCTTGCGATGTCCGCGTTGCTGTGCCCGGCCGCCAGCAGGGCGAGTATGCGGACCTGGGCGGCCGTCAGGTCCGGTCGGGCCTCATGGGGCAGGCCGAGGTGAGTGCCGACGGCCCACACGCCGGACACACCGGGGGACGTACCGCACACGGTGCTCAGATGGATTCGGGCCCGGCGCCGCCAGCCGTCCCGGTCGACGAGTACGGCACAGGTGCGGGCGCTTCGGCGCCGGCCAGTGATCAGGTCGTCCCAGATCCGGTGCAGGGCGCTCCGTTCGGGTGTCCTGGCGAGCAGGGTGTCGGCCGGCAGGCCTATCAGGTCGGAGAGCCGGATGCGCAGGACATCGGCGACAACGGTGCCGGCCTCGCTGACCCGGCCGTCCGGGGTCAGGCGGACGCAGAGCAGTCCGCTGTGGTCGCGCAGGGCCTGTAAGTCGGCCTCGGCCTGGTGTCGTTGGTCCAGAACCTGGGCGTAGTCGGTGACGTCGACGTAGATGCCCGCGACACAGCGGGCCGCGCCCCAGCGGACGGGGAAGCGGTAGCCCGCCGCACGGCCCGAGCAACCGTCGACGCGCCGGTAGGTGAGGGTGTGCCGTACCGGCCGGCCGCGCGTCAGGACCTCCTGGTCGAGGGCGAGGAACCGGGTGATGTCACCGGCTTCGTCGACGTCGGCGAGGTGACGGCCGATCACGGCGTCGCGCGTGGTGCCGTACAGGTGGGCATAGGCGTGGTTGGCCCACAGGTAACGGCCCGTGGCGTCGCGCACGAATGCCGCGGCAGGGGCGAGGTCGGCGAACGTGGCGTACGGGTCGTCGTCCGGCCTGTCGACCATCTCGATCGCCACTCCCCTGCTGCCGTGCCGTCCCGGCCCGCCGCCGAGTTCCGGCCAGTGGACGTGGAAGGTTCTGCCCTCGAAACACGCACGGTACGGGCCGCAGCCGGACGCGCTGGACGGGCCGCCGCCGTCCGCGTGGAGGGCCTCGAGGAACCGGCGGGTGGTACGCCGGTCGTCGAACGCGGCGCCCCCGCTGTCGACCACGCTCAGCCCGCTGTCGGCTTCCCACCAGGACACCGCAAGAGGCGCGAGTAACGCCTTGAAATCAGCTTCGTCCACGTCCAACTCCTTCAACCATGCACCACATCACTTTGGGTGACACCTCATGCGTATCCCGTAGGGGATGGGGCATGCGAGCAGGGCAGACGCTCCGTGCTGTGCGTCGGCGGCGCTAGCACATGACCACACCTTCACCTGGCGCGGATCGGCGGCAGCAGTAAGGCATTTGCCTGAGTGCTTCGGGAATCTCGGCACCTCGGACGCGGGCAGGTGCTGGTTCGCTTGAAGGAGACGGCGTGGGCGGCCCAGTGGCCGCCCGACGACATCAAAGGAGTTGGAGTTCCGTGAACAAGGTGCTGTACGTGCATGCCAAGGGCGGCCCTCCGGTGGGCCATGCCCTGACGCGGGTGGCCGCGAGGTCCGCTGTGCACCTACTGGCGCTCAGCGAACTGCCCACCCCCGTGGCCTCTGACGCCGCGAGGCTGTGCGCGTCGGTCGTCACACCCCTCGACGCCCGCGGTGGCGACCTGGTCGAGCTCATCACCGCCCGAGCCCGCGAGGTGGGGGCGGATGCCGTTCTCACCTTCTCGGAGTACGCGGTGGTCGCGGTCGCCGAGGCGTCCCGGCGGCTCGGGCTGAGGGGTGCCGGGCCCGCCGCCGCCCTCGCACGCGACAAACGCCTGATGCGCGCCGCGTGGAAGCGCCGCGACATACCGCAGCCGCGGTTCCGCGCCGTCACCAGCGCGGCCGAAGTGGAGCACGCGACCACCGAATTGTCATGTCCACTTCTTTTGAAGGCGGCCTGGAGCGCCGGCTCGACCGCACACCAGATCATCGAGCGGCCCGCGGACGCGCTGGACGCCTGGCAGCGGTCGCGCGCGGTGATGGCCGAGTCCGCACTGCTCGGATTCGCGGAACTGCACGTTCCCGGCGCCTCGGAGGACTTCATCGTCGAGGAGATCGTCAGAGGATGTGCCGAGGAGTGGTTCGACGGCCCCGGCTGGGGTGACTACGTCAGCGTCGAGGGCGTGGTCGTCGACGGAGAATTCCGTCCCGTCTGTCTGAGCGGGCGGATGCCGACGGTGGCGCCCTTCACCGAGCGCGCCGGTATCACCCCGGCCGCCGTCGGAAGCGAGGCCCAGCACACCATCGTGGACCTCGCCCGGCACGCCGTGGATGCCCTGGGGCTGGAGAACTGCGGCACCCACACGGAGATCAAGCTGGGCAGGGAAGGCCGTATGTGGGCCATCGAGACGGCCGCGCGGTTCGGCGGAGCGATGACGGTGCCGCAGATCGAGGAGGTCTTCGGCCTGGATCTGGTCGGTATGTTCACCGACCAACTGCTCGGCGGCTCACCCGCCTGGCCCGCACGGGCGTTGACACCCGAGGATGCCACGGGCGCGGCCGGATCGCTGGTGGTCCTCGCCGTGCAAGGCGACGGCACCCCTTGGCCCCGCCGCCATCGATGGGACGCCTCGGCGGTCGTCCGTTCGGCGCCGGTCAGCGCCGGCAGCACGCTGTCCGTCGTCCGCGAGAGTTCTCTGCCGGACGGGGCCCCCGTGCCGGTCTACGAGCCTGCCGCCGGGGCCAACACCATGGCGGGCCTGTGCCTGTTGTCGGCGGACCGGCCGCAGTCCGTCGTCAGTGACTTCACCGCCCTGGTCGACGCGCTGCCGCGCATCCTGCCCACGGACGCCACCGAGGGGGCCCGGCCATGACCCGCGCACCGCACAAGGCCAACATCCCCGACACGGCGGGCGATCGTACCGTCGTCGGCGCCAACCTCTCGCTGCCGTTGTTCCGCGCGCTGTCCGGCGTGCTCGCCGGGCACCCGTACCTGAAGGTCGTGGTGGACAGGTCCGAGGACACCTGGCACCTGCTCGACACCCGGGTGCATCCCTTCCACGTCGACTACATCGCCACGCGCATCCTCGGCATGAGGATGGACGAACTCGACACAGCTCTGGACGCGTTCAACGCATCCGTGTACATGGCGCCTGACCGCCGCTTCCTGCTCGGGGTGCTGTCCCTGCACAGCGACGAGGACGCCGAGGGCTCCGAGCGGCCCTTCCTGGTCCTGGAGACGACCGAGGCGGACACCATGCACGCCGCACTGCTGGAGGAGTTCTACCACTACGTTCGCGCAAGGGTGGACGGACGGCTTCCCCTGCTGCTGAAACCGGCGAACCACGGGCAGGAGCACGAACTCACCTCGGTCAGTGAGGCACGCGTACCGCGCATCCTCAGCCAGGAGCTGTTCGGCAACCGGACCCGGACCTGCCTCAACCCGGGCGTGGCCGAAGGCCGACTGCGCTGGTTCCGCCATCTGGCGGAGTACCGCAGCGCCGCCCCACAGCTCGGCTGGGCGGACATCGTCGCGATGGCCTGCCTGCCCGATGACGTGCCCCGGGTGGCGGGGTTCGTCAACACGGAGCCCACGACGCCGCTTTCGCACACCAACGTCCTGGCGTCGGGCTGGGGCATCCCGAACGCCATCGTCCGCGACCTGGACGCTCTGGTGCGGCGCGACGGACTGGACGGCGCATGGATCCGCTACCGGGTGTCCGAGGACGCCATCACCCTGGAGCGACTGTCCGACGCCCCGGTCCTGGAGAGGCCGGTCTGGCACCAGCAGCGCATCCGCATCGACGCACCCCTGCTGGACGAGGCGCCGATCATGGCTCTGCACCGGCTGCGGCGCGCCGACCGCGACAGCTACGGCACCAAGGCCGCCAACCTCGGCGAACTGCACCATGTCCTGGACAGCCGCACGGCGGACCTGACCGCGTTCTACGCACGCCCGCGCCCGCCGCGGCCCGATCTGCTCCCCCACCTGGCCCTACGGCTCGGCGAGCCGGAAGCGCCCGTGGAACGGCTGCAGGCCGCGGCGGCCGAACGCGTGGCGGCCGCCATCCGGGCACCCGAGGGGGTGGCGCTCCCGTTCCGCCTGCACCATCTCTTCCTGACCTCGTCGGCCGCTCTGCAGCAGGGCATCGGCAAGCTGAAGATGGCGCTCGAACTCGAAGCGCTCGACGTGATCGACTCCCTCTGTCTGGACCTGCAGCGCCTGATGCACAGCACGCCGATCCCCGACGGGGTGGCACGGGCCGTCACCGGCGCGGTGCCGGGTCTGCTGGCCGACGGACGTCGTCTCGTGGTGCGCTCGTCCTCCAACGCCGAGGACCTGCCCGGTTTCTCGGCGGCCGGGATCTACGACTCGGTGACCACCGTGCGCGGTGAGGAACAGTTGCTGGACGCGGTGCGGCAGGTGTGGACGTCGTTGCTGTCGCCACGGAGCGTACGTCTGCGGCACGAGGCCGGCATCGTGCTGGACGACACCTACATGGGAGTGATCATCCAGCGGTACGTGCCCGCCGATCTCGGGGGTGTGCTGGTGACCTGCAATCCGACCCGGCGTGAGGACTTCCGCAACGTGTACGTCAACTGCACGGCCGGTTCGCCGGAGCGGGTGGTCGACGGCAAGGTCCTGCCCCACCAGTACTTGTACAACACGGTCGAGGGCGGCGGGCGCACCGTGGACGTCGGCTCGTCGGGCGAGGACCTCCCGTCGGACACTCGCACGTCACTGGGCGAACTGGCCTTGGTGGGGCGTCTGCTGCAGTCCCACTTCAGCGCGGGCGACCCCGACGACGCTCTGGACATCGAGTGGCTCATGACTACCGAGGGGGCGTTCCATCTGGTCCAGGTCCGCCCGTACGCCCGGTGAGGCGCTCCATGACTTCTGTGTGGCGCCGCTCCGCGGATCCGGCCATGACCCCGGCCGCCCGCCGCATCGTCCGCCTCAACAACGGGTTCCAGCTGCTCTTCAACCTGTTGTGGTGGATGCCCGTGTTCTACGCCTACCAGCGTGCCGCGGGCCTGTCGGACGGCCAGATCTTCGGCATCCAGAGCATCTACTACGTCGCCTTCTGCCTGTTCGAGATACCCACGGGAGTCGTCGCCGACCGCGTCGGTGCCCGCAACTGCCTGCGCGCGGGCGCAGTGGTCATGACGGCGGCGAACATGGTGCCGGTGCTGGCGCCCTCGTACACGGGCTTCCTCGTGCACTTCCTCGCGATCGCCGCCGGGCGCTCCCTGACCTCGGGCGCGGCGAGCGCCTGCCTGTACGACGGCTTGCGCGCCGAGGGAGCGGACGCCCACTACCTCAGGGCGGAGGGAACGGCGCGTGCCCTCGGGCTCGCCGCCAAGGTCGTCTGCTGGCCGCTCGTCGGACCGCTGATGTCTGTGGCCCACCAGTCGCCGTACGTGCTCAGCGCGGCGAGCGCGGCGGGCTCTCTCGGCTGCGCCCTCGCCCTGCCCCGTGTCGCCGCCGGCGACACGGGGGCGGGGGCGAGCACTCGTGGGCGGCGGAGGGGAGCTCTGCTGCGGGACACGGGCGCCGCCCTGCGCACCCTTCGGTCGTCACCGTGGCTGGCCCTGCTCATGGTGCAGGGCGTGGCGGTCTTCACGCTGTCGCGGATCTGCCAGGTCAATCTGTTCCAGCCGGTGTTGCTCGAGCACGGCATCGCAGAGAGCAGCCACGGCAGTGTCCTCGCGGCGATGACGGTCGCCGAGGCGGTGACCTCCGCCCGGCCCCAGTGGCTGAGCCGCCGGCTGTCGCCCGCGGCCTGGGTGTCCCTGCTGAGCGTCGCGCTCGCCGCCGCACTCGCCGGCACCACTGTCGGCGGCCCCTGGGCCGTGGTCGGGCTGCTGTGCGCGTTCGCTGCGATCACCGGGTTCGGCTATCCGGTGCAGCGCAAGCTCATCAACGACGCCATCCCGAAGGGGGCCCCGCGTGCCACGCTGCTGTCGGTGGAGAGCATCGTGGACCGCGGCGTGTGTGCGGTGGCGGCAGTGGCCGCGGGCGCGTATCTGGCGGCGGGCCGGCTCGACGCGCTTCTGTGGCAGTCCGCCGCGGTCACCTGCGTGCTGATACCGGTGCTACATCTGGCTCTGCGCCGCGTGAGTCCGGCATCGGCCGCGCGTGGGACGCGTGGAGCACACGGTGCCGACGCGGCCTCCGCCAAGGCAGTCGCACAGCCGGTGGAGGAGCCCGTTGCGCTGCCCGTCGACGAGGGCGTGGCCCCGCACCCCTGATCCAGCCCGAGGCGGCTGACCACATGTGGGAGCACACACCCCCAGCAGGCCACTGGGTGCGGTACCGGCAGTGACGTCGAGGGCCAGGGGCGGCACCCGGGGGTCCCGGCTGCCGCCCCTGGCCTGTGGGGATCAGCTCACGTTGACCGCGGACCAGGCTGCCTCGACCGTCTTGTACTCGGTGCTCGAGGCACCGTAGAGGTCGGATGCCGCCTTGAGGGTGCCGGCGCGGGCGCCCTTGTAGTCGGTCGTCGAGGTGAAGTACGCGGTCAGCGCCTTGTACCAGATCTGCAGCGCCTTGTCCCGGCCGATGCCGGTGACCGTGGAGCCGTTCTGGGTGGGCGAGTCGTAGCTCACGCCGTTGATCGTCTTCGCGCCGCTGCCTTCGGACAGCAGGTAGAAGAAGTGGTTGGCGACGCCGGACGAGTAGTGCACGTCCAGGCCGCCCACGCTGGAGGACCAGTAGTCGGCGGATCCGCCGTCCTTGCTGGGCTTGTCCATGTAGCGCAGCGGCTTGCCGTCGCCATTGATGTTGATCTTCTCGCCGATGAGGTAGTCACCCGGGTCGGACGAGTTGTCGGCGTAGAACTCCACGCCGGTCCCCATGATGTCGCTGGTCGCCTCGTTCAGGCCGCCGGACTCACCGGTGTACTCCAGCCCGGCGGTGTTGGACGTGACACCGTGGCTCATCTCGTGCCCGGCCACGTCGAGCGCGGTCAGCGGGTCGTTGTTGCCCTCACCGTCGCCGTAGGTCATGCAGAAGCAGCTGTCGTCCCAGAACGCGTTCACGTACGAGTTGCCGTAGTGCACGCGGGAGTACGCGCCCACGCCGTCGTTCTTGATGCCGCTGCGACCGAAGGCCTTCTTGTAGAAGTCCCAGGTTTCCTGCGCCCCATAGGCGGCGTCCGCGGCGGCGGTCGCCGCGTTCGACACCGTTCCGTCGCCCCAGGTGTCGCCGGACTGGGAAAACAGCGTGCCGGTGCCAGAACTTCCGTGGTCGAGGTTGTAGGTCTTGTGACCACCGCGCGAGGCGTCGGTGAGGGTGTAGGACGAGCCTGACTGCGTCGTCGACAGGTCCACCTTGCCGCTGTAGTGGGTGTTGCCGACGCCGGTCTCGATGCCCTGGTACTGGAAGAGCTTCTTGCCGGTGACGGCGTCGGTGATGACGTGCAACTGGTTCGGGGTGCCGTCGTCCTGCAGGCCGCCGACGACCGTCTCGTAGGCGAGGACGGGCTTGCCGCTCACCGCCCATATGACCTTGCGCGGAGCCTGGTCCGCGGCAGTCTTCGCCGACCCCGCTGCCTTGGCCAGGCCCAGGGCCTGCTTCTCGGCCTTGGCGGCGGCGATCTGCGGCGTGAGCGAGGCAAGCTTCAGCTTCGCCTTGGTGGCAGTGGAGATGCCCTCGGTCCTGCCGGACTTGGTGGTGTGGACGACCAGGTCGCCGCCGAGCACCGGCAGGCCCGCATACGTGCGCTCGTAGCGGGTGTGGACGGTGCCGTCCACATCCTTCACGACGTCCTTGACGACCAGCTTCTCCTTGGCACCGAGACCTATGTGCTGCGCGGTCCGGGCCGCGTCGGCCTGCGCCTGCCGGATCAGACCCGTACGGGCGGCCGCCGACAGCGTGACCGGAGCTGCGGCAAGGCGGGCGGGACCGGCGGTGGGCTGGGCGGTGGCAGTGGTGGCGAGCGCGGTGCTCAGAAGTGCCGTGGTGGCGGCGACGGCTGTGGCCGCGGCCAAAGCGGTGCGCCGGTGGTGTGTGTCGCGGGAGGTCACACAAGCTCCTTTTGTGGGGGGAACGTCCGGCCGGTGTGGGGCCGACCGGGACGGTTGTGGATGTTGTCGTGCTCATGCGGCGGTAGGAGAGAGGGTGCCACGGATGGCATGAACATGCCATCACCATCAAGATGATGTCGATGACAAAGCGCCAATCCCCGAACGAGGTCCGAGGGGGGGCTCACGGCATGCCGACTGCGGCCCTCGCGGACGCTGCATCCGCGCGGGCCGACTCTTCCTGGTCGCCGGCCGTCAGCCTCCGGACACGTTTGACGAGCGCGTCACGCATGGCGTACGCGCGCCAGAAGACGGGGCCGCCGGGCTTCCAATCGGCCGACGCTTACTCCGACTTCGAGCTGTCCGAGGACTCCGACAAACCATCGGCACCGGACGCCAGAGGGCGGTGCGGGAGGCTCAGTCAGGGCCTGCAGCGACACCTGTTCCGCTCAGGGTCAGGGCAGTGGCAGTCAGGCCGAAATCGGCGGGGTGCATGAAGTCTCCATAGGGCGTGGGGGGTTGGAGATACACACACGAGGCAACCTCAGTCTCGACAGGATCCGCTACGCGCGTGGACCAGATACGACAACTCCCCCACCCCGCCTTCACCGGCAGCGCACAGAGACAGACCCGGACCGTCCTCACACACGGCTTCGTCCCCTTGGCTGCCACCGTCCCGCCGTCTCGTCCTTCGCGGTGTGCCAGGCGGCGGCGCACGCCGCGTCGGTGGCGATAGAGGTGCTGCGGCGCGTCAGCCCGTCCATGCCGCATCCGTCACTCCGAAGGACGCCGACGACACCGGCGATTAAAACCCCACGGGGTGCCGCCATCCCTACCGGACCCGGTGAGGACCTCCGGCGCCGACAACAGGCCTGTCGCACACGGCTCCGTCCCGCGCGTAAGCACCTCGCTGCCCGCCCGTCCCGTGGGTTTCACGGGCCGGGCCGCCGAGCTGGACCGGTTGCTCGGGCAGCTCGCGCCGGCGCAGGGCGGGAAGGACACGGTACCCGTCGTGGTCAGCAGCCTCACCGGCATGGGCGGCATCGGCAAGACCGCACTCGCCGTGGAGGCTGCCCACATCGCCTTTGCACAGGACTGGTTCCCCGGCGGCGTACTCTTCGTGGACCTGCGCGGCTACGACGACGACCCGGTCACCGCCGACCAGGCGGTGCTGGGCCTGCTCGACGCACTCGGCGTCCGCGGCTCGGATCTGCCCCAGGCCGCGGCGCACCAGTACGACCTGTATCACGCGCTCCTCGCCGAGCGCCGGGAACGCACGCTGCTCGTCCTGGACAACGCCTCGCACCCGTCTCAGTACCTGCCCCTCCTGCCCGGCACGGAACAGCATCGCGTGTTGATCACTTCCCGGGACCGATCGGACGCTGTGCCCGCACGGCTCATCGATCTGGAGACGCTCGCGCCGGAGGACTCCGTCGCCTTCCTCACCCGCGCCCTGCACTCCGTCGGCGCGGACGACGACCGCCCGTTGCGGGAGCGTGAGAGCCTGGCCGAACTGGCTGCGCTGTGCGGCCACTTGCCGCTCGTCCTGGGGACCGCCGCCGCGATGCTCCGTCGGCGCCGCCATCGTGCCATCGCCTCGCGGTGGGTCCTGCTTCCGTACGGCCTTACGGTTCACGCTGAACGAGCAGGCACGTAACAGACTGGCGCTGATCATTGTGGTCCTGTTCGTGCCGTTGTGGACCACGTGGGCGTTCACGGTGGTAGCCCGTACCGCCCTTGCGGTTCCGGATCCGTGCGGTGGGGCGCACGGTGGTCATGGCCGGCAACATTCTGGTCCAGATCAACGGCGCTCTCCAGGCCCTGTGACTGGTCATCGCGTTCACGATGTTCGTCGCCACAGCCCGATCCGCACTGTTCGACCAGCGGCTGGTGCGGGCCGGCTGCCCCCGCTCGTGCCCGCTCTGGCGAAGTGCACCTCGCTTCTTCTGGTCGCGGCCCTGGTCGCCGTCTACACCACCGTGTGGATGCATATGTTCTGGCGCCCCGAGCGGCTCCTGGTCCTCACTGCGGGGATGTTCACCGGTGCTCTGACCTACGGGGGCACCGGCATCGTGCTGGCGGCTGTGCTGCGCAGCGAGCCGTACCCGCACTCACCCCTCGGCACGGCACAGGGAATGCCGACTGGCATCGAGCAGGCCGCGCGGTTGCCGTGACGAGGGTGTCGTTTCGATGATGAACGGCCGCACCCGGCGGCAACACCACGTGAGGGACGGGCTTTCAGAGGTGTCGCAACGCTGCGGCTTCGGCTGCTTCACCTGCCGTGTCCGCCCCGCCGCCCGGCTCTTCCCACCCAGCCGCGGGCGAGGTGGTGCCTCGCTCTGCGGCGCGCTGGGCCTGGCTGCTCAGTGACGGCGATGTGCCCCGGAACTGGATTCTGGTCCTGGCTCCGCTGCTGGGCTGGCACGCCGACGGATGGGCCGGCATCGAATGGGGGTGTTCGCGGCGGTGTTCACCGCGGTGCTGCCCACGCTGATCCTGGGGTTCAGTGAGAGCCGCCAGTACTGGGGCGACCGACATGTGCGGCGGCGGCAGGACCGTATCGTGGCCGCCTCCGGGGAGATGGCCTCGGTCATCACCGGCACCGCGCTGCTGTACGGGGCTCGAAGCTCCCGCCGAGGTGACGGCCCCCTGGTGACGGCGATCCTCGCCGTCCTGCTCATCTTGCTGGTGATCACTTCTCGGAGGCCACCTCGCCGCATGGGGCTGCCCACCATGACCACCCCGTCCGTCCGACCGGCCCGGGACGGCCGGATACAGTGCGCGCGACGGCAGCCTGGTCACTCAAGGAGGGGAAGCGTGACCGACACCAGCGAAACCCGATCCGCCGACAGTGCAGCGCACGCGACTCAGCAGAGCCGACTGCACCACCTGATGCGCTACCTCCCCCTGATCGCCCCCGTCCTGCTGTGGACCGTGCCCTGCTGGCTGCTGCTGCACACCGGCCAGCACTGGCCGCTCCCTGTCACGCTCGCCGGCACCGCCCTGTTCGCCCTCGGCCTGATCGGTATGCCGCTCGCGATGGTGCGCGGCCACGGCCGACGCCAGCAGGACTGGGCGGCGATCGTCGGAGACACCCTGCTGGGCACCATCTGGACCCTGTTCACCTGGTCCGTCGTGCTCGGCGTCCCGCTGCGGCTCGCCCTGACCGTGACCGGCGTCGGCGACGGCCAGGACCGGGCCCGGATCGTCACCTGGGCGGTCCTCGGCGCAGCCACCGTGCTGCTCACCTGGGGGTACGCCGAGGCCCGCCGGGTACCACGGGTACGTCGCCTGGACGTGCAACTTCCGCGCCTGGGGGCTGGGTTGGACGGCACGCGCGTCGTCCTCATCACCGACACCCATTACGGCCCACTCGACCGCGCCCGCTGGTCGGCGCGTGTATGCGAGACGGTCAACACGCTGAAGGCCGACCTGGTCTGCCACACCGGCGACATCGCGGACGGCACGGCCGAACGCCGCCGCGCCCAGGCCGCCCCACTCGGCACCGTGCAGGCCACCCGGGCCCGGGTCTACGTCACCGGCAACCACGAGTACTACAGCGAGGCCCAGGGCTGGGTCGACCTGATGGACGAGCTGGGCTGGGAGCCGCTGCGCAACCGCCATCTGCTGCTCGAACGCGGTGGCGACACCATCGTGGTCGCCGGCGTGGATGACGTCACCGCCGAGTCCTCCGGCCTCGCCGGCCACGGCGCCCACCTCGCCGGAGCCCTGCACGGCGCCGACCCCGACTACCCCGTCCTGCTCCTGGCCCACCAGCCCAAGTTCGTCGACCGGGCGGCAGCCGACGGCGTCGACCTCCAGCTCTCCGGCCACACCCACGGCGGCCAGATCTGGCCCTTCCACCACCTGGTCCGCATCGACCAGCCCGCCCTCGCCGGCCTCAGCCGGCACGGCACCCGCACCCTCCTCTACACCAGCCGCGGTACCGGCTTCTGGGGCCCGCCCTTCCGCGTCTTCGCCCCGAGCGAGATCACCCTGCTCGTACTCCGCTCCCCGCAGCGGCCCTCCACGCCGTAGCGCTGGGCGGCCCGGCGGTCCCGCCTGGAGATGCTGCAGTGCGCCGGCACCCCGAAGAAGGGCTATGCATCCTGCAACGCCCTGCGCGTCACCAGCGGCACCACCGCCTTCCAGGAAGAGCAGGCGGCGAAGAAGGGCATCGCACCCCAGACCGTCCGGCCGAACGCCGCCGCGGACTCCCCCACCGACTACGGCCCCAGCGACCTGCAGTCGGCCTACGACCTGACCGCCGCGCCTCCGCCAGCGCCTCTGCCAGGACCATCGCCATCGTCAACGCCTACGACGACCCGAACGCCGAGTCGGACCTGGCCAACACCCACGACAGTCAGGCTCCCATGCCCCTGTCCGGAGCCTGCCGCCGCTCCGCCCCACCGCGGGCCGCACCGACGCCGGTCGGCCAAGCTCCACGGGGCAAGGGCTGTGACTACTTCCACTTGCGCCGATGGCTGCACTGGCAAGGCGTCACCCCCTACAGCGCTGACGGTGGACTGTGGCCACTTCGTCTCGCAGATCAGGGTTGTGTGACCTACGCATTTACGCGGCCGACCTCGATCGTGTGTGGAGCGAGTCGAGGTGTACGCGATTTCGGTGGCCCTGGAGCGCCAGAGGCGAGGGAGTCGCCGGGAGAGGCCGCTGGCGCAGGCGATCCCCCGCCAGGGCAGAGACGACGGCACACACTCAGCGCGCGGCGCCCAGCGGCTCCTGCATGCCAGCCACCGTGCGGGCGAAGCCGGTGCCCTGCGAACCGGCACACCGCGTCATTCCGAAGGAATGCGAAACTCGAATTTGGGACGGTCCCACGGCACTGCGGGCGGGTTCGCGAGCGCTGTCCCGGTCCGCACTGCACCGACGCGGTGGTAGAAGTCCTCGGCGGGAAGATGCGACACGACCTTGACACGGTCGAGCCCGGCGGCACGGGCCTCGGACTGCATGTGCGCAACGAGCAGCCGTCCAATACCACGTCCTTGCGCTTCGTCGGCGACGAACAGCAGGTCGAGCTCCGGCGGAGCGAGGACGAGCGAGTAGAACCCGATGACCCGGCCTCCATGCTCGTCGGCACCGATGGCTACGAAGGCGCGGTGGGCTTCGATGTAATCAGGACCGACCCGGTAACCCGCCACTGCGGCTGCGTACTTACCCTCGTAGGCGCCTGAGCCACGCACGAGCCGCGTGAGCCGTTTGGCATCCCGCGCGACTGCCCTCCGTATCGTGATCGGCTGGCTGATCGGAGAAGTACGTGAACTCATCGGGAGAGTATCTCGCACCGGGGAGTACCTTCCTGCGGCGCGTCGGCTGCTCGGGCAGGCGTTCCTGCACCGCTCCCCGGAAACACTCGTGCGCGCGCAACCGATCTTGACTGGTGTAGACACCCTTGGAGGGTCCCTACAACCTGTGCCAGGTGGGACCGCCACGACTCAGAGCGGTGGCCACAGCCATGCAGCCAGGACCGGCGGATTGTCGCGCTGCGCCGGCAGCGTGCGGACTTCATCATGCAGGGCGGTGCTGGTCGGCACCACTGTCTGGCGGGGAGTGCGAGCGGTTGTCGCAGGGCCCGACCGCGAAGCCGTCGCCTCCAGTCTCTCCGCACCCCTGACGACCCCGTCCGTAGCCTCGGCCTCGTCTACCCTCGCTCTCCGCTGGCAGTCGGCCTCAGTGGCCTCCACCCTCCTGGGAATCCCAGGCGTCAGCTCGACAGACTCCCGAACCGTCCAGGCTCAGGGCGCGCTGTCCAACGTGTACCGGCTCTTCGGGGTGTGGATGCGGGTGGCGGCCTCACTGAGCAACCAGCCGCCGCACTGCTGAACGTCACAGCTCCAGAGCGAAACGGCCGGCAGCCCCGCAGTCCGGCCCGCGTCCACATGGACCAAACCGCCAAGATCGCGACGGACGTTCAACCGCGGCTCTCCTCGGTCGAGTCGATCCATTTGCGACAGCGGCCAACTCCTGCGGCGCTGCTGGCCGCGGCACGTTCAGGGCCGCGCCTCGACGGCTCACGGCGACCGTGTCGCCGGTCAGGGGTCAAGGGGGGAGCACGCTTTCCGGCCCTCGCCTCGTCCACCAGAGAGGCGATTTCCCCGGCGCTCGTGCGGACACGCTGTCCGAAGTCACCGGTGAGCAGCGCGCGACGCTCCGCCGGAGCATCGGGGTCGACGAACAGCTGCGGGCAACCACGGTCGCGGTTCGCGCAGAGCTGCCACAGGCTCGGACCGTTGATGCCGCTCATCGTCCACGCCCTTCCGGGGTGCCCCGCACGCCCCCAGCACTGCGACATCCGATTTGCGGCTCATGCCGGAGTTCTACGCAGCGTAGTCAGCACCAAGTCAGCACGGGAGGGGGGGAAGGGGTGATGACGTGGGCTTTTAGCCAGCGCCAAACCAGCACGGGAGTCACTACGACGCCTCCACATCATGCCCGAGCAGTGCAACTCGGACAGCGCCCTTTGCTGCCGCATTGCAGCCGTCGCCGAGGCCCCGATGGCGCCTCCATGGTGGCCGCACGCACTCCCTCACCCAGAACTATGGTGTCCCACCACATACGCCTCTGACCTGCCCTTTCCTACGGTGTGCCGACACGTACCCGTCCCCACCGCACACGAGGAAGTGGCGCACATGGCCTCCGGAAACACCGCTCCCCCACCCCCCGCCAGCCTCCCCCGAATCGTCGCCGCCAGCCTCATCGGCACCACCATCGAGTGGTACGACTTCTTCCTGTACGGCTCCGCCGCCGCGCTGGTGTTCAACAAGCTGTTCTTTCCGGAGTCCGATCCGCTCGTCGGGACACTGCTGTCGTTCCTGACGTATGCCGTCGGGTTCGCGGCCCGCCCGCTGGGGGCGCTCGTGTTCGGGCACTACGGTGACCGGCTGGGGCGCAAGAAGTTGCTGGTGCTCAGCCTGCTGCTGATGGGCGGGGCGACCTTCGCCATCGGGCTGCTGCCGACGCACGCGACCGTCGGTGCCGCCGCGCCGGTGCTGCTGACCGCACTGCGCCTCGTACAGGGGTTCGCGCTCGGTGGTGAGTGGGGTGGCGCCGTGCTGCTGGTGTCCGAGCACGGGGATGCCCGGCGGCGCGGATTCTGGGCCTCGTGGCCGCAGACGGGGGCGCCCGCCGGGCAGTTGCTGGCGACGGGTGTGCTGTCGCTGCTGACCGCCGTGCTCTCGGACGACGCCTTCGGCAGCTGGGGCTGGCGGATCCCGTTCCTGCTCTCCGGTGTGCTGGTGATGGTCGGTTTGTGGATTCGTCTCTCCGTCGATGAATCACCCGTCTTCAAGGAGGCGTTGGAGCGGGCCGAGTCACGGCGGACCGGCGAGGCCGAGAAGCCGCCCCTCGTCTCCGTACTGCGGCACCACTGGCGGGACGTGCTCGTCGCCATGGGCGCCCGCATGGCGGAGAACATCAGCTACTACGTCATCACCGCCTTCATCCTCGTGTACGCCACGACGTCCGCCGGCGTCTCGAAGCAGACCGCGCTGAACGCCGTCCTCATCGCCTCCGCCGTGCACTTCGCCGTGATCCCGGCCTGGGGCGCCCTCTCCGACCGGGTCGGGCGCCGGCCCGTGTACCTGCTCGGTGCGGCCGGCATCGGACTGTGGATGTTCCCGTTCTTCTCGCTCGTCGACACCGGCTCGTTCGGGTACCTGGTGCTCGCCGTGACCGTCGGGCTGGTCCTGCACGGTGCCATGTACGCGCCGCAAGCCGCTTTCTTCGCCGAGATGTTCGCCACCCGGATGCGGTACTCCGGTGCCTCCATCGGTGCCCAGTTCGCCTCGGTGGCGGCCGGGGCGCCCGCCCCGCTCATCGCCACCGCGCTGCTCGACGACTACCACAGCTCCAACCCGATCGCCCTGTACGTGATCGCGGCCGCCGTGCTGACGCTGATCGCCGTGGGCGTGGCCCGGGAGACGCGGCACCGGGATCTCGCCCAGGTGGAGGCCGAGGACAGCGGCCAGGCCGCGGCGAGTCCGGCGGCCGAGGCGCGGACCGTCTGACCGGCGCCAGATCTCCTGTGCACTGACCGGCTCCCGTGCGGGGGCCGGTCAGTGCCGTCCCGGTGCCGCCAACCGGTGCAGGCGCAGGGACAGTTGGATCTCCAGGGCGCGGGCCGGGCTCTGCCAGTCCTCGCCCAGGAGGCGGCCCACCCGCTCCAGCCGTTGGGCGACCGTGTTCACGTGCACGTGGAGTGCGTCCTTGGTGCGGGCCGGGCTCAGTCCGCAGGCGAAGTACGCGTCCAGGGTGCGCAGCAGCTCCGTGCCGCGGCGCGCGTCGTAGGCCACCACCGGGCCGATGGTGCGGTCCACGAAGCCACCGATGTCCCGTTCGCCCGCGAGGAGCAGGCCGAGGAAGCCGAAGTCCTCGGCCGCCGCGCCGTCTCCGTCACGGCCGAGGAGGTGCAGCGCGTCCAGGCAGCGGCGGCCCTCGGCGTAGGCGGCGGCCACCGTGTCGGGGTGGGCGGCGAGGTCGGTGACGGGGGCGGAGGCGCCGACCGTGACGGGCTGGTGGACCGCCGTGCCGAGGTGACGGGCGGTGCGGCGGGCCACGTCCGTGGCGGTGTCGCCGTCGGCCAGTGGGAGCAGCAGGACCGTGCCGCCGTCGCGGGCGGCGGCCAGGCCCTGCCGGGTCGCGGCGAGGTGGGAGGCGGCGGACCACAGGCGGCGGCGGGCGGCGGCTTCCTCGTCGGCGTCGGCCGCCGGGCCGTCGAGGCGGGTCGCGAGGACGACGTGGGTGGCGTCCAGGTCGGCGTGCAGCCGGGCCGCGCGTTCGCGCAGCAGGCGCGGATCCCGGTCGCGGGCGTCCAGGAGGTCGTCCAGCAGTTCGCCCCGCACGCGCTGTTCGGCCTCGGCGGCGGAGCGGCGGGCCAGCAGGAGCAGCGAGGTGACCATCGCCGCGCGTTCCAGGGTGCGCTGGTCGACCGGGTCCAGGCCGGGGTGGCCGCGCAGCACCAGCGCGCCGAGCAGTTCGCCGCCCGCGGTCACCGCGGCGATCCAGTCGCCGCCGTGCCGTACGGCGTGTCCCTCGGCGCGGGACGCCTCCAGGGGTTCGGCCGGTGCCGTACCGACCTCGGTGAACTCGACCGCTCCGTCGAGGACTTGCGAGACGGCCGCGGCCACGTCGTGGACCCCGCCGCCGCGCAGCACGAGCTCGGCGAGCCGGTCGTGCACGTCGGAGGCGCGCTCGATGACGGCGCTGCGGTCCCGGATGATCTCGTTGGCGTGTTCCAGTCCCGCCAGGGCCGCGCGGGTCTCGGTGAGCAGGTTGGCGGTGTCGATGGCGGCCGCGGCGAGCGCTGCGAAGGAGCCGAGCAGGGCGATCTGCTCGCGTTCGAAGACGCGCGCTCGACGGTCCGCGGCGAAGAGGACGCCGATGACGTGCGGGCCGAGCATCAGCGGTACGCCGAGGATGGCGACCAGGCCCTCGTCGCGGACGCCGGCGTCGATGGTGAGGGTGTGCTGGAAGCGGTCGTCCTGGAAGTAGTCGTCGGTGACGTACGGCCGTGCGGTCTGGGCCACGAGTCCGCCGAGCCCCTCGCCCATGCCGAGGCGCAGCTGCTGGAAGCGGGCGGAGACCGAGCCCTCCGTCACGCGCATGTAGGTGTCGCCGCGTGCCGGGTCGTTGAGGCTGAGGTAGGCGATGTCCGTGCCGAGCAGCGAGCGGGCGCGCTGGACGATCGCCTGGAGGACGGCGTCCAGGTCCCTGAGGCCGGCCAGGTCGTGGGCGGTCTCGAAGAGGGCCGACAGTTCCGCCTCGCGTCGCCGTCGCCCTTCCAGTTCCGAGCGCACGCGCAGTGCGAGGAGCTTGGCGCGCTCCAGCGCGGCGATCCGGTCGGCCGGTCCGCCCTCGGCGCGGGCGAGCAGCACCGGCTGCTCGTACGCCTCCACCGAGGCGTCGCGGGCCAGCAGCTCGAGGTACGGGGCCTCCGCGCTGCCGACGGACACCCCGGTGGCGCCCTCGGTGGTGGGGGGCTCGGCCGGCTGGAGGTGATCGCGAGACATGGTCACAGGATTCCGCATCGGGCGCCCGGCCCGTCGAGCCTGTGGAAAACTCTCCGGCCGGGCGCCGCCGACCCGCTCAGTGGGCCGTCCATCCGCCGTCCAGCACCAGCGAGGTACCGGTGACGAAGGACGCCTGCGGGCTGCACAGGTAGGCCACGGCCTCGGCGACCTCCTCCGGTTCGATGAGCCGCTGGACGGCGCTGTCCTTGAGCAGGATGTCGGACAGGACGCGCTCTTCGGGGATGCCGTGCGCCTGGGCCTGGTCGGCGATCTGCTTCTCGACCAGTGGGGTGCGCACATAGGCCGGGTTCACACAGTTCGAGGTCACACCGTGGGGGGCGCCCTCCAGGGCGGCCGTCTTGGACAGGCCTTCGAGGCCGTGTTTGGCGGCCACATAGGCGGCCTTGAAGGCGGAGGCACGCAGTCCATGGACGGAGGACACATTGACGATCCGCCCCCAGCCCTGCGCGTACATGTGCGGGAGGGCGCCGCGGACGAGCCGGAACGGCGCCTCCAGCATCACGGTCAGCACCGTGTGGAAGACCTCGGGCGGGAACTGCTCGATGGGGCGCACCAGCTGCAGCCCGGCATTGTTGACCAGGACGTCGGTGCCGGCGGCGGCGTGTTCGGCGGCATCCAGGTCGGTGAGGTCCAGGACGTGCGGTTCGACGGTGCCCGCCAGGTCCCGGGCCCGGTCGGCGAGTGCGTCGAGGCCGGACGCGTCCCGGTCGACGGCTCTCACCTTGGCCCCGGCGGCCGCCAGCCGCAGCGCGCAGGCGCCGCCGATGCCGCCGGCGGCGCCGGTGACGAGGGCGGTGCGGCCGCCTAGGTCGAGCGAGGGGGCGTGCGGGCCGGGCAGGGCGCTGGGCTGGGTCATGTGCCGACCCTAAGCAGCACGCCTGCCCGGCCACATGTGGTCACACCCCATACTTCATTCAAAACTCGTAGGGTCGAACCATGTGGGTTCGTCGGACAGGGCCTGCTTGATCCGGACCAGCTGGTGTTCGTCCATCGTCGGCAGCGCGTCCACCTCGAACCAGCCGACGTCCAGCGACTCGTCGTCGTTGACCCGTGCCTCGCCGCCGACGGCCCGGCAGCGGAAGGTGATGTCCATGAACTGGCAGACGTCGCCGTTGTTGTAGGTGATCCGCTCGCCGGACTTCACCATGACGATCCGTTCCGCCACGCACCGTACGGCTGACTCCTCGTACACCTCGCGCACGGCGGCGGCGGCCGGCTGCTCACCGGGCTCCGGGATGCCGGAGAGCAGCGCCCACTGGTGGTTGTCCGCGCGCTGCCCCAGCAGGATCCTGCCCCGGTCGTCGAAGACGACGGCGCTGACTCCGGGGAGCCACAGCAGTTGGTGGCCCGCGGAGGCCCTGATCGTGCTGATGAAGTCGGGAATAGCCATGGAACCGACCCTAACGGGCCGGTTCCGTCAGTCCGGTGGTTCCCCGGGCGTACGGCGGACGTACGGCTACGCGTCACCCGAGCGCCGGGCACGTATTCCGGACCCGATCGCCCAGCCGAGCCCGCCCGCGGCGACCAGCACCAGGGCGATCTCCGGCAGGATGCCCAGCTTGGTCGCGGGCGTCTCGGAGGTGCGCAGCGGGACCTTCTGGACGAGATAGGCGGGCACGAA
Organism: Streptomyces sp. NPDC001450; assembly: GCF_053597295.1. Taxonomy (NCBI): domain Bacteria; kingdom Bacillati; phylum Actinomycetota; class Actinomycetes; order Kitasatosporales; family Streptomycetaceae; genus Streptomyces; species Streptomyces sp. NPDC001450. The sequence continues at coordinate 30,774 of NZ_JBSFHY010000065.1, forward strand.
CATGCCGGTCTTCTGGGTGATCTTCCCGTCCGGCATGATGATCGCGCTGACGCCGCTGGTCACCGGCACGGTCACGGTCCGGCTGTGCTCGACGGCGCGGATGCGGGACATGGCGAGCTGCTGATAGGTCATCTCGCTGCGGTCGAAGGTGGCGTTGTTGCTGGGCACGGAGATCATCTCAGCGCCGTGGGTGACGGTGTCCCGCACGGCCCAGTCGAAGGCGGCCTCGTAGCAGGTGGCGAGGCCGACCTTGGCGCCGTCGATGTCGAACACGCCCGGCTTGCTGCCCCGGCTGAAGTCCTGGCGGACCATACTGGTCCAGTTCTTGTTGATCGCGCCGACGAGGCCGCGCAGTGGAAGGTACTCGCCGAACGGCTGCACCTGCCGCTTGTCGTAGGTCTGGGTCGGCCCCTTGGCCGGGTCCCACAGGATCTGCTCGTTGAGCAGCCTGCCGTCCTTCTCCACGACTCCGCCGACCGAGATGGGCACACCGACGGCCTTGGCGGCGCCCGCGATGACGGTGGCCGCGTCGGAGTTGGTGAAGGGGTCGATGTCGGAGGAGTTCTCCGGCCACAGCACGTAGTCGGGCCTGGCGACCTTGCCGGCCTTGATGTCGGCGGCGAGCTCCAGGGTCTCGCGCGCGTGGTAGTCGAGGACGGCCCGCCGCTGGGCGCTGAACTCCAGCCCGGCCCGGGGCACGTTGCCCTGGATGACCGCGACGGTCGCGGTGCCGTCCTCGGCCTTGTCGCTCACCAGCGGCCGCGCGGCGACCGCTGCCGCCACCGGTACGGCCACGCTCAGCAGCGCGGCGGCCGCGGCACCGCGACGCAGGGTCCGGGTGCGGCGCCGCTCGGCGATCAGACGCCCCGCCTCGTACAGGCCGAAGCCGCACAGGACGACCGCGAAGCCGAGCACCGGGGTGCCGCCCAGCGCGGCGAGCGGCAGGAAGACACCGTCGGCCTGGCCGAAGGCGATCTTGCCCCAGGGGAAGCCGCGGAAGGGCACGCGCGCGCGTACCGCCTCGCCCGCGATCCACACAGCGGCCGCCCACACCGGCCAGGCAGGCAGCTTGGACACCGCTGCGACGCCCACGCCGACGAGGGCGACGAAGACCGCCTCGATGGCGACCAGCGCGATCCAGGGGCCGGGGCCGACCTCCACGCCGGTCCACACCAGCAGCGGCAGGAGGCAGCCGAGTCCGAAGAGGTAGCCGAGGCCGAGCGCCGCCTTCCAGGTCCGGCCGCGCAGTACCCAGGCGAAGCCGGCGAAGGCGGGCAGGGCCAGCCACCACAGCGTGCGCGGCGGGAAGCTGACGTAGAGCAGCACTCCGCAGAGTGCGGAGGCGACGGCCGGGACCAGGCGCAGCAGCCGACGGGCGCGCGCGCTCGGCGCGGGGGACGGCTGGAGTTGGCCGGACTGGTCCACGGAAGTTGCGGTGACGGTCACCCGGGGAGTGTACGGCGGTTGACGTTGCCGCCGACAGCACGGGCTGCCGCGAGCGGTGCCTCACCTGCACCGCGCCGGAATCACGACGTTCCGGCGCTGCTCGTGCCCAAATCGGTCATCAGCAGCTACGGTGTGCCCGAGCCTCAGCGGTGCGGCCGGTCCCGGTGCGTGCGGCCGGGGCCTGCCACAGGTCGGGGGACCGGGGTGCGAGGGGCGGCGGGTGGGGTCGACGGGGACGAGGTCCGCGACCGGTGCGGACGCTCACAGAGGCAGGCGAAACGTTTCTGACGGGGCGGGCATGATCCTTCTGGGAGCGTGCGCCGCCTGGTCGCTGATCACGGCGGCGGCCGACGGCGGGCGACCCGAAGGGGTGCTGCTCGCGGTGCTCGCCGTGATCGCCGGTTATGCCGCGGGCCGGATCTCCGGGGCGCTGCTTCCGATGGCCGCGCCCTGCGCCGGTGCGTCGGCCGGACTCGCTCTGGCCGTGGTGTTGCCCGACCTCTCTCCCGGCCCGCGGTACGCCGCCCCGCTCGGGCACGCCGGGGCCACCGCCGCCCTGCTGGCGCTGGCCACAGGCGCGGCGTGCTGCGCCGCCTGGGCCGCACGCGGGCCCGGGGTGCGGCTCGGGCTGCGGCTGCTCGCCGCCGGGATCGCGCTGACCGGGGCCGTCATGGGCTCGGCCATCGGCTGCGCCGCCAGTGCCGCGGTTCTACTGTGCTCGCTCGCCGCGGGCTCCATGCCCCGCCGAGGCGTCGGAATCGCCGGCCTCGCGCTCGCGGCGGCCCTGGTGGCGGGGACGATCTGCGCGATCGCCGCAGGTGCCCTGCCCGGCGGCCTGGCCGAGGCGCTGGAGAGCCGGTTCACCCCGCACCGGGTCCAGCTGTGGCAGGACGCGCTGCGACTGGCCCGCCGGGACACGGGCCTGGGTGTCGGCCCCGGCCGCTTCGGCGAGCTGAGCGACAACGGGCCGCAGGCCGCGCTGCCCGACGACAGACCGCACTCGGCCCTGCTTCAGCAGGCGGCCGAACAGGGCCTCGTCGGAGCGCTCCTGCTGGCCGCCGGATTCGGCTGGGCCCTCTACGCCCTGTGGCGCACCCCGCGCTCCACACCGATCGCCCTCACCGCGGGCGCGGCCCTGACCGCTCTGGCCGCGATCGCCTCCGTCGGCAACGCGCTGAGCTTCACCACGGTGACCGCAGGCGCGGGTCTGCTGGCGGGGTGGGCCACGGCGCGGCCGTGGGCGGGCGACAGCACGGACCTGTAGCGAGACGCTCACGCGCAGGGCAGGCGGCACTTAGAGGTCATCTCATTTGGCGAGTCTGCGGTAGCAGATGAGGGTGCAGGCGATGCTGGTGAAGGCCAGGAAGTGGACGGCCTTGCGTTCGT
>NZ_JBSFHY010000066.1:0-32870 GCF_053597295.1 Streptomyces sp. NPDC001450
GTTCCCACTCGGCATCTGTCAGATCACCCCGCCCCATGTCCACATCAACGACCCGGACATCGAGTAGTCACGTGATCGGCCGGACAACTCCTAGGAGGCGACGGGGCCGAAGACCTCGGGCAGGTCGCGCAAGAGTGTCAGGTCGGCGAGCAGCGCCGCCACATCGACCGCTATACGGCCCGGGTCGTGGCTGGTGCCGCGCGGACGCAGTCGGCGCAGGGCATCGCCCCGAAGGCGCGCGTGAGGCCGGCGGGAAACACGCAGGTTAGGGCGTGTCTCCTATTGAGTACCTCGGCATGCGGCAGCACGGAGGGGCTCCGGTCCGGAGACGGCCGTTTCCGTGGAGGCCACGCACGCTCGGGCACTACACATGTAGTCTGGCTTCGGAGGAGGGACCAATGCTGATCGACTTCGTTCCCGACAGGAGTCTGTACCCTTTCGAGTCGCGCTGGTTTGACTCGTCCGTCGGCCGGGTTCACTACATCGACGAGGGGGCCGGGCCGCCGCTCCTGTTCTGTCATGGCGCTCCGACGTGGAGCTTCCTATACCGTCAGATCGTGAAGGACCTGCGCGACCGGTACCGGTGTATCGCCGTCGACTATCTGGGTTTTGGATTGTCCGAACGCCCTGCGAGTTTCGGCTACACGATCGCCGAGCACACCGCGGTCCTCGGTGAGCTGATCGATCACCTGCAGCTCGACGGTTTCGTTCTGATGGGACAGGACTGGGGCGGACCCATCGGTCTGGGCGCGGTCACCGCCCGCGCGGATCGCGTGAAGGGCATCGTGTTGGGCAACACCTTGTTCTGGCCGACCGAAGCGATGGCCAATCGGGCGTTCAGCACGATCATGAGCAGTCGCCCGATGCAGCGGCGGATACTCGAACAGAATTTCCTCGTCGAGCGCGTCCTGCTCGCAGAGCTGGGGCGCAAGCTCACCGCGGCCGAGGCTGACCACTATCGCACGGTGCAGCCCACCGCGGAAGCCCGGCGCGGACTCGCCATGATGCCCAAAGAAATTCGTGCCGCGCGCCCTCTGTTGGACCAACTCGCCCGAGACGTGCCCGTCCTGCTCGGCGACAAGCAGGCCCTGCTGGTGTGGGGGATGCGGGACATGGTGTTCCGTCCGAACGCTTGTATCCCGCGAATTCGCGCCGCCTTCACCGATCTCGACGTAGTCGAGCTGCCACGTGCGCGGCACTTCATTCAGGAACACGCACCGGACGCGATCGCTGAGGCGATCGCGAAGCGGTTCCCGTGATTTTGATGGACGAACGCCACATTGATGTGGTGAAGCTCCACTCACCTTGGATCGAAACGACTGAAGGCGCACCTTGTGATCGGGCGGACTGTATATTCCTGGTCTTCTGGCGCCCTTTCACACCCACGTCAGGGGATTCAATACAGCTTCTACTGAACTTGAATGCGTGATGTCGGTCAGTCCTCCGTGATCAGGCGGGTGCCTGCGAGGCAGCCGTCGACCAGGTCCGGGCGGTACTGGGCCTGGAGCAGGTGCCGTCCCATCGGGCTTCGACGGCGCGCCCGGGGCCAGGCGTTCGAGGGACGCCAAGAACGAGAGCATCGCCGCCGGTGGCAGACATATGATCGGGCCGGTCGTCGGGGCGGAAGCTGAGCCGGGCTGTCGGATTCAATTCGAAGGCGGCGGCGCTCGCGCCTGACGTTGCGTCTGAGTCGAGGAGGACGGTTGACTCTGCGGAAGAAGGGCACGCGCCTGATCACGGTCGATGGCGTGGCCTACCGGTGGCGTGTGTCCGGAGGAGCCGGTTGCTGCACGGGGTGCGCGTCGGGGCGGTTCGACTTCGTGGTTGAGCAGGCCGATCAGAAGGGTGCGGTGTTGATGGCGACAACATCGGCCTTTCCAGTAGTTCCGTCCATCGTCGGGGCGGGAGTTCGCACCGCGCTCGATCACGGTTGGCAGCCGGCGCGAAGAGGACCGGCTTTCCGACTGACCGGGCTGGTGTAGACCGTCTCCCGGCCGCCGGAGACCCGCGATCGGAGGGCGCATCCTGGTTACTGACACTGCGGCGACTGTCGGCGAGGTAGCCGCGCTTGAAGGTGCCGGCATCGTTGCCAAGACCGACTGACACCGTTTCGAGGATTGTGCCGTAGCACGAACCAGGAAGGACCCGCCCGTCATCGGCTTGCCGGAGCAGGCCGGGTTCGCGCATGGGCAGCGCCGTACCGCCGACTCTGCAAGGGCGCGGGCTGGTGCCCGTGAAGTACCACCAGTTCCACATCAGCGACGAGGACGGCCCCGCCGGCCGTGACCTGCCCAGCGGGCACAACCGTCCCGTCCAGGTCCAAGACGGCATTGCGGCGGTGCTGACCGGCATCCACACCGGCGACGTCGATGTCACTGTCAGCTTCCACACCGACGCACCTCAGCCCGAGGCTGCTGAGTGGGACGAGATCGTCGAAGTCTCACTGGCTCGGTTTCGGGAGAACTCGTGGTACGAGGTCTGATGTCCGACCTCGACGAAGAGTTGCCTGCGCTGTCCTTTAACGGCCCGGACGACTATCGGCTGCGCATCCATGCCCGTAGCCGGGACACCGCCATCGACCTCGCCCCGGACGAGATCACCGAGTGGTACCTCATCCAGGTATGGCCCGCACCGGCTCGGGGCGTGGTGGTGCTCCGCCAGACCGACGGATACGGGGCTTCCGTCCGGGAACGCTGACCAACGCCGCACGACAGGCGAGCATGCTCACGCGAGCAGCCACGAGGCCTCGGATTATCCGGCAGCTTCGGGCTGGACCTCGTCTGTGGGTGCCGCTGTCGGCTCCGGCGCATGGGCGGCGGTGTAGAAGACGGAGCTGCCCTGCTTGGTCCGCTGGGCCAGGCTTTTGGCTACGAGGCTTTCGAGGGCGGTGCGCACCACAGTGGTCTTGATGTTGCGGTCGGGGTGCGCATGGCTGAGTGCCTCGGCGATTTCCGCCGCGGAGCGGGGTTCGCTCTGCTCAGTGAGGTGACGGTGGATGAGGTCGACCAGGGTGGTCGCTGTCCTTTTCGTTGCCGCCTTCTTGGCAACAGGCTTCTTGACGGACTGCTTCTTGGTGGTGGGCGGCTTTGCGGTGGCCGTCTTCGCCGGTCGGCGAGTGCTGGGCGCAGCCGTGGGCTTCTTCCTGGGGGAGGGCACGGTGGAGCTGTCGGCTTTGGCGGGTTCAGAGGTCCGGGCCGTGACGCCCAGTGCCTGCTGCATGCTCACCAGCACGGTGTGGTCGCGCTGCAGCGTGGCCAGCTGCTTTTGGAATGCGGTGAGTTCTGCGGTGATGCGCTCTTGTTCCTTGACGTTGGCTTCCAGGTCGTTGGCCACTTGGTTGATGTACTGCGAAGTCAACTCGGTGTTGATGGTCGTGTCTTCGGACATCTGTCTCTCCTCGGTCGGTGGCCGGGTCGAAGCTCTGGCGAGCGGTTGCGGCGGGTCAGAGAAGATGTTCCGGCCGCAGAGTGCCCTGGTGCGGAGATGATACGGGTGGGAAGCCCTGATTTTGCTGTGCGAGCAACACCTTGTTACCGCTGCCGCAGATAATGGGCCGTTATCCGTGGCCACTTGGGCTCGGCGAAAACGGCGTCCGCGCAGTGGCGTCGCAGCGGACAGCAGGGGGAGCGAGGGGACATGGACGCAGCGGCAGTGGCCGGGATGGTGGGGGCGGTGGGCGGCAGCATGGCCGGGGCGATAGGCGGAGTCCTCGCCGCCAGGGTCACCGGACGCCAGACCGTCAGGGCTGCTGTCGAGGCTGCGAAGTCGCAGGCTGCCGCTGAGCATGCGCGCTGGGCGCGGGACCGGCGCAATACAGCATATGAACGGCTGCGCTCCGCGACCCAGGAACTCAGTACTGCCTATTGGCGGTACGAGAATCTTGCCGACGACTCCCCCGCGGACCTGCTCCAAGAGTGCGCCGGAGCCGTTGAAGACGCGTACTTGAACCTCCGGGCAGCGGTGCAAGAGGTGCGCGCTGCCGGACCCGATGACACCTGGTTCGTAAACGTCCTGCTTGCTCTGCTGGATGCGGCGAACAGGTGCCACTACGCGGCCACAGGCAGGGGACGCGTTCGCCATGAGAATGTGGGCGACTGCGGGGCAGACCTGGACACTGCCCTTGGCGAATTCGCTTGGAAAACCCACGTCTTCCTGACCGACCCGGACTTCGTGGCTCCCGACGAACCTCTGATCGGTGCCGACACGGACGGCTGACGACGGCGCCGGGGTCCCGTGATCTCTCGCCGTGTCCGCAGTAGGGTCAGCCGGCGGCACGGCCGCATACGCGGATGGCGGATGATCCAGCTCACGACGGACGACACCCCGCGTCGGTCCAGGGCTTCGATCGCCCGGCGGATCAGCGCTCGGGCGTCGGCGGTCAGTCAGGGAGCCGAGTTGCGCGGCCATGGTGCCGGCGCCGCACGCCTGGTACCGGAGTGCTGCCTCTTCGACGACGAACACGAAGCGGCGGCCCGGCTCGTGGATGACGCGGCTGCGCTCGACGCCCCGCGTGCCAGTCCTCCGTGATGACGAGTCGGTCGTCCAGGACCCAGAAGGCGTTGGCCGAGGGACCTTCAGGCACCAGTGCGTGGAATCGGTGACCCTGCCTCGTACAGCCACTCCTGTCGGCGTATCCGGGACCGGCCAGCTTCGTCGGTGTCGAGGGTCGTCCTGTGGAGATCTACGGAACGGAGGAAGACCGCCCGAGCGTAGTCGGCGGTTTGCAGCATGCCGGGGACGACCGCCCCCAAGCTGGTAGACGCTGGATTGTGGCCAGCCGAGCCGTTCGGCGAGTTGGGTGCAGGTGAGCCGACCGCCAGGGGCCGACAGGCGCAGTTCCCGACGTCGTCCGACGAGGGCTTCGCGGGCCGGCCGGAAGTCTGTGCTCACCGGCTCCCTGTCGGATGGCGCGCCGTTGCGCCGCGAGCTCGCAGCAGGGCAGCGATACGTGCACGGCGGCGGATCCGGCAGTACCTCAGCACTACGGCAGGCTCCGTGATGACCTCCAGATCCGCGAAGACGTCCTGATCGTCGAAGTGGAGCACGAGCACGACGATCAGCCGGCTGTCGAAGAGCTGCCGCGCCAGGCGGGGCTGAGGAGGAGACGCCTCGGGAGCCTCCGTCCGATCCGACGACGCCCCCGACCGGCCGCTGCGTTCCTGCCTCGGGACCGGCGGTGTCTGCAACGGCATGGACTGACCCAACTGCATCACAGCGCGCTGCCCGGACGGCTGACCTGGCGTCCCGGCTGCGCCGCGTTGTCAGTGCCCCCTGCGACGGTGGGGGACATGACGCCCACCACCGTGGAAGCTGTCCCCGACGTGCTGGTCGCGATGCTGCGCCGGCCCGTGTGGAACACCCTCGCCGAGCGGGCCGACGGTATCCGCCGCTCCCTGCCCGCGTGCCCGGAGACGGCTGTGGCGCGTCTTGCCTGGCTGCGCTCGCTGAGCCCTGAGCAGGCGCGCCGTGCCGCCCTCCTTGACCGCCTGGACGCTCTGTGTGGGCACCTCGCCGGCCGCCCGGCTCTCGGCCATGGCGCCGACGATCCGATGCCGGAGGCGGCCCTGCAAGAGGCCGAGGGGTTCAATCCTCAGCTTACGGCCCTCATCGCCGCCTACCGGGCCGCTCGTGGGGCTCCGGTTACCGCAGCCGGATAGTGCTCGGGGTGAGGGGGTGAAGGTTGGCGATGAAGCGGGGCGACACAGTCCACGACATCGTGCGCACCGGATGGAGAAGTGAACGACATGCGGTGCGCACGACCCGGTGGGGAGTGCCTTGCATCGCGCACAACTCATCGCGCCGCGCGCCCAGTACGCACCGGTATGCCGCCGACCCCGGTGCAGTGAGCGCGTGGTGCGCGACTGTCGGCACCCGGCGGCTCTACGGTCCGCGCGTGGGAACGCTTGCCGATCGCGCGGATGACGGGCGATTGCGCCCACGGGCAGGAATGGCGCATGCGCCGCACCCTGGAAGAAGCCGGTGTGGGCTACGTCCTGACGGGGCGAGGGGCGGTTGGCTGCGCGGCACAATGGGTGCTCGCAAGGGACGGCCGCAGCACTGCGGGAGCAGGGGGCCCAGCGGCGGCATCGCATTCTTTCGGACAGTACTGGCTGGTAGGGGCGGTGCGGTGGGTGGTCCAGGGCATGATCGCAGTCATGTCCCGTGAGAGTGATGCTGCCTGCCTCGTGTGGGAGGTCCAGCTGTACGAGCCGTTCAGCCGTGTGTGGATCAGCAAGGGCTACGGACGTGCGAACACCGACACGGACCCGGCCGAATTCTGCCGTGCTGTCTTGGCCGGCCATCTCGCGCGCGGTCCGGTCCGATGTGGGGAAACGTTCCGCGCAGTCGTCCGCACCGGCAACGGTGAGAGCCTGACCGTCACAGCGGACGAACTCCCCACCGGGAGTTGGACGGTGGATCCAGCACTCTGCCAGATGCTGCCCAGCTACCTCCGCGACGCCCTCACCTGATCCCGTTTCACAGGCCCGGCGCCCCCATGCTTCCGGCCCTCCTCGACGTTGATGCATGCCGAGGAGGGCCGGTGCGTTGGTAGCGGGGACAGGATTTGAACCTGCGACCTCTGGGTTATGAGCCCAGCGAGCTACCGAGCTGCTCCACCCCGCGTCGGTACGCCCAGCCTACGGCATACGCCAGGCATTGCCGGACACGGGCCGGGGCTCGTCAGCCTCCCCGCGCTGGCTTCGTCGGTGTAACGCGAGAACGGTTGATGCCGAGATCAGGCAACAGATGTTGATCAAGCGGGTCCAGAATGTTGTCGAGTTCCGAGAACGGCTCGCCGAGAAACGGCGTTGTCAGTGGGTTCTGTCAGGGTGTGCTCCGTGGATGAACTGGTGGAGCGTGTCGACTGTCAAGATCGTGTCCTGGGGGTGGTCACCCGTCGGCAGGCCATCCGGGAGGGTTGGTTGCATCGAATCGCCTCGACGGTGTGTCGTGATGAGTGTGGCCGGCAGGTTGGCCCTGACGGCCGCGGGCAGGGGGCGATGGCGGTCTGGCTGGTGGTGGAGGGCGGCTGTGGGGGTTCTTCGGGTCCGGTGTCGGCGTCGGCTGCCTTGCGGGCTTCGAGAGCGACGGCATCGGCGGTGAGGGCACCGGTCTTCAGGGCTGCGGCGAGGCCGGTGACGAGGTGTTCGTGGGGCAGGTGGCGGCTGAGGAGGAGGACCTCGATCAGGGCCCGGGTGCCGTCGCGTTCACCGTGCGCTTTGACGGTGGCTTCCCACCAGGCGTCGTGCATGGGAGTGAACCGGCCGGCGGCCCGGGCCTGGTCGAGGGCGGTGGCGCCAGGCAGAGCACCGGGCTTGCGGATCAGCGCCTCCAGGTAGTGGTCGAGTTCGAGGCGGGATCCATGCGGGCGATGAGCCGCTCGTGCCGGGCGACCTCCTCGCGGCCGTCGTAGACCACGAGCTCGGAGGCGTGGAGCATGACGCGGACGGTGCGGCCGATCAGCCGCACCGGCACCGAGTAGCGGTTCATCCGGACGCAGATCTGGCTGTAGCGGTCCACCCGCGGGGTGGACAGTCGGCCGGTCTCGAACGGCTCCTCCGGCAGTGGCGCGAGCAGCGGATGCTCGGCCGCGAAGTACTCGCCGATCGTGCGCGGGCGGGAGCGGATGCGGCGGGCGTCGTCTTCCTGGTCCCACCGGTCGATCAGCGCGTTGAGCTCGGCGAGTGTGTCCACTTCGGGGACGGGGACGAGGTGGTTGCGGCGGAACCAGCCGATCTGGCCCTCGACGCCGCCCTTCTCGTGGGCGCCGCGGATACCGGGCTGGCAGTAGAGGGCGTCGATGCCGATCTTCCGTGGGTTCGCGAATTCTGAAGGGTGGTCGCGACGAACCCACGGTGTCAGGAGAGCAGTTTGCCGGAACGAAGACGGTGGTTCAGAGCTTGCAGGTTGCGGCGAGACCCAGAGAGGTCAGTCGAGAGCCGTAGAAGCCTGCCGTCGGGAGAGGGACAGCCTGCGTCGCTCTCGGTCGATCTCTGTGACGACGATCGTGATCTCGTCGCCGACTTGAACGACCGCCTCTGGAGCCTCGACAGGCGTCCAGGTGAGCTCTTGCAGATGGACCAGTCCCTCGATGTCGTTGGTGACCTGCACAAACACTCCGAACGGGACCAGCTTGGTAACTCGTCCCTGCAGCGCCTGCCCCACCGTGGTGGTCTCGGCGAAGGTCTGGAATGGGTCGGGCTGCGTCGCTCGCAGGGACAGCCTGGCCTCTCCGTTCGTTGTGTCGAACTGGAGGAACTCGCACCTAACGCGCTGGCCCACCTGAACGACGTCCGAAGCTGTCTCGAAGTGTCGCCAGGACAGCTCGGGGATCGTGATGAACCCGACGCCGGGGAAGACCGGATGGTCTGGGCCGTCGTCCAGCGCCACGAACACTCCGAACCGTTCGATCGACCCGATCCGGCCCGACAGTATTTCTCCGGCGCGGAGGGTTTTCAGGAATGCCCAGAGCTCGGGGTTCTCCGTGGCGGCCGTGGACATCCAGGCTCGACCTTGCTCCAGATCGATGGCAGTCACCTCGGCGGTGATCCGGTCGCCGACCTCCACCGCCGCTGCCGAGAACCGGACCCAGGACAGATCCAGCGACCCCACGAACCCCAGCGGACGTGCGGCAAAACCGTCCAGGATCACCGACACACCTCGTGGAGTCACCGCTGCCACGATCCCGCGGCAGACTTCACCGACCTGGATCGTAGCCAGAAACTTCCGGGAAAACTCATCGTCCGACGCCCCGCCCATGCCGCCCAGCCTCTCACGGGAAACCGTCCGTCAGGTCATGGGAAGGATTCGTGCTCGGCGGCCGAGACGGCGACGGCGGTCGTGTAGGGGAGGCTAGTTTTGGCACCGAGCGAGAACACGTGCGCGAGGTGGAGTGGATCCGCTCCGCTGGCAAGAGCCTCCTCCAGGATGCGGTCCTGCCGTAGTCGGTCGACGCCCACGGGTAGGTCCTTGACCAGCCTGTCCATCCAGAACGTGCCCACTGCCGTTGTCGTCGTGGCTGTGTTCCGGCTGACCAGCAGGTGTGGATTGGTGCTGTTCGGCCAGCGATGGTGGCGATAGGCGAGATATTCGCCGATCGACTCGGCGGTGTAGTCGTCCAGCGGACGGTTCAGGCCCTCGGGATCGAGCCGGCGACCGGGTAGGTCCACCTTCCCCAGCAGCATCGCGCGGATCTGGCGGGCGGGCAGTGCATGGACGCCGGACAAGGCCACGACCACGCGAAGGGCCGGATCCTGCGATGCAGCGCGAGCCACGGATTCCACCTCGTCCGCAGTTAGGGACGCGGGGATCTTGATCGCCAGCTTGCCGCCCTTGACACCCCGCATCGGGTTGGCGAAGACCAGCCGCTCAGCCTTGAGGGTGCCGAACAGCGACCGTAAGGCGCTGGCGTCGTAGGCACGATGGGGCCGGTCGGCGAGCCAGCCGGTGATGTCGTCCCGTGTGACCTGCCGCAGGGTTGTGTACTTACCGGCGTACTCGGTCAGGAACGGCAGGATGCTCCTCAGATTCGTGATGACCGTTGCGCGGGCACGTGGCCTGCGACGCGTGGTCCCGTGCCGCAGGATGGCGATCCAGACGTCCAGCTCAGCGCGGACATCCGAGGCAAGGAAGGACAGATGTTCCTCGCACCAGGCGTCGAGCGAGTCGGGCCGGTCATCGAGGAAGACGTCGAGCTCCTCGAACACTTCCAGGACGTGATTGGCCGGCACTGCCGTGTGGGTGAGCTGGCTGATAGTTGAGGCCCGGATCCGCTCATCTGGCCGGTGGACCGCGCAGAGAATGCGGATGCCGCGTCGCACTGAGCCGAGAGTGCGGGGCGGCCAGCCACGCAGTTCCGCGATCCGGGCGGCCCGGGCACTCAAGGATGCGAACAGCTGAGGGTCGAGCGGTGGGGCCTTGCTGCTGACGCCGCGAAGCTCGCGCGGCATCTCGAACAGCAACAGCTCCGTCCAGCCTGCCGGGACACGGTGCGGCCGCGGTGACCACGGTTCCGACGGAAGAGGCTGAGGCTGGGGGCCACGCGCGGTCGCAGGGTGCCGATGATGAAGAGCTGGTGTCCTGTGCAGGCGGCTACTGTCAGGTCGACGCGGGTCTTGTTGTCCGGGCCTGCGATCAGGCTGGCCTGGCGGCGGCAGAGGCGGCAGATCCCGTCCAACGCGGCGACCTCGCGTGTGCAGACGTCGCAGTGGCGGCTGGTGGCTTTCGAGGTGAAGCCCCAGCAGGCTTTGCAGCGTGGGCGGTCGATCCAGCCCCATCCGAAGCAGTCCCGGCCGCTTCGAGCTGGACATGGACACCCGACTCGGCCTGACACCCCTCACGGTGCCCGGACCGCGAACCGGACCGCACCATGCACCACTGTGACCGGGACACGCTGAGGCGGAACAGCCGTGGCGCGCTGCCCTTACGGGCGGCCCCGGAACCTGGACGGTGTCGGAGGGAACCGTGTTTTACCCGTATTCGTCTCACGATTAGCGACAAAATTGGTTACGTAAGGTGAGGGGTGGTCTGGGGTGGATCCGGTTTCGGTGGGGCTGCTGGCGGCGCTGGCGGGCGGTGCGGGCGGGGAACTCGGCCGGCAGACGTGGGAGGGGCTGTCCGCGCTGGTCCGCCGCCCGTTCCGGGGCGCTGACGGCACCAACGGGGCGGACGAAACAGCGGGTCCCGGGGTCGCCGAACTGGAGGAGCTGCAGCAGGACCCGGCCAGCGGGCAGCGCGCCCGGGAGCTCGGCGACGCGCTGGAGCGCCGGGCCGAACGGGACCCCGGCTTCCGTGCCGCGCTGGCGACCTGGCACGAGCAAGCGAAAAGGGTGCACAGTGAAGGAAGTGTGCGCATCACGATCAGCGGGGGCACCCAGCACGGTCCGGTGCTAGTGGGCAGGGACTTCACCGGGGTCTCCTTCACCACTTCACCGCCGCCCCCGCAGCCACCGGAGGCGGAGCCCGACGACGACACTCCGCTGGTCGGGGGCTGACCGGGATGGAATCTCAGGAGGACGGCCGGCGGGACGGCACGAACAACCACATCAGCGGCGGGGTGTTCTTCCACGCGGTCATCCTGGGCCGGGACATCACCGTGCATCTGCCGCCGCAGGTCACCCCGGCGCTGTCCGGGCTGCCCGGGGTCTCGCAGGCATTCACCGGCCGTGACGGCCTCCTCGACCAGCTCCTGAAAGGGCTGGTGCCCGGAAGTATGGAAGAGCAGAAGCCGGTGCTGGTGACGGCGGTTTCGGGACTGGCCGGTATCGGCAAGACCGAGTTGGTCGCGCAGACCGCCCACCGCGCGCTGAAGGAACCGGGCTGGTTCCCCGGCGGGATCCTGTTCGTCGACATGGCCGGCTACGACCCCGAACGCAGCGTGTCCCCGGAGGAGGCCCTGGACGGGTGGCTGCGCGCGCTGGGCATGCCCGGCGAGCACATCCCCGAGGGGCTACAGGACAGGCAGCGCCTGTACCGCAGCGTACTGGCCGCCTTCGCCGAGCAGGGCCGACGCATCCTGGTAATCATCGACAACGCCGCAAGCACGGAGCAGGCCGGCCCGCTGCTGCCCACCGACGGCACCACCGCCACCCTGGTCACCTCCCGCCACACCCTCGTCCTCGAAAACGCACGCCTACACGACCTGGACGTCCTCGACGAGGACGCCTCTGCCGCCCTCCTCGAACGGAAACTGCGCAGCGCCAGGGACGGCGACACACGGCTGGCCGACGCCCCGGACGCAACCGCGACAATCATCCGGCTGTGCGCGGGCCTGCCCCTGGCCCTATGCATCGCCGCCGCCCTCTTGGCCAAGTCTCCTACCCGTCCTGCAGCCGACCTTGCAAAGGACCTGGAGGTTGAGCACAGGAGACTGGGCGGGCTGGCGTTAGATGACCGAGCCGTACGGGCCAGCTTCGGCCTGTCCTACCAGCTCCTCGACGAGGACCACGCCCGATTGTTTCGGCTACTGCCCCTCAACCTTGGCCCCAACCTGTCCACCGAAGCCGCCGCTCGCCTCGCCGACCTGGACCAATACGAAACGAAGCAGTTCCTAATGGACCTGGAACAAGCCCACTTGATCGGAGCAGAGGCCGAGTCCCACTTGATCGGAGCAGAGGCCGAGTGGGGCCGCTGGCGCATGCACGACTTGGTCCGCCTCTACGCCGACGAACTCGGACACACCCACGACGGTCCCCATCTGCGCCACAGCGCCCGGACGCGGCTGTTCATCCACTATGAGACCACCACTGCCGCAGCCGACACCCACCTGCACCTGGACACCCGTGCGCGGCCCCGCTCACCCCTGTTCAATAACCGCGCAGCCGCCCTGAAGTGGCTGGACGCCGAATACGCCAACCTGCTCCCCACCGCTATCACCGCTTGGGCCCTCGGCCACCCGACCACCGCCGTGTCCCTCGGATTCTCCCTCGCCCATTACCTGCAGCACCATCGCCGCTTTCACGACTTGATCACTGTCTCCGACATAGCCCTGATTGTTTGCCGCCAGACCCGTGACCGCCACGGAGAAGCCATGGCGCTGACCAACCTCGGTGCCGCCCTGCGGGAGGTGCGGCGGTTCGGGGAGGCGATCGACGCGCACACGAAGGCCGCCGCCCTCTACCGCGAGGCCTGCAACCGCCACGGCGAAGGCCAGGCGCTGAACAACCTCGGTGCCGCCTTGCAAGGGGAGCGGCGGTTCGGGGAGGCGATCGACGCCCTTACCAAGGCCGCCGACATCTTCCGCGAGGCCAACGACCGCCACGGCGAAGGCCAGGCGCTGACCAACCTCGGTGCCGCCTTGCGGGAGGTGCGGCGGTTTGGGAAGGCGATCGACGCGCACACGAAGGCCGCCGCCCTCTATCGCGAGAGCGGCGACCGTCACGGCGAAGCTGTAGCGCTGGACAGTCGCGGTCTTGTTTTGCGGGAGGTGCGGCGGTTCGGGGAGGCGATCGACGCGCACACGAAGGCCGCCGCCATCTACCGCGAGGCCAACGACCGCCACGGCGAAGGCCAGGCGCTGACCAACCTCGGTGCCGCCTTGCAAGGGGTGCGGCGGTTCGGGGAGGCGATCGACGCCCTTACCAAGGCCGCCGCCATCTACCGCGAGGCCAACGACTGCCACGGCGAAGGCCAGGCGCTGACCAGCCTAGGCCTCGCCTTGCGGGAGGTGCGGCGGTTCGGGGAGGCGATCGACGCGCACACGAAGGCCGCCGACATCTTCCGCGAGGCCAACGACCGCCACGGCGAAGGCCAGGCGCTGACCAATCTCGGCCTCGCCTTGTGGGAGGTGCGGCGGTTCGGGGAGGCGATCGACGCGCACACGAAGGCCGCCGCCATCTTCCGCGAGAGCGGCGACCGCCACATCGAAGCCATTGCACGCAACAACCTCGGCATCGCCCTGCGGGAGGTGCGGCGGTTCGGGGAGGCGATCGACGCGCACACGAAGGCCGCCGACATCTACCGCGAGGCCAACGACCGCCACGGCGAAGCCGAGGCGCTGAACAACCTAGGCATCGCCCTGCGGGAGATGTCGCGGTTTGAGGAGGCGGTAGCCGCGCTGAATCGGGCAGTCGCGATCTATCGGCTTCTCGCGGGCGGCAACGTTTCGGGACCTGAGCCACTGCTGGCCCGCTCGCTTCTGCTCTTGGCATTGTCGGGACTGGACGCTATCCAGGATCGTGTCCTGCCCGGGACGCTGTCCGCGGCGGAGGAGGCCGCTGACTTGTTCGGTCGGCTGGCCGCAGAGCATCCCACCGTGTTCACAGGTCTACTCAGTGCTTCGCTGGAACTGCTGGCCAGGGTGCTGGAGCTACTGCACCGCACATGGGAGGCGGAACGGGTACGTCGTCGACTCGCCGATATGAACCCTCCGAGGGAGTGATCCAGCCAGCAGACGTCGGCCGGGGCGCGATGCTGCCGGTATCCGAGAAGTCCGACGCCTCTCATAAACGGTCCTTTCCGGGAGCAAGATCGGAAACGGTCGCCGAGGGCGGTCCCGACGCTCGATCAGTTCTCAGAACTTGTTCTCACTCAAGTGGCACCGGAGTCCTGTTCTGAGAATACGGGTTGATGATCGGCCCCGTGCCCTCGTCCAGGTGGAAGTCGTAGAAGGTGCGGAGCACCGTTTTGCAGTGTGCACGCGTCCTCGCGGAGTACTGCGGGCCAGGCGAGGCCTTGCCCATGATGGCATTCGGCGTACCCGGGATCTTCTTCCGCGTCGTCTTCGGCTTCGGGACCGTCTCCGTGGTGTGGCCGCCTTGCGATGTCTCCACTGCAGGCGCTGTGGCTTGTTCGCGACCTGCATCCATCGGGTGAAGGCCCGCGCATCCGCGCGAGTTGACCGGTTCCACTCGATGTCAAAAGCCCGCAGGAACAAGAGTTGGTTCGGTTAACGGGCCGCGTACTCGGCCCGTCTGGTGGTCGTGGTCGACCATGGCGCCGGGATACAGACTGCACAGGTGGCAGTCGGGGCCGAGCGCGTCGACGAGCGCGGCGCGCAGGCGTCGGATGGAAGCCGTACGGACGGGGCGCGGCGGCCGCATGTGGAGCAGCGTGTAGTCCCCGCCGATGCAGCGGTGCGGACGGTCGACGGTGCCGGGGTCTACGCCCGGGCCGGTCGGGCGTAGACCCACTCGGCGACGGGGGAGCCCCGGACGAGCGAGTCGGGGGCGATGCCGCCCCTCCACTCTTCCGTCCCGCTGCCGCTGTCGATCCATCCGCAGTGCTGGCGATGGCTCCAGCCGCCGGCGGCTACCGTGTCGCCGCGCAGCATCCGGCCTCTACGTTCCAGGTGGAACCGGCCGTCGTCGCCGGGCACCGCGCGGGTCTTGCCTGGCGGCCCGGGTGGAGCAGACGGGAGGCTGCAGGGCTGGTTCTCGGCGGCGCGGACCAGGTCCTCGACGCCCGCGAGACCCTGCTCCGCCCAGAGGCACAGCAGTTGAGCCCGTCGGTATGGGGGGGCAGTTCGTCCAGGCTGGCCATGGGGGGATCCCGGCGTACAGGACTGACAGCGGCGACGACAGCACCGTGGCGAGCGCCGTGTCGGCGCTCGCCACGTGCGTCGTCAGGTGCTGGGGCCTCTTCCGCGACCGCGGTCGGGGCTGGGGGCCGCTCGTGACCGGGTGTTTGGCGGACCGGCGTGGACCGCGGTCGTGTCGTTGCGGTTGATGGGCGGCTGTTTGTGGCCGGGTGGCTTCGTCATCGTCTGGTGTGGTGTGGATTTTTCCGGGTTGTGTCTTTGGTCTGTCGGGTGTGGGTTCGGTTGTGTGGGGTGGGGTGGTGTGACGGGTTGTGCTTGCGGTGTGTGATGTCATTGCTGGCCGGTGGCTGGGGTCGCGCGGTTCACCGGGGGGTGTGGGTGATGTCGATTGGATGCCTTCGGCTGTCTGGTGTCATGTGTGCGGTGGGCGTGGGGGAGGCTGGGGGCTGCTCGTGGGTGTGTGATCGTAGGGGTGAGGTCGTGTTGTGTTGTTCGGTGGGGTCCGGTGGGGGGGGCTCCAGTCGAGGACGTGGAGGCCTGTGCTGTGGATGAGGTCGGCATCATGCCAAGAAGAACGGCAGCACACGCCGGCGCGGCCGCGGACAGCGAACCCGACTTCGGCACCGTCGACAGCACAGCTGTGTCGGCGGCCAGCGGACCACCAGCCGCCCCGCACAGCGTCGTCGCCTTGGTGCTTGCCCGCTGTACTTCGGTGAACATCTCTGCGGTATGGGCGCCGAGCCGTTGACGGGCCGGCGGGCTGGCCGGGGGCGAGTTCTCGCCGATGTCACACACCTTGCTCCTCCTTCGGCTCGGCACTGTTTTCCTGCGCGTGTCCGCTGTGCAGGATGCGCAGCGGCGCCGTTGCCCGCTGCAGGGCGCTTGGCATGCTGAACCCGTCACAGCCGTCACAGCGGTCGCGATCGGTGTACGGAGTACGAGACGCAGTGCGCCGACACGGCAACTGTCGCGTTGGCCGCGGCCGCTGGTATCCGCGTGAGGAAGAGGCGCCTGGCGGTACGCAAGGCCGGTGCGGGGCCAGGAGATAGGGGGCTGGGTGCTGGCTCTGACCAGCGCAGCCACACTGATCAAAGCCGGTTTGCACTTGTCCGTCGACCGGTCAGGTTGTGGTGGTGCCCACTCGCCGGCGCCGACGATGAGCGGGCCTGACGATCATCGCGCACTGTGTTCTTTCGCGGTCGGCCGACGAAGAATCTTGGTTGTCGTGTCAAGAGTCCGGCCACGGTACGACTGTCAGGGGGTGTACGGCCGCTGCTTCACGGTGAGGCGCTCGAGGCCGCAGACTGGAGGGGGTTCCGTGGAGGGTACGGGCGTTGGTGCTGTCGTCGTGTTCCTGGTGGTCGTGTGCGCGCCGGGGCTGGGGAGCGTGCTGCACAGCATCGCCTTCCGCATCCGTGCGGTGGGCAAGGCCGAACTCGTGCGCGCGCGGCAGGAGGCGGGCGGCAGGTCGGGCGGCGGGCGCCGGGCGGCGAGGCGGGGGCGGCATGGCTGAGGAGCTGGCGGCGGAGCACGCCGAGGCGGTGGCCGCCCTGGTCGCCGAGCGGTACGGGAAGCTGGTCGGCTACGCCCGCAATCGGCTCCGGGCCTTCAATGTCCCACCGGCGTGGGTGGATGCCGAGGACGTGGTGCAAAACTCCTTGGAGAAGGTTCTGGCCCGCAGTGAGCCGGTCGGGAAGGTGCGCCCGTATGTCTTCAAGGTCGTGAAGAACGAGGCGTGGCACGCGGCTCAGCGCTACCGCAGGGGCCTGGGCTACGGATCCTTAGACGCCGGCGTACAGCTGGAGACCGCTGGCGCCGCGGCCGATCCGTGCGGTGCCGCCGATCTGCGCCTGGACCTTGAGGCGGCGCTGAGCGCACTGCCGCCACAGCAGCGCACGGCGGTGCTGTGCACCAAGGCGATAGGGCTGACCCAGGCTGAGACGGCTCTGGCTATGGGGAAGTCGCCGGGGACGGTGGCCACCCATGTCTCCCGGGCAGTGGTCGTGCTGAGGTCGGCCCTCTGCGCCGTCTTCTTAATGCTGGTTGGCGGCGCCGTGTACTTGGCGTGCCTGCTGCCAAGCGGCCGGCGGCTTGTTGACCCCGCCGCTGGCGGCGTTTACCGCGCACTCGAGGCCCTGTTTAGCGGGCTGCTGTCGCAGCAGACCGGGTTGTGGGTGCGGGGGGCCTTCGCCGTGGGGCTCGTCTGTCTGTGCGTCGGGACAGTGACCTACTGGGCCTACCGCAGGCTGCCGCGGAGACGGAAGCCCACTCCTGGGGGGCCGGCATTCCGGGGGCGGGGGCCGGACGCGGGCACATCCCTGTCTCTGCTGGATTGCGTGGACCCCGGGAATGAGCACGGCATGCGGTAGCCGCGGTCGCCGGGGCGGATCGGTGGTCGCCGAGGAGGTCTGAGCCGCTGCGGGCCTTCTCGGCGATCGCGTGGCGTTCTCCGGCATCCCTCGGCAATGGATCCCGGACAGGTTCCCCCTGTCCGGGCTACATGCTGGAAGCAGTTGAAGTGCCGCCTGCGATGACCGCGTGACAGCCGCCGCGACCGTGTGAAGCATCCGCGCCGCCCAGGCCGACCTTCTCGACGCACTTCCCGAAGTCCGTCTCCCTGACATGGACGAGCTGGGGGCTCGTGGAGTGCTCGGCGTCCCCCCCCGGCGACGGCGACAACCCCGCGGCGAACCCTCGGAGCCGGCGGCCGCGCGGCCGAGGAACTGCCTCGTCCCACCGCTTGACGCGCCCTCAGTATCAGCTGCTGACGGCCCAGTAGGGTCTTCCCAGTGTCACGGTTATCTCCGGCGCCACGGTCGACTTCGTGCTCAACGTGCCGACGCCAGCTGTACGAAAGCCAGGCTCGGTCTGGACCGATCTGCCCCGGCCGGTGAACACCGGCGCCGAGCCGGCCGGGCACGTCCGCCTCGGGTACGCCCGCGCCTCGACCGTCCGGCAGTCCCTCGACGCACGGCTCGACTCCCTCGCCGAGGCCGGAGTGAGGCGTGTCTTCTCGGAGAAGTTCTCAATCCGCGCCACCGGGCGCCCCGTGCTGGAAGCCGCCGTGAAGCTCGCCGGAGAGATCCGTTCCTCCGGCGTCGCCGTCACCCTCTCGTCCACGAGGACAAGCGGCTCGACTGTGGCATCGAACTCGCCATGCTCGCCGAGGAAGTGAAGGCGAGCGACGTCGGTCCGCAGTTCCTCACCGTCGAGCTCAAGGGCTCGCACGACCCGTCCGGCATCGTGTTCACCGTGCTCGCGGCCATGTCCGGCATGGAGCGCGAGTACATCTGCGACCGCACCCTCGAAGGCCACGAGTTGCCCGCAAGCGCGGCAAGACCGTCGGTGGCGCGGGCGTCACCGACGCCGACATGCTGTTCATGGCCCTCGACCTGCGCGACCAGGAGATGAGTTTGCGCGACATCACCAAACGGCTCGTCATCATCACCGGCGCGAAGAAGGGACAGCACCCCTCACCCGCCACCGTCATGCGGTTGCTGCGCGAACATGACGAGCAGGCCGCCACGGCGGTAGGTGCGTGATCACCCGTTGCTTTGCCGCTGGTGTCTGGGCCAGCGAGACGGTCGAGACGGCCGCGTCTGCGGGTTTTCCAGGCTCGGCATCACCATGTCGTACTCCAAAGGTAGCCAATGCCCCAGAGCACACCGGCGGCCACGATCGCCACCCCGGCGATCAGCCAAGCAGGCTTACGGCGACGCCGTCGCGTCCCTTCTTTTTGTGAGGGGCTGGCCAGGTGCTCGGGCGCGTGGGGGGGGGTGACCGGTGCGGTGAGGGGTTGGGCCGGCTCGGTCACGGCCGCGTGCGGTGGTAGGGGCGTCGGGACCGGGGCGGGACCGGGGGTCACCCGGGTGTGCGGGTCTTCGTGTTCGAGTAGTTGTGCCGCGTCCTGTCCCAGCCGGGCCAGGATGGCAGTCGGCAGCCATGGCCCTAGGCAGTGGTACTGCGTCTCTTCCCGGGCACGGAGCGCGTCGAGGGACGGCCGGGCGGACGGGTCCTTGGCCAGACAGTCCTGGATGAGAGGCAGG
This sequence comes from Streptomyces sp. NPDC001450, assembly GCF_053597295.1. Lineage (NCBI taxonomy): Bacteria > Bacillati > Actinomycetota > Actinomycetes > Kitasatosporales > Streptomycetaceae > Streptomyces > Streptomyces sp. NPDC001450. Next base: position 19,024 of record NZ_JBSFHY010000066.1, read on the forward strand.
AGTGTTTCGGGGACGCCGGTGAGGTTTGGTTCCTCGTTCACCACCCGGTACATGATTGCGTGCGCCTGACCGTCGGGTGCCTCGAAGGCCATGTGCCCGCAGGCGGCGAAGGCGAGCACCGCGCCCAGCGAGAAGATGTCACCATCCTGGGTGAGACGCTCGCCGCGGATTTGTTCGGGGGCCATGAACCCGGGCGTGCCCACTATCAGCCCGGTAGAGGTCAGTCCGCCGTGGGTCGGGTCGTCCAGTGCGCGGACGATGCCGAAGTCGATCACCTTCGGACCGTCGATGGTGATCATGATGTTCGACGGTTTCAGATCACGGTGGACGAGCCCGGCAGCGTGAATGTCGGCCAGCGCCCCGCACAGTCCGGAGGCGAGACCGCGCACCGACCTCTCCGGCAGTGGACCGTGCTGGTTCACCACCTCGGCGAGGGTGGGCCCGGGGATGTAGGCGGTGGCGGCCCAGGGCCGTTCGGCATGCGGGTCGGCATCCAGTACGGCAGCCGTCCAGTCCCCGCCGACCTGCTGGGCCACGGTGATCTCGTGGGCAAACCGAGTCCGGAAGTCAGCGACCGCTGCCAGCTCGGCGCGAATCGACTTCACTGCCACCATCCGGCCCCGCGACGAACGGGCGAGATACACCACGCCCATCCCGCCCGCCAAGCCGACCGAGCAGCCGGTAGTCGCCCCCTATCCGTTCCGGATCGTGCTCCCGCAGTGCCAACACAGCAGCACGGCCTCCTTCACCGAGAGCGCCGCATAGCGCGCGGACAACCAGTCAGGCTAATGGAGACGGCCCGAGAGGACCGGTGGTTTCGTGGAGCAGCTCCGGCCCGCCGGCTTTTCCAGCCCGCGGTGTGCCCAGCTGTTCATGGCCCGTGTGAGCGAGTGCCCGGCTGTCCACCCCTTCGCCGCCGGCCCGTCAGCGGACCGTTCGCTATCACTCGTCCGACCTGACGAGAGTGGTCTCGTCGACGGCCTCGCGGGTGCCGACCGGGAGGAGGGCCTTGAGCGAAGGCGGCATCGGCGACGGCGACTTGGGCGCCCTTGAGGGCGGGCGCGGTCAGGTAGCGGCGGGCCGTGCAGCGGATCTTCTCCTCGGTATGGCCGTGGCCGCCGGCCGCGACCGAGCCGATGCCGGAGTTGGTGCCGCGACGGTCCGGGGGCAACGGCGGCAGGCTGCCCCGATGGCTCGGCGTGTCAAGACTTGCAGGGGCATGACCCAGAAGTCCGATGTCAGCCGATGGTCCTGCCTGCGGCGATCAAATATCCCTATGTGACCGTAATGATCCGAGATCGACTCTCGAAGGCGCACGTAAGGGGGCGCGCACTGCAAGTCCCGGAGGGCGTAGGCACGGCGCTGTCGTGCAAGGTGCTGGTCATTGCGGACGTGGCCAGACGCGGTCTCGCCGACGTGACAAGGCGTCTGGGGCAGTTCACCGCGGATCTCGACAAGGGGCGATTCCCCGGTCCTGTGGGGAACCAGAGACCGCGTGCGAACGGGGACGTTGCTCATGGACGGACAGATCGATCAGCGGACGGCGCTGCTCACACTCGTCGGCGGGGGCTCCGTGTACGTGGCCTTCGAACACCCGTCGTTCGGCACCGCCCTCCTGGTCGGTGTCGGCGTCGTGACGCTGCTGCATTTCCTGATGAAGGACCGGTGACGGGTAACTGGCCTCCGCTTAGACTTCCCTGCGTTCTTCTCCGGGACCGGGCGAGCCCTCCGTATGGTTGGCCCACCCAGGGCCTTCGGGTGTGGCAGTGCGGGGGTTCGCTGTTCGCCGGTATGCGGTGGGCGTCATGCCGGTCCACCGTCGTACCGCTCGGGTGAGTGCCGCCGGGGTGGCGAATCCCACCCGCGTCGCGATCATGGTCATCGTCAGTCCGGTCGGCTCCGGCTCGGCGAGCATCGCCAGAGCGCGTTCGCGTTGCAGGTCGTCCACCAGGTCCGAGAACGAGGCCCCCTCCTCCCGGAGCCGCGACTGCAGCGTGCGGCTGCTGACCGTCATGGCACGCGCCACGTCAGCCAGCCGGGGAGGCCTGGTCTGCGCGAAGGGGGCGCTCCGCAGTGCCGCTCGCACTGCTGCGAACCAGGGCGTGTGCTCCAACGCCAGCTGCCGTTGCGCGTACGGGGCGAGCATCGCGAGCACGACGGGATCGGCCTGCCGCACCCGTGCGCGCAGCGTAGCCGGTCCGAAAACGCAGGTGTCCTGCGGCTGGCCGAACGCCACTGCGGGGCCCAGTGCGCTGCGGTAGGCGCCCGGGTCCACCGGCTCCGGGCGCCGCAGCAGGACCCGGTCGGGCCCGGCGGACTCCCCGGAGAGCCGACGCACACTGCGGCACAGCAGCGTGAAGCACGCGTCCACCCCGTCCGGGTCCGCGGCCCCACCGTCCTGTGCTTTCAGGCTCACATGGACCGTGTCCGATCCGCCGTCGGGGTGCGGCTGCACAACCAACTCATTGCGGCCGACCAGCGGGTGGAAGTGCCGCAGGCTGTCCAACATGGCACCGACGTCCGGGCTGTTGGCGAGAATCGGTGGCACCAGCCCGCCGAGCATGGCGGTCTCGGCCCAGGCGGCGAACGCCAGCCCGGGGTGGTCCAGGCCGGAGCGCCGCAACGCGTCCCACACGGGCGCGAGCCAGTCGGCCCGCGGGCTGCCGGACGCCTCCGGGAGTGCGCCCGCCTCCGGCAGCCGCACTCCCCGGGCGCCGGCGAAGGCCCTCAACTGAACCTCCACCGGGTCGGCGGGCCGGCCGGCCCGCTCGCCACGGGAAGCGCGGGAAGGCAAAATGTGTGCGCCCACGGGAAAGCACACCCCCTGCATCGGTTGCGAACGTGACGGCATGAAACTCGAGTCCCCGACCCGGCCGATCCTGACCTACGGTACCTATCCGCTCCTGGCGGCGATCACCGGCGCCGTCGGCTGGGCTGCCGCCACCCACCGCCTGGTCATCTCCCAGAACGCCGTCCTCGCCTTGCTGACCGTGGGCACCATCGCGGTCGCCTTCGCCGTCGAGCGGTTCAACCCGCTGCTGGATCGCTGGCGTATGACCCGGGACAGCTTCGTCGGCCGTGATCTGCCATTCATCGGGCTGGCCTTCGTGGTCGAGCAGATCGCCACGATGGGCGTCTCCCTCGTCGCCGCCCACCTCGTCCCGAGCGGGGGCTTCGGCCCGCTGACCCGCGTTCCGTTGCCCGGCCAGGCCCTGGTCGTCCTGCTCGGCCTCGACCTGCTGTGGTACGGCTACCACCGCGCCGCCCACACCCTGCCCCGGCTGTGGCGGGCTCATGGCGTGCACCACGCCCCGTCCCAGGTGTATGTGTTCATGCACCCGGTCTTCCACCCCGTTGATCTGCTGGTCTCCCGCTTCGTGATCTCCCTGCTGGTCTTCCGGTTCAGCGGAGCGAGCCCCGACGCGGCGTTCCTCGCTTTGGTGGTGCTGAACCTCCAGCAGACGATCAGTCACATCAACTCCGACATCCGCACTGGACCGCTCAACTACTTCCTGATCGGTGCGGAAACCCATCGCTGGCACCACGGGGCGGGTGAGCGCGTCAACTACGGATCGGTGCTGCCGGTCTGGGACATGGTCTTCCGTACCTTCGTGTACGAGCCCCATCGCGTGCCGGACCGCCTTGGCCTGGACGACCCGGCGTCCTATCCCGACCCTCGCGGCTTCCGCGCCACCCTTGCCTGGCCGTTCCTGCGCGCCAAGGCCCCGATTGCGGTGGCTCGGGACTGACCCCTCCGGTCCGGTGGCCCCATCGGCGGCACCACACGGGCCATGCCGTCCCGCTGGGGACCGGCTGGTGCGCGCTGTGGCCCGCCTGCTTCTCCGCCTCGATGAACGGGTGCACGCTCACCGGGTCTCCTTCGCGAAGAAAGCCGTGGTGGACTTGACTGATCAACGCAACAGGGCCGTCAGCCTATCGGTAGGTGTGTCGAAGCCGAGGGTCTTGCCGGGGCACTGCGCCGTGCTGTTACCGAGCCCGGGCCCTCGGCACCAGGGCTGACGGCAGAGTGCTGCGTGCTGTCTGTGACGTCCTCAGGCTGGTGGCGCTCGGGGCTACTGTCCGCCACCATCGACGAACCGGACCGCTTTGCCCGCCGCATCACCCACCTGCGCTCCTGCCTGGGCGCCTACACGGGCACGTTCCGTGCCGGCGACACCGTGCACGTCGCCGGAAAGCTCGTGCACCTCCACCACGGCGACCAGTCAGGATCCGGCGGCGAACTCACCCCCTGGAACACCGGCACCTCCTGCCTGGCCAACCTCACCGGGTAGCGGACGTCGCCCCTCGTCACCGAACGCGGAAGCGCCGGGAGGCGGAGACGGCTCAGGCCGCACGGAAGGCCGGCGGCTGGCTCGCCCGCTTCCGCACCTGACCAGGCACGCTGTGGTGACCCGGCACCGTTCTGGCCGCGGGGGATCTACGGGTTCAACGAGCGGTCCCGTCGACGGGCGTCATGACAGGCGTGGCTGATATCCCCGAAGAATTGATCAAGCTGGAACGTTCCGCTGAGGAGGAACGCGCGAGGCTCGCGGGCCTGGACGGCGAGGACTTTGAGGCGCAGCGCCGCCGGTGGCGTGCGGCCGCCGAGGCGTTCCGGGCTGCGGTGACGGACTACGCGGGCCGGGAGAACGCGGACCTGTCGCAGTACGAGGTGGAGCGGGAGGTGAAGCGGGCTGTGCGGCATTCGCAGGAGGACCCGGCCGTGGAGTAGTTGGACGTGCACGAGAGTGTCCCGCCAGCTTTGGCCGGCGGGACGGGGCCGGCCGCTGGTCAGCCGATCCTGGCGACGTTCTCCGCCTGCGGACCCTTGGGCCCCTGGGTGACGTCGTACTCGACCTGCTCGCCCTCGTTCAGCTCCTTGAAGCCGGTGCCAGTGATGGCAGAGAAGTGAACGAACACGTCCGGTCCGCCGTCGTCCTGCTGGATGAAGCCGAATCCTTTTTCGGCGTTGAACCACTTCACGCGGCCAGTTGCCATTGCTGCCGATCCTTCTTGATGTCCCACGGCACCGAGTCGCGGTACCGACCGCAGCCGTACAGGGCTTCGGCCCTCCAAGTTTCCACCTCCTGCAGGAGCTCCGCCCGCATCGCAGCTGTTCGACACGAAGACCTGGAACAGCGCGCAGTAGCCCTGGATGATCAATTCCAAGGGGTGGGAGCTGCGAGCAGGCGGCTACGATCAGGATGAGATGTGGGGGCTTTGGGGAGGGCGGCCTGTGGGTGGCATGGCGGGTCTCGGACGCCGAGGGATGTTCGCGCTCGGAGCGGTGACGCTGCTTGCGGCCTGTACGGCGAATACGAAGAGCGCAGATGGCGCGAAGGTCCGCACCGACCTGGAGCCTCTGGAACGTAGGTTCCCCAGACTCCGCCCGCTGTCAGGTGCGCACTGGCTCGGCATCGCGCTGGGCACCGATTCGCGGGGGTCCGTTCCGGGCCCCACCGATGTGCGCGTCGTGGGAACAGCCCGGCTGAGAGCGGGTACCGTCGCCGCCATCACGGGGGCGTCGCAGCAGACCTTTCGGCCGGAGGGGCCGATGCAACTACCGGGTAGCCTCGCCGAGTTCGTGCCCACGGATGCACGGTGGGTTCGGAGTGATTCCTTCGACCATGACATGACGGCTGGGATGTACACCGGCGCGTTCTATCTCGATCCAGACACGGACACGGTCTACTTCGACACGGCCAATCCGAGTGTTCCCGCCGGCTCCGGACGGTGAGAGTCTCTCGTTGTTCCTGCGGAGCTGCGGCGAGGGCGTCCAAGGCCAGTGTGTGACGACCGAAGGACGCCATGGCTACGGCACTGTATGTGAGAACCGACGACTTGCTGAAGGCTGCTCCGCAGATCGCTCCGTGGCGGCCGAAGATCGGTATCGCGCCGCAGCTGAGCGACGCTGAACTGGTGACGCTGGCGGTGATGCAGGTCCTGCTCGGTTTCACCTCCGAGGCGAGGTGGCTGCGCCACGCCCGCGCCCACCTGCGGCACCTCTTCCCGAACCTCCCCCAGCAGAGCGGCTGGAACAAGCGGCTGAGGCGATCGGCCGACCTGGTCCGGCGGGTGATGCGCGAGCTGGCCACCGACACGGCCCCGTGGCACGACGACGTGTGGGTGGTGGACTCCACCCTCATCGAGTGCGGCCGGTCCCGCGGGACCGCGAGACGTTCGGACCTGGCCGGATGGGCTGAGCACGGGTACTGCGCCAGCCACGCACGCTACTTCTGGGGGCCTGCGCCTGCACCTGGTCTGCACTCCCACGGTCTGCCCGTCGCCTTCGCCCTGACCGACGCCAAGGCCCCCGAGCGCGAGGTGCTGCTGGATATCCTCACGATCGAACCGGCTCTGATCGCCGAGCGGCCGGGCCGGACCTTCCTCGCGGACAAGAACTACTACGGCCGCGAGTTCGAGCAACAGCTCGCCGACCTGGGAGCCCAACTGCTGCGGGCGGCCCGCAAGGACGAACCCGAGCGGGCCGGATCACCGCTGTTCAAGCCACTGCGGCAACCGATCGAATCGGTCAACCAGACCCTTAAGGCCCAGCTGGACCTCGAACGCCACGGCGGGCGCACCCCCGGCACAGTCACCGTCCGAATCCTCCGACGGTTCCTTGCGCTGACCGCAGCCGTCTGGCGCAACGCCCAGACCGATCAACCCGTCCTGCGTTCGCTGACCGCCTTCGATCACTGACCTTGGACTCGCTCATCTAGACGAGTCATTCCGAAGTGATCATGATCGGGCTTGTCGATGTGCCAAGGGGCTATTCGATGGCTCCGGGGCGCCCTGGTCTGCTTGTATGCGGTCATGACCACTGATCTCCCAGCCGGCTACTCCATATCCACTGACCCGGCTCGTCTCGACCGTGCAGTCATCCACCAGTGGCTTTCCGAGGACTCGTACTGGGCTCTGGGCCGGTCCCGGGAGAAGCAGGACGCGGCTATGGCCAACTCGCTGAACTTCGGGGTCTATGACAGTGCCACCGGCGTTCAGCTCGGTTATGCCCGGGTGGTCACGGACCAGGCCACGTTCGCGTGGCTGTGCGACGTATACATCGCTCGCGGCAGCCGCGGAAAGGGCCTGGGGCATGCTCTGGTTGCTGCCGTCTGCGAGCATCTCGCGCCCTATGGGCTGCGCCGCGTGCTGCTGGCCACCGCAGACGCACACGCGGTCTACGCCAGGGCGGGCTTCGCATCTCTGGAGAAGCCGGAGAAGTGGATGACACTCGGCGCACAGTAAAGGCCGGAGCCGGTGCACCTGTCGGGTGCCGCTCACGGTGCAGGCGGCCCGGCGATGCAGACAGGGCACCCAAGATCGTTCTGTGCCGAATGACCTGGACGCCCTGCTCACCGCACTGAATGTGAAGATCGACGACGAGATCACGGACACTCGGTGGCGGGGACCCCCTCCCCGGCTGACCGATTCCGAGCTCGTCTGCCTCGCCGTCGCCCAGGCGAGGCTGGGCTTCACCTCGGAGTCCAGGTGGCTGCGGTTCGTCCACTCCCGCCTTGGCGCGACATCGTGGTCCCGGAACCTGCAGGGGCGGGCGGCGGATCAGCTGTGACCGCGTCGGCGGCCAGGGGTAGTTCGGTGACGTAGCCCTGCAGCGTCTCGGCCGCCATCTCCGGGACATGGAGCTGGCAGGGCTGCTCGAAACTCTTGCCCTCAACACGCGCGACAGCCGTCAGGAAGTGCGTCTGCTGCAGGTGCGGCGTCCGCCTGGCGTGCACGGTGCGGTCGAACACCGGTCCTGACAGAACGGCCGCGACGTAGGCCCCCGTGCTGAGCTCAGCCGGTAGCGGGCCAGGACACGCTCTTGTCCGTCGAGCGCACCAGGCTCCGCCGCCTCCACGCTCTCGACCACCACGGGCGCCGCGGCATGGACCTGCGGTTCGACGGGAGTCGCCCAGGCGCCCATCATCGCACCTGAATCCAGCGCCGCCTCCCAGTCCAGCAGATAGCCCAGCCCGCGGCGGATCCTGTCGCGGCCAGGTGTCGCAGCTGATGGAACGTGCCGTTTTCAACCGCTCCTAGGATCACATGCCCCGTCACCGGCCGGGTGACGTCGATCGTCTGTGTCTCACCGGTCTCCATGTGGCTCTCCCACAGGACGGAGCCGGGCTGGCCCGGCGCCTCCTCCATCAGAAGTCGGAGGAAGAAGTCTCTGTTCGGCGCGGCATCGCAGAAGATCGAGTCGAAGTGAACCGAAAAGGCCATGTGTCACTCACCTCCGCCGTTTTGCGGTGTGCCTCTCCTCCCAGAGAAACTCCCCGGCATGGAATGCGAAACCGCTGGCGCCCCCGGACGGCCGCGGACAGCGGTCGTTGTGTGGTTCCAGCGCTTGCGGCGGCTCGCGCTCAGGGTGTCCATGCGGCCGTTGTCAGACAGCTGCCTCCCGGCTTCCACTCGGACCGGCGCGGATGGCCGGTGGAGCGGTCGATGGGCAGCCGCGCCCCGGCGAGGGCCACGATCGGCGTGCCCGTGGTCGAGGTTCCACCCCGAACTCTCCAGAGGGCGGTATGTAAGTGTGTAGGTGATTTGTCGTCACCTGAACGTGTGGCAGGGCGGTATCCCGGCCGGTCGGCGGCCATGGGCGTGCTGGGCGGGTCGCCGTGAGCGAGCGCAAGCCCTACAAGACCGACCTGTCCGATGAGCAGTGGGCGCTGGCCGAGCCGGTGATCACCGCATGGAAGGCCGCGCACCCCTCGGTCAGCGGCCATCAGGGCCGGCATGCGATGCGGGAGATCGTCAACGCGCTGCTCTACCAGGGCCGCACCGGCTGCCAGTGGGACCTGCTCCCGCACGACTTCCCGCCGCCCGGCGCGGTGAAGTACTACTTCTACACTTGGCGCGACGACGGCACTGACCGGACCACCCACGACCTGCTGCGCTGGCAGGTGCGGGAGAAGGCGCGCCGGAAGGCGGACCCGAGCCTGGTGGTACTCGACACCCAGAGCGTGCACGCCGCGGCCGGGGTGCCCGCAGAGTCGATGGGGCATGATGCGGCAAAAAAGTATCAGGCCGCAAGCGCGGCCTGGCCGTTGACGTCCTGGGACTGGTGATCGCGGTGGTCGTGGTGGCTGCGTCGGCGCACGAGAACGCCGTCGGCATCACGCTGCTGGACAAGGTCGCCGCCGACACCGACACCGGCGAGAAGGCCCTGGTCGACCAAGGCTTCAAGAACGCCGTCGTCGCGCACGGGGAGAAGGTGGGCATCGAGGTAGAGGTCGTGGAGCGCAACCCTGCGCAGACCGGCTTCGTTCCGATCCCCAAGCGGTGGATCGTGGAGCGCGCCTACGGAATCTTGATGCTGCACCGTCGGCTGGTGCGCGACTACGAGCACCAGCCCCGTACCTCAGAGTCGCGGGTGTACTGGGCGATGACCGTGGTGATACTGCGCCGGCTGTCCGGGGCGACCGCGCCGTCCTGGCGCACCGCATGACCGGCGATCAGCTCACCCTCGGCGCGGTGCTGGCACGGCTGGAGGAGCGGGAGCGAGAGATCGCCGCGCAGGCCGACGCGGCCAAGGAGCGGATCGCAGAGCTTTCCGCACCATCAGCCCGAGCGCAGTCGGCACCGGCAGTTTCCAGACGATCTCGCGAAAACTACCAGCAAGACAACGGTCACAGGGAGTAGGCACACCACAGAAGTTGGACCAGAACCCGAGAACGGACAGCAGATGTTCACCACTTCGGGAGGCACCAGGAACGTCGAGGATTCGAACGGTGATGCTTCACGCCGCAGCGGTGCGCGGCCCCGCAGCGGATGAAACACGTTGGTCGGTCCACCGAGGAGCTGCGACGATGCTCTCCGCTTCTTCGGCGGAGGATATTTGTTCATTTTCGTGTGCGCTGGGTGCGGCGCCAGGCTGACGATCCCGCTGTCCCAGGTCGCGCTGCCGGCCCACGCCCATCAGAAGTACGGGAACGGGATTCAGCTCCCGGTGCTCATGGAGTCGGGCACGTTCGCCGTGGACCCGAAGCGCTTGGGGCCGCCATGGCGGAGGTGGGACGAGATTGATCCGGAGGAGGCGGCGGCCCGCGGCATCGACGCCCCGGTCCACGCCGTGTCCGACGGCACGCCTGGCACGGTCGTCATCGCACCCGGAGATACCCGCGGCACCGTGCTCATCCCGGAGAAGGCCGACGGCTACTGCTGCGGCCTCGACTGGGGTGACGGCCCCAACATGGCCTGTGAGGCGTGCGGCCTGCCCGTGGCGAACCGGATTGACGACTGCTCACTCTGGCAAGCGGTCTGGCTCGCGCCGGATGCCGTGCGCCGCCTCCCTGTCGACAACGCCCCCACCGCAACGCTCTCCTGGGCGGAACTGCTGGCGGAGGGGAAAAGCACGCCCCCGTTCGAGCCGATCACCACATGGCGCTCGATGCTCGGGCTGGGCCACTGGTGGGCATGGAGCCCGCAGTGGGAGGCGGCAGCCGGCCGGGCGCTCGCCCACCTGCTGGCAGCCTCGGACGGCCGGCCGGTGACCGTCCCGCACGGCCTGATCGCGGAAGTGTTCCAGCGTGCCCTCGACGCCCTGCTGCCTGCGGGCACCCCAGCGCGGCGCGCCGTCCTGGCCGGACCGGGGCTGTCCGGCCCTGACGCGGACGCCGACATACTCCTCGTGCCGATCCATCCGCAGACAGGGGAGATCTGGAGCCCGGCCGGCCGGGCCGCATCGGCATACCCGGTGCCGCTGCCATTCGGGGTGTGGATGTGGCTGGCCTTCCCCGAGCCGCACCTACCCCTCCCCGCGTCGGGCACCATGCCCGACGGCGTTCTCCGCGACGACCCGCTCGCACCGCACCCCCGTCACCCGTTCCAGGCCGACCCGGGAACCTTCCGGCACACCCTGGTCCGGCTGCCGGCCGTCCGCAGCCCGTGGCTGCGCGAGATCCTCGAGAACCTCACGCAACACATGCGCTCCGGCATCTTCTAGCCGACTGACAGGGGGCGCCGGTACTCGCTCTCCGAAACCGCGCAATCGAACAGTGCCGGACAGTGGTGCCTCCCGAAGTGGTGAACATCTGCTGTCGTTCTCGTGGACAAAGCCAGGAAGGGGCACGCGGGGGCAGCTGTCTACGGCCTCGGGACTGGTAGGCCAGCATGTTCAGGAGTCGCGTATTCGCCGTAGCCGTCGGCCGATCGTCACCCTGTGTCGGTGCTCTGCGGCATGATGATCGGTGTGAACACCGAGATACTCATAGACGTCTGGCAGCGGCTTCTCGCCGACCCTCGCAAGTCGTGGGTGCTGTTCGAGCATGGCACTTGTGTCGTGCTGACCGCTCCGGACGGGGAGCTTGCTGAACAGGCAACCGACCTCCTGAAGAAGTTCGGCCCGGCGCATGCCGGATCTTCGGCAGGAGACTTTGGGGTGATCGACCTCAAGGACGTCGAGGGATGGGTCGTCACGGGGCATCACAACGACGTCCTTACCTATGTCGGCCTCGATGAGCCTCAGGATCAGTCTCAGATCGCTGTCGGGCTGTTCGGACGTTCCAAGCGCCACCGGGACGGCACCGAGCTTCACGTCGTCCACGTTGAGGACAAGCGAGGTTCAGCGGCCCCAGCGTAAGTAGCCGCGCTTCACCGCTGGTGGTCGCCTGGGGCGTATCGGCTCCAGGTCCCGCCGGCTTCGGTGACCAGGCGGGTGGCGCTCTTGTCATGATAGCCGAGTGCCTTCGCGATGACGGGGGCCGGGGCTTGGAGGACGAGTTGACGAATCGCGGAGGTCCTGCCGCGCTGCGGAGGGACGCCGATCTCACGCAGGTGGACTTGGAGGCTGACTGGGTTCATGGGCTGTCCCGGCTGGCGGCCGGGAAGAGCCACTGCGAGCTCCTGCTGCTGGCGTAGGGCAGGTGTTGCCGGAACTGGATGTAGGCCCGCATCAGGTCGGCGACTGGCTCCGGCAGCGGGGACGGCGGGTCTCCCAGCCGGACGGTGACGGTGGTCTCGTCGTCGGTGACGTCGTCGGGCCAGCCCCACCCGGCCGAGCCCGCCGAGCAGATGACCCCCGCCAGCGCCGTCTACACCGCCTCGCGCCGCACCTGCGGCGGCTCGTACGACAAGCCGTGGCGCCGCTGCACGGCATGACCACGGCCTCTCGCACCGTGCCGTCGCGGCGTCGTTCAGGCGGCGGCCGGGACGCGGGCGTCGTACTGGGCGACGGTCCAGGCCAGAGCCTGGCAGGTGTAGATGACCAGTAGTCGTACTCGATGAACTGCGAGCCGGTGGTGTCGAAGCGGACATTTTCCCGTACCCGCGGCTCCTCTCGGCTAGGACTTGTCCGGCCGATCATGTGACTGTCGGCAGTCCGGATCGTTGATGCGGGCATGGGGCGGGGTGATTTGACGGATGCGGAGTGGGATCGGCTGCGGCCATTGTTGCCGGGCAGCAACGGGCGTTGTGGCCGGTGGCGGGATCACCGACAGGTCATCGACGGGATCCTGCACCGAGTGCGGACCGGGGTGCAGTGGCGGGATCTGCCGGAGCGGTTCGGACCATGCAAGACGGTCTATGAACGCCACCGGTTGTGGTCGGCCGACGGCACCTGGGAACGTTTGCTGCAGCAGGTCCAGGCTGCGGCCGACGCTGCATGCGAGATCGACTGGGACATCGCGGTGGACTCCACCATCGTGCGCGCCCACCAGCACGCAGCCGGTGCCCGCACCGAGCCGCCGCCCGCACCCGCCCCAAAGGGGGCCAGTGTGGCAGAACATCAGGACGAAACGCCGTGGCAGAGCCTGCTCGCCCGCCTGGTGGAGGTGGTGCAGGAGGTGAGGGCCTGGGCCGCTCGCGCGGCGGGTTCACCAGCAAGCTCCACCTGAGTGCGGACGGCCGCTGCCGCCCGCTGTCCCTGATCATCACCCCCGGCCAGCGTGCGGACTGCACCCAGTTCAAGCCGGTTCTGGAGAAGATCCGCGTCCCCAGGCTTGGCCCAGGCAGTCCACGCACGAAGCCGGACAGCCTCGCGGCCGACAAGGCCTACAGCAACGGCCCCTGCCGCCAGTACCTACGGCGCCGGGGCATCCAACACACGATCCCGGAGAAGACCGACAGCCAGGCGGCCCGTCTAAGCAAAGGGTCACGCGGCGGACGGCCACTGGGCTTCGACGAAGAGCAGTACAAGAAGCGCAACACCGTCGAACGGGCGATCAACCGCTTGAAACAGTCGCGGGCGGTGGCCACTCGCTACGACAAACGCGGCTACGTCTTCCTCGGCACCGCAATCGCCGCAGCCTTGATCATCTGGCTCAGAACCTGACGATCGGACGCAGCTCAGAGACCACCCTCGGCCGGCCGCTGGTGCCCACACGGCACCGGACCACCGTTCTTGTCGAAGACCTCGGCGTCCTGACCCGAGTTCACCCACACCGTGATGCCCCGATCATGCACGACCACGTTGAATGGCGACTCCTCCGGCTCCGTCTCGGTCACCACGGTGAACTCCTCACCCGGACGCATCCAGTGATCGGTTCCCCACGGCTCGACCCACAGGCAGACCATGCTGCTGGTCTCGTTACTCACGCTCGTCTTGGACACGCTCGCACCCTAACCAGCAACATGATCGGCCGGCCAAGTCCTAGCCGCGCGCGACATCAGCAGGACGACCACGGCGCGGCGATCCCACCTTCGAAAGCGCATCCCGAGCACGCTGGACAGGTGGCTAACTCACCTCAGTCCTCCGTCAGGCCGCCTGAGAAGTCACCGAAATCCACCAAGCTTCAGGGAAGACCGTGGCTTGGGTCTGCTGCAGGTTTGGGTGACAGGTTCAGTCACGCGGCCTGGAGGGCCGGTGTGGTCATGACGGTCTCGAATTCGACGGGGGTGAGTCGGCC
>NZ_JBSFHY010000067.1:0-32027 GCF_053597295.1 Streptomyces sp. NPDC001450
CGACCGGCCTGCCCCCGAAGAGCCACCTCCCCCCGCGCTGACACCGGCCACACCACAACCCCGCCACCACCGACACCACCGGCACCACCGGCACCCGCAGCGCCCTCCTCAACCTCCCCAACCGCCTCGACCGCCTCGGCCTCTTCGAGAATCACATGCGCGTTCGTTCCGCTGACGCCGAAGGCGGACACGCCCGCGCGGCGTCGATGGCCGTCTTCCCTCTGCGACCATTCCTGAGCCTCGGTCAGCAGGCTCACCTCGCCCGCGGACCAGTCGACGTGGGTCGACGGCGCGTCGACGTGCAGGGTGCGCGGCAGCAGGCCATGGCGCATCGCCATGACCATCTTGATCACTCCGCCGACTCCGGCAGCGGCCTGGGTGTGTCCGATGTTGGACTTCAACGAGCCGAGCCACAGTGGCCGTTCACGGTCGCGCCCGTAGGTGGCGAGCAGTGCCTGGGCCTCGATCGGGTCGCCCAGCGTCGTACCCGTGCCGTGCGCCTCCACCGCGTCCACATCCGCCGCCGAGAGTCCCGCACTCGCCAGCGCAGCCCGGATCACCCGCTGCTGCGAAGGACCGTTCGGGGCGGTGAGGCCACTGCTGGCGCCGTCCTGGTTGACCGCGCTGCCGCGGATCACGGCCAGCACCCGGTGACCGTTGCGACGCGCGTCCGACAGCCGCTCCAGCAACAACAGGCCCGCGCCCTCACCCCAGCCGGTACCGTCCGCGATGTCGGCGAAGGACTTGCAGCGCCCGTCGGGGGAGAGTCCGCGCTGGCGGCTGAACTCGGTGAAGGTGACCGGGGTCGACATCACCGCGACACCGCCCGCCAGCGCCAGCGAGCACTCTCCGGCCCGCAGCGCCCGGCAGGCCAGATGAAGGGCCACCAGGGAGGAGGAGCACGCCGTGTCGACGGTCACCGCGGGGCCCTCAAGACCCAGGGTGTAGGCGACACGCCCGGAGGCGATGCTGCCCGCGCTGCCGTTGCCGATGAAGCCCTCCAGGCCGGGCGGCGGCACGTCGAACCGGGAGCCGTAGTCGTTGTACATGACGCCGACGAAGACGCCGGTGGGGCTGCCGCGCAGGGTGCCCGGGTCCAGCCCGGCCCGTTCCAGGGCCTCCCAGGAGATCTGCAGCAGGAGCCGCTGCTGCGGGTCGGTGCCGAGGGCCTCGCGCGGCGACATGCCGAAGAAGTCGGGGTCGAAGTCGGCGGCGTCGTGCAGGAAGCCGCCCTCGCGGGTGTAGCAGGTGCCCGGGTGCTCGGGGTCCGGGTGGTAGAGGGAGCCGACGTCCCAGCCGCGGTCCTCCGGGAAGGGGGTGATGGCGTCGGTGCCGTCGGCGACGAGCCGCCACAGGTCCTCGGGGGTGCGGACGTCGCCTGGGTAGCGGCAGGCCATGGAGACGATCGCGATCGGTTCGCCGTCCTTGGCCTCCAACTCGCGCAGGCGGGTGGTGGTTCGGTGCAGGTCGGCGGTGACCCGCTTCAGGTAGTCCCGCAGGCGGTCTTCGCTCACAGCTCGGCCCCCAGGCTCGGGTCGCGCACCACGGCGGACATGACCGGCGGCAGGCCCGCTGCGCTCGGAACGGTAGACGACACCGGATCTCCTCAGGCTCGGACACCCACGCGCTCGGCATGGCTCCTCGAACACCTCGAACCCGGCCAAGTCTGGGGGCGCTTGCGCCGTCCATGGCAGCTTGACCTCCGACTCTGAAAAATCCCCTAGTTGCCCGCAGGGGCGGGTCCGCGGTCCCTGGCACCGGCAAATCCCTAGAGTTGCCCGGCTTTTGTGGCCTTGGCTTCGCCGGGCGTGCTGCGCTGGGGCCGCTCCCGGCCCGCCTCCTGTGCGGCCTGCCCTACGAGAGGGGTTCCCGATGACAGCCGTGCCCGCTCCTGACGGCCCTGAGGTCTCCGCGCCGCCCGAAGTGGGTATCGACGGCGGTGCGACCCTGCTGGCCTGGCTGCGGCGGATGCGTGACGAGCAGCCGGTGTGGCGCGATCCGGCGGGCCGTTACCACGTGTTCCGCCACGAGGACGTCCAGCGGATCACCGCCGACCCGGCGGCCTTCTCCTCGGACACGGTGAGCCGGCTGTCGGGCGGCGAGCAGCAGCCGCCCGGCGGAACGCTGCTGTTGCTGGACCCGCCCCGGCACGGAAAGCTGCGTCGGCTGGTGAGCAAGGTCTTCACCGCCAAGATGATCAACGAGCTGACCCCCCGGATCACCGAGGTGGCCACCGAGCTGCTCGACGGACTGGCCGGCAGCGACCGCTTCGACCTGGTCGAGGCGTTCGCCAATCCGCTGCCGGTCATCGTGATCTCCTCCATGCTCGGCGTGCCGCCGTCCGACCGTCCGCTGTTCCAGGTGTGGGCCGACAACCTGCTGACCGTGGACTGGGAGACGCCCGAGGGCGCCGAGGTCCTGGGCAGGACCGTGCAGGAGCTGGACGCCTATCTGCGGCAGCACGTCGCCGAGCGGCGGGCGCGCGAGCACGACGACCTGATGAGCCTGCTGGTGCGGGCCGAGGTCGACGGGGAGAGCCTGAACGACGACGACGTGGTGAGCTTCGCCGCGCTGCTTCTGCTGGCCGGTCATGTCACCACCGCCGTGCTGCTGGGCAACATGCTGCTGACGCTGGACCTGGAGGCGGGCCTGCTCTCCGAGTTGCGTGCGGATCGCGCGCAGATCACGGCGTTCACCGAAGAGGTACTGCGCTGCCGGCCGCCGTTCCTGAAGATCGAACGGGTGCCCACGGCCCCCGTGGAGATCGCCGGTGAGAAGGTGCCCGAGAACACGATGGTGTACCTCTGGCTGCTGTCCGCCAACCGCGACGAGCGGGTCTTCCCCGAGCCGGACCGCTTCCAGCCGGGCCGGCCCAACGCCAAGCAGCTCGCCTTCGGGCATGGCATCCACTACTGCCTGGGCGCCCCGCTGGCCCGTATGGAGGGGCAGATCGCGCTCAACCTGATGCTCGACCGCTACGCCGACATCCGGGTCGACCGCGACAGCCCGCTGTCCTACTTCGACAACCGCGTCAACGTCTTCGGTCTTCGGCAGCTGCCGCTCACCGTCCGGCGGGCCTAGGTCCTGTCGTCGAACTCCCGCCCGGCGCGGGGAGTTCGACGGCAGGGCCTGGCACACCTGGGCGGACGGAAACCACCAGACGGAGGATTCATGGCCTACGAGCCGAAACCACCTGTGATACCGACCCATCGCACCTGCCCCTTCGACCCCGACCCGGAGTACCGCCGGCTGCGCGAGGAAGAACCGATCAGCCCGGTCAAGTTCGACATCGCGCCGGGCCGCGACGACGGCTGGCTGGTCACCCGGCACGAGCACGTGCGGGCCATCATGACCGACCCGCGGTTCAGCCACCGCGCGGAGCTGCTGGCGCTGGTGGCGTCGCCGCCGTTCGAAGTGGAGAGCTACGACCCGCAGCCGTCGGGGCCGGGTTCCTTCGTGCGGATGGACGCGCCCGACCATACCCACTACCGGCGGCTGCTGACGGGCTTCTTCACGGTCCGCAAGATCCAGGAGTACGAGCCGACGCTGGCCGGGATCATCGACGACGTACTGGAGGAGATGGCCGGTCTGGAGCCGCCGGTGGACCTGTTGCCGGCGTTCGTCCAGAAGGTCGTGTACCGGTCGGTTCACTCGGTGATGGGCGTGCCGGAGGAGGACATCGCCGAACTCGACAAGCACTTCTCGGCGATCATGCGGATCGACTACACGCTCGAGGAGTTCGTCGAGCACAACACGGCCCTGGACCAGACGCTGGCCCGGATCGTCAAGGACCTGTTCGCCGAGCCCAACGACAAGCTGCTCGGCAAGCTGGTCAAGACCGGTGAGCTGACCGAGGAGGAACTGGCGAACATCGCCTGGATCACCATCGGCGGCGCGCTGGACACCACCCCGAACATGCTGGGTCTCGGCACGTTCGCGCTGCTGGAGCATCCGGAGCAGCTGGAGAAGATCCGCAAGCAGCCGGAGCTGATGGAGCGGGCCGTGGAGGAGCTGCTGCGTTATCTGACGATCTCTCATATGGGCGCGAGCCGCGTCGCGTTGGAGGACGTGGAGATCGGGGGCACGACCATGGAGGCCGGCCAGACCGTGGTGCTCTCGCTGCCTGCGGCCAACCGGGATCCGGAGCAGTTCGAGAACCCTGAGGTCTTCGACGTCACCCGCCCCTCCCGGCGCCATCTGGCGTTCGGCTTCGGCATCCACCAGTGCCTGGGGCAGCATCTGGCCCGGGCGACGCTGCGCATCGGCTTCCAGAAGCTGTTCGACCGCTTCCCCGAGCTCCGGCTGGCCGTCGAGCCGCAGGAGATCCCGCTGCGTGACAAAGCGATGCACTACGGCGTGTACGCGCTGCCCGTGACCTGGGGCTGACCGCGCGGACGTGAGCGGGCTGCGGGCCGTCCCGGAGAGGGGCGGCCCGCAGCGTCGTCATCGCCTCGAGAAGAGGCCTATTTCTTCGCCGAGTCGGCGTTCAGATGGGAGAGGCGGGGCCACAGGGTGCGCCATGAACCGCGCTGACCCTCGCACACCCATATGGGGGCACCCCAGTTGAGGTTGTGCACCTTCTGCGCGTTGGTGACGGTGCCCCGCCTGCGCACGCTGGTGAAGAACTGCCGGAGGTAGCGGGCGTCGGCACCGACGAAGACGACGGTCGCGGAGTCACCGGCCGGGCGGCGCAGATACCAGTAGCCGCGGTGGCCGCTGTAGGGCCGCGGCAGGCCGAGGGCCGGGCCGAACCGGTCCAGGGCACCCGCCTGGTCGTACCGGTCGGTGATCAGCAGGGCCCGGCGGCGCCGGTCGGCGGGCAGTTCGCGGTAGACGCGGGCCACCGATGCCGCCAGGCCGGGCCAGCCCACGCTCTCCATCGCCAGCCGGTCGGCGGAGGGGCTGGTCAGACGGCGGACCGGGTAGACGGGCAGGACCTGAACCGCCAGGGCCGCCGAGAGCACGTACGCCACGGCCGTGGACCAGGCGCGTGTGCGGGTGGGGCGCAACCGCTGCAGTCCCGTGGCGCCCGCCGCCCACAGGACGGCGAAGAGCCCGGAGACGTAGTAGGGCCGTCCGTGGACGACGAGGTAACAGGCGCAGAGTCCGGCGAAGGTCAGCCCGAGGAACCGGTACGGGCGCGTCTCGTGGGCGATGAGCAGCCGCCACAGCCCGTAGCACAGGAGTACGACACCGACGAGTCCCGAGGCCGACAGCACGGTGGGCAGGAACATGATCCGGCCGCCCTCCTCGGTGGCCACCTCGTGGGAGATGACCTTGGTCATGGCCAGTTGGGGCCAGCCGTTGCGGGCCTGCCACAGCAGACCGGGAACAGCGGTGAGCAGGGCGCCCGCCGCCGATGCCCACAGCAGAGGGCGGCGCAGCAGGTCCCGGGGCCCGGCGAGCAGCAGGGCCACCAGGAGCACGGCCCAGAAGCCGGCGCTGAGGAACTTGACCTGGAGGGAGAGCGCGGCAGTCAGACCGACGAGGAGCAGCAGCCGGTCGCGCCGGGTGCGGACCCAGCGCACCAGCAGCCAGGTGGTGACCGTCGTCAGGAAGATGTCCAGGGTGGCGGTGATGAGCAGATGGCCCATCTGCAGCATGACGGGTGAGACGGCGTACGCGCCGGCGGTGGCGATCTGGGCGGCACGTCTGCCACCCAGCTCACGGGCGGTCAGGGCGGCGGTGAACACGCCGAGGCCGGTGACGGCCGCGGCCGGTGCGCGCAGCCAGATCAGTGAGCCGTGGGAGACGGCGTCGAGGCCGTGGGCCAGCAGGGGTAACAACGGTGGCTGGTCGGCGTATCCCCAAGCGAGATGTCGGCCCGCGGCGAGGAAGTACAGCTCGTCGCTGAAGTAGCCGAAGCGGTGGGCGGTGAGCAGCAGCAGGGCCGCGGTGGCGCAGGCGATCGCGGCCACCGGCAGCAGGGCCAGGTCCGGAGGTATGTTCGACGGGTCGGCGGAGGTCGGGCGGGGAGTGGCCCCGGGCCGGCCGTGTCCGCCGTCGCGGTGCGCGGCCTCGTCCCGGGCTGTGGGGGGCATCGTGGTGGCCTCGATCCTGTCGGTCCGCGGCGCAGCGGCGGCACGGAACTCTGATGGTGAACGTACGGTCGGTGACCGGACTGGACGAAGTCATTCCCCTTTCTCCGGAGAGGAGTAGGGGCGATTCCCTAGTCTTCGTCGTCTTCGATGGCCGCCGCCATGGCGCCTGTGCTGGGCTGGAGTTCCGTACCGCCGAAGAGCGCCCGTGCTCCCGTCCCTGTCCGGCAGCTGCCGACCGGCGGCGGTCGGACGCGGGCGGAGGGCCGGGAACTCCCCGGCTCGGCCCCCGATCCCTCAACCGATCACGGAGAGACGACAGTCGAGTGATGGACCTTCAGTTCATGTGCGACGGGGCCGGGACGCGGCTCCGCAGGGTCAGGGCGACGGCGTCATGACGGCGGCGATCGTCGCGGACGGCGTCCGCAAGCGGTACGGGGACATCCAGGCCGTCGACGGGGTCTCGCTGCACATCGAGGCGGGCGAGTTCTACGGCCTTCTCGGGCCCAACGGCGCGGGCAAGACGACGACTCTGGAGATCCTGGAGGGTGTCCGTGAGCCCGACGAGGGCCGGATCGAGCTGTTCGGCAAGAGTCCGTGGCCCCGCAATCCCGAGTTGCTGACCCGGATCGGCGTGCAGTTCCAGGCGTCGTCCTTCTTCGACAAGCTGACCACGCGGGAGACCATCCGCCTGTTCGCGTCCTTCCACCGGGTCGGCGCCCGGCAGGCCGACGCGATGCTGGAGCGGGTGGGCCTCACCGAGTTCGGGAACGTGCCGGCGGACAAGCTCTCCGGCGGCCAGGCGCAGCGGCTGTCCATCGCCTGCGGTCTCGTGCACGATCCGGAGATCGTCTTCCTGGACGAGCCCACCGCCGGTCTGGACCCGCAGGCCCGGCGCAATCTGTGGGACCTGCTGCGAGACGTCAACCAGGAGGGCCGCACGGTGGTCCTCACCACGCACTACCTCGACGAGGCGGAGATCCTCTGTGACCGGGTGTCGGTCATGGAGCGCGGCAAGGTGCTCAAGACCGGCGCTCCGGCGGCCCTGATCCGCGAGCTGGACGACATGGTGCGGGTGAGCGTGGAGTCCGGGCTGATCAAGCCGGACGCCCTGCGGGACCTGCTGAAGTCCGCCGGTGTGGACAACGCCGCCGTGGAGGACGACGGGGTCTCGTTGTCCGTCGCCACCCACACGCCGGGGCCGGTGCTCTCGGTCCTGGCCGACCAGGGGGCCCTGCGCGGCCTGGAGGTACGCGGAGCCACCCTGGAGGACGTCTTCCTCCAGCTGACCGGACGGGAGTACCGCGCGTGAGCATCGAGGGGACCACCACGCGAACCACGGGGACGGAGACGGCGGGGACCGGCTCGTCCGAGCGGAAGAAGCCCGCCGGGAAGGCCGGTTCGGGCCGCAAGGGCTCCGCCGGGGACGAGCGGCTCAGCCCGGTCCGCGAGCTGTCCCGGGCGATGATCCTCAGCGTGCTGCGGGACAAGGGCACGATCTTCTTCCTGCTGATCTTCCCGATCCTGTTCCTGCTGTTGTTCGGCACGCTGTTCAAGAGCACCGGGACCTCGCACATCAAGGTGGCCCAGGTCGGCGACGTACGGGTGCTCGACTCGCTCACCAAGGACCAGCGCGGGCAGTTGTCCAAGGCCGCCACGATCTCCAAGGTGAGCAGCGAGTCGGCCGCGCTGGAGAAGGTGCGCAAGGGCGACTACGACGCGCTGGTCGAGCAGAACGGCGGCACCGTCGTCCTTCGCTACAGCGCCGCCGACCCGGTCAAGGGCGCCTCCGCCCGCGCGACGCTCAACGCGGTGCTGGAGCAGGCGAACCTGGCCGCGACGGGCCGGCCGGCCACGTACACGCTGAAGGCCGGTCAGGTCGAGGACCGGTCGGTCAAGCCGATCCAGTATCTGACCCCCGGTCTGATGGGGTGGGCCATCGCCTCCAGCGCGGTGTTCAGCACCTCGCTGACGCTGGTGACCCTGCGCCGCAAGAAGATCCTCCAGCGGATGCGGCTCTCGCCGATCCGGGCCTGGGAGGTCGTGGCCGCCCGTATCTCCATGACCCTGCTCATGGCGCTCACCCAGACGGCCCTGTTCCTGCTGGTGGCCACGTTGCCGTACTTCGGTCTCCAGCTCACCGGCGACTGGTGGCTGATCGTACCGCTGGTGATGTGCGGCACCCTGTCGCTGATGTCGCTCGGCCTGCTCATCGGCTCGGTCACCAAGACCGAGGAATCCGCAGGCGGTCTCGCCCAGCTGCTCGTACTGCCCATGTCCTTCCTGTCCGGGTCGTTCTTCTCGCTGGACAACGCCCCGGACTGGGTCAAGGGGATCTCGTACCTGATGCCGCTGCGCTACCTCGTGAAGGGCAGCGAGGCCGTGCTCAGCCGTGGGGGCGGTGTGATGGAGGCCCTGCCGACCATGGGCGGCATGCTGGCCTTCACGGCCGTGGTGACCGCGCTGACGCTGCGGTTCTTCAAATGGAACGACACGTGACGCACCGCCTCAGGTCCGGTCGCCGCCCTGCCAGCCGTCGTGGTGCAGGACGTCCTCCAGCGGCAGCCGTGGCCCCGGCCGGAAGGTGGTGCGCAGTGGGTAGGCGGTCGGCAGCAGCGCTCCCTGGCGGACGGTGGGCGGCAGGCCCAGCAGGTCGGCGACCTCCCGCTCGCGGTCCAGATGGACCGCCGTCCAGGCGGTGACCAGACCACGGCTGCGCGCGGCCAGCGCATAGCTCCAGGCCGCGGGCAGCAGTGAACCCCACACGCCGGCCTGGTTCCCCTCCGGCAGCCGGCCGTCGGCCAGTTCGAGGCAGGGGATGACGAGGACGGGCACCCGGTGCAGGCGGTCGGCCAGCAGCCTGGCACCGGTGAGCGCGGAGCGGGTGCTTTCGGGAAGCTCGTCCAGCCGCTTCAGGGCGGCGCCGTTGCGGTCGTAGTAAGCGGCCCGGTACACCTCGGCGACGTCCGCGCGGACCCGCGGGTCGGTGAGCAGGAGCCAGCGCCAGTGCTGGCGGTTGTTGCCGTTGGGGGCCTGCAGGGCGATGCGCAGACAGTCCTCGACCAGCTGCGGGTCCACCGCCCGCTCCAGGTCCAGGCCACGCCGTACGGAACGCGTGGTGGTCAGCAACTCATCGATACGCATGGCAAGTTGAACGGTCACGGCAGCAGCACCGCCCGAATGCTCAGGGCGAGGTACGTCACCACGACGAAGCCCATCGCGGTGATCAGCGACCAGCCGCCGCTGCGCGCGGCCAGGAACCGCCAGGTGCCCCACAGGGGCAGGGCCACCGTCAGGCAGGGCAGCAGCCCGAACGGGCCGTCCGGCGCGAACAGGACGACCTGGCACGCGACCGCCCCGGCCGCGAGGCCCGCGGTGACCGCAGCGCTGCGCCGGGGGCCGAGGCCGGCGGAGTACAGGCGGGCGCCGGGCTCCTCCTCCCAGGCCGTCTTGCGGGCGAACTCGAAGTGCAGGAACACACAGGCGCACAGCGCAAGCAGCAGCGCCCCGCGCCAGTCGGCGGTGACGGTCCCGGCCGCGGCCAGCGACCCGTACACATAGACGCCCAGCAGCACCTGCACCGGGTAGGTGACCGCGAGGTTGAGCAACTGCCGGTCACGCACCGCCGCCGAGAGGCGTTCCAGGGCGGCGAGGAAGAGTCCGTACCCGAGGGCCGCCAGGATCAGCAGGACCGCCGTCGCCGACAGGGCCGCGTTCAGGCCCGCCACCGCCGCGGTGAGCGCGGCCATCGCACCGCGCAGCTCGGCGACGGTGATCGCTCCGGTGACCAGCGGCCGGTCCGGGTGGTGCACGCGGTCGTACTCGAAGTCCTTCTGCTCGTCCAGCATCCGCAGGAACAACAGCGCCAGTACGACGCTGACGACCCGCACCCAAGTGGCCCCGGATGGGCGCCAGGCCGTGCCGGTCAGCGCGACCGACGAGCCCTCCAGGGCGAGGACCCACAGCAGTCCGTAGGTGGCGTAGATATGGGGCCGGAACATGCGCAGCACGAAACGGCCGAGCCGGGCTGGCACTTGGGGCACGGCGACGGTGCTCACTGAGCGGTATCCCCCTGTCTCGGGTACGTGTCTTGGTGTGTCTGTCGTGCCGCGCGGGTCAGGCGCGGGGGTGGTTCCCCTGGCCGGCGAGTACGTCTGCCAGGTCGGCCGCGTTCCGGTCGGCGAGCCTGATCCGGGCCTCGGCGACCAGGGCGCCGGGCTGGTGCAGGGAGCACTCGATGTCGGCGCCGGGCAGCACCGCGGCCGTCCGGCACTCCAGGGGCAGGTCCAGCTCGGCGAAGCAGCGGAACCGGGCGTGGAGGCCCACCGGCAGTGCCGTGGGCGTGCGCACCGTGCCCGCGGTCACGGCGGCGGTCAGGGCCAGTTGCCGGAAGGCCTCCAGTTCCAGCATGCCGGGCACATGGTCGACCCAGTGGTCGTACAGGGTCGGGTGCGTGGTCTCGGCGACCAGGCGAGCGGTGCTCATGCCCTCGGAGGAGGTGTGCGGCGGCGAGATGACCACGTTGGCCTGGTCCCGTCGGCCCACCAGGGCGGGATCGACACGCGGTCCGGGCAGCGCGACGGGCGGCTCGGGCAGGCCGAGTGCGTCGCGCTGCCCGGCCCGCAGACGCGTCCAGTCCTCCGGCGGCATCCACGAGTAGTCGATGCGGGCGAGCATGGCCTCGCGTTCGCCGATGGCCGCGGTGAAGCGCAGCCGCAGCCCGGTCACCCCGGACCGGCTCCGGATCCGGTGCTCGATCCGGACGCCGATGACAGCCTCGGTCGGCGTGTCGCCGGGCGCCAGGGCAGCCGGGTCCGGCACCTCGAACTCGACCGTGCGCAAGAGGAACTTGTGGCCGAGGGGCACGTCGAGGTAGCGGTGGGCCACCACGAAGATGCCCTGCCGGCATGCCTCAAGCAGCAGTAAGGGGTCGTGGCGGGTGCGGGGGCCGACCGTGTCGTCGTAGAAGGCGTGGAGGCGGGGAAGCTGTGCGGCGAGCAGTATCCCGTCCTCGCTGAGGCGCGCCGCGTCGGTCAGGAAGACCTCGGCGATCGCTGCCCGGTGCACCAGCTCCTTGGGGAGTGTCCGGGCGAACTGCATAAGCTGCTCCTCGTTCAGGTCGAGGCGCCGCGGACGGCGTCCAGATGGCGGCGCCATGCGTCGACACCGGCCCCGTCAAGGACCGGGGCACGGCCGGGCTGCCGCATGGGGAGCACCTTGGAGCCGACGATGACGGTGTCCCACGGGTCGAGGTCGATCCCGTGGTCCCAGGCCGATTCCAGGAGCTGACGCGGGGTCGCGGCCGGGTCGGTGCCGGGGTGGCGGGAGACGGCGGCGCGCAGCCGTTCGACAGCGGGTTCGAAGTCGAGTTCACGCGGCTTGGTGGCGGCGTACAGCCGGTCGGCCAGCTCCAGGGCGTGCCCGCGGTGGTCCTCGTCCGCCAGCGCGGAGCGGAAGAGGCGGTCACGTCCGGCGTCGTCGAAGTGGACGGCCAGCTCGCGCAGTACGTCGGCGGGCTCGTCGGGAGTGTGCACCAGATTGAGCAGGTAGCTGTAGCGGCCCAGGAGGTGGCGGAGCTGACCGGGCACCCGGGCCTCCGGGTCGGTCGGCCCCTTCAGGGCGGTCAGCAGGACCGAGGCCGGGATATCCGGGATGTCGGTGTCGCGCTCGGGGCGGACGAGCAGGACGAGGGCGTCGGCGTCCTCCAGGAAGAGCGCGGCGAGCCGCCTGCGGTACGGGGTGGCGAGATTCCACTGGAAGTACCACAGGGAGCGGATCATGGTCCGGGTCAGCCGGGTGATCGCCGCGCCGACGATCCGGAAGTCCTGCCCGGTCAGCCACTGAACGGCCGCGTCCAGCCTGCGGGCCACCACGGCGTCCGGCTTGAGCAGCAGCGCGGCGTGACGGTGGGCGAAGCCGGTGACGTCGTCGGTGAGGGCGGCGAGTTGTTCGTAGCTCTCCTGGTAATAGGTGTCCGCGCCGTACAGCCGCTGTTTGCCGGGGTGGCAGGTGAGCAGTGGCGAGACCGGGATGCCGTGGGCCGGATCGGGGTGCTCGGGCTGGTCGGGGTGACTCGTCATGGGGTGCTCCCGTCGGTTCGGGCGGCGGACGGCTCCCGGGGCGGCGGCGCGCCGAGATAGCCGACCTTGAGACAGTGGTCCAGGAGGCGGCGCAGGTAGGGCCGCCCGCCCGCTGGTGCGGGACGGCCGGTGAAGGCAGCGGCCTGTGTGGCGTCGAAGTGGATGCGCCGCAGGAAGTAGGTGTCGTAGAGGGAGATGACGCGGTCGTAGTAGGGGCGTTCGCGTTCGGGCAGGGCCGATGCGGAGAACGCTGACGGGGGGACGAACCTCGGCACCTGGAAGGACGGGTACTCGGCGAGGACGTCGGAGAAGTCCCGCAGGGTCAGCACCCGGCCGACGGCGTGCAGGGTGCGGCCCTCGGCGTCCGCGAAGCGGGTGGCGGCCTCGGTCACCAGGTCGGCGACGTGGTCGACCGGAACCAGGTCGAGGGCGGCGTCGTAGTGACCGGGGACGGTACGCACCAGGCCCCTGACGAGGATCTTGAGTACCGGGTAGATGGTCTTGAAGTCGCGGACGCAGCCGGTGCGGGCGGCGCCGGTGACGATGCTGGGGCGCACCACGGTCACCGGCAGGCCCTCCGCGGCGGCCTTGCGGACCATGGTCTCCGCGGTCAGTTTGCTCTTCTCGTAGCCGTTGCCGGGGCGTTGGCCGATGTCGAGTTCGTCCTCACGGGCGATGCCGTCGCGTTCCCCGCACACATAGGCCGTGCTGACGTGCACCAGTGGGATGCGGTGGGCCAGGGCGAGATCCAGGACGTGCCGGGTGCCGGCGACGTTGATGCTCTCGTACCGCTCCTCGGGCAGTCCGAAGTCGGTGACGGCGGCGCAGTGCACGATCCGGTCGGCGCGCGCGGCGAGTCGCCGGTCGTCGTCGGTCAGTCCGAGGCCGGGGCGGGTGATGTCGCCGGTGATCCGGGTGAGCGTGCCGGGGCCGGGGGTGAGTTTTCTGCCGTTGTTGCGGACGAGGTCGCCGTTGCGGTGCAGCAGTGTCAGCACGGTGTGGCCCGCGGCGGTGAGCCGGGCGGTCACCTCGGCGCCCACGAACCCGCTCGCGCCGGTCACCAGCACGGTCATCGTGTCTGTCATCGGTCGGTCCTCCTGTCACGCGGCCTGGTGGGGCTGGACGCCGTTGCTGGCGAGCAGGTCGCGGGCCTCTTCGATGGGCAGTTCCGCGTCGAGGTAGGCGCCGATGCGCAGCCAGTCGTAACCGAGCTCCAGCGTGGCCCGCCAGGTGTCCGCGGAGTCGAAGGAGAGGGGGAAGGCGTCGGCGCCGGCGGTGCCCCGTACCAGGGCGACGTGGGCGCGCAGATCCGCGAGGACGGCGTCACCGCTCTCCGCCGAGTCGATGGCGCGCCGCAGCAGTTCCTCGGCACGCTCCCGGATCGGCCCGGTGGCGGGCGGCAGCAGGTCGATACGGCGTACGAGGTCGGAGTCCGCGGGCAGCGGGTTGACCCCGTGCGCGCTGAACAGCCCCCGCAGCGCGGCGTGCACGGCGCGGCGGGCGGTGAGTTCGGCGACCCGCCACTGACCGCGCTGGAGGGCGCCGGTCAGGTCCTCGATGGCGTTCTCCACGACGACGTTGGACCACACCAGGGCCATGGTGGCGGCGGCGAACCGCTCTGCGGGCAGCGGCACCAGGTCGATGGCGTCGGGGCCGCTCACGGCCGCGCCGCGCACCGACAGCAGCGGCTGTGCGGTGGAGGGCGGCGGGGTGACGGGGCCGGGCGGCGCGGCGAGCGGCAGTGACGGGGTGACGGTGCCGCCGCCCTTCCACGCCAGCCGGATCAGCCCGTAGCGCAGGAACGCGGCCAGCAGCGGGCCGGGGCCGGTGACGCCGGTGTCCGGGGCCGCGGCGAGCACCTGGGGCAGCGGCCGGCCGAGGACGAGAGAGCGCCAGACCGCTCCGGCGTGGTCGCCGAGGGCGAACACCTCACGACGCCCGCGGACGACGTGGACCCGCTCACCGGTCTGCCAGGTGGTCACCCCGGCGACGCGTTCGACGGTGAGCCGCTCGGGCCGCCAGGAGACGCCGGTGAGGCCGAGGTCCTCGGCGAAGGCGAGGCAGGCGGTCAGAAGGGTGCGGGCGGCCTCGGCGTCACCCGGTGCGGGGGTGACCGCTTCCAGCTGCCAGTACCGGTCGCGCACCTCGGGCCGGTCGGCCCGGTCCAGCTGCATGGACAGCCACTTGGGTTCGAGGTAGGTCTCGCCCTGGCCGGCCGCCCACGACTTGATCGTCTGGACGAGTCCGGCGCGGGTCCAGTCAACCGCCTCGTCGGCCTCGCCGAGGCACAGCAGCGCCATCGCGTGCCGCAGGGACTGCCGGGCCCGATGCGCCCACCAGTCGGCGGCGATGCGGGAGAACCGCTCGACCGGCAGCATCGCCTTGATCTCGTCGACCAGGTCGTGGCCGCGCAGCGGGTGGCTGTGCAGCAGCCGCTGACAGCGGTTGAGCAGGTCCTCGGAGAGTCGGCCGGGCCGCTTGGCGCCCTCCTCCAACGTACGGAACTGGTCGATGAGTTGACGTATCGACCGGGTGCGTATCTCCACCCGGCGGCCGTCGACGAAGAGCAGCGACGGCATGGTCGGCAGGTCGTCCTCGGCGCGGCCGATCAGCAGGAAGTCGATGTCGGAGGAGGGGTTGCCGAAGCCCTCCGCGATGGAGCCTTCGAGTACGACGGCCCAGTCGGCGCCCGGGGGCAGTTCGGCGAGCGATTTGTCGAGCAGGCCCTGCAGTTGGTCCTCGGTGAGGATCACGGATGTGTCTCCGTCCTGGGAGTGTCCGGGTTCTCGGCGGGAGTGCCGTCGTCGGGCGGGTCGGCGAGCACGGTGACCGTGCCGGCGGCGCCGTCGACGCGCAGCAGGGTGCCGGTGCGGATCTCGGTGGTGGCGTTCTTGACCTGGACCACGGTCGGGATGCCCAGCTCGCGGGCCACGACGGCGACATGGGTGAGCGGGCTGCCGCGTTCGATGACCAGCGCGGCGGCCGAGGGCAGCGCGGCCACCCAGCCGGGGTCGGTGCGGTAGGTGAGCAGGATGCCGCCGCCGATGTCGCGCGGGGTGTCGGTGACCACCGCGGGTCCTTCGACGACACCGGGGCAGCAGGGGGTGCCGCGCAGTTCGCGGGCGCCGCTGCGGGCGGCGGGCCCGCCCCTCCAGCCGGCCAGCTCCAGGTTGCCGGACCAGTACGGGGCACCGCGGGTGGTGAAGCGGGCCGGGGCGTTCAGTTCGGCGTCGGCGGCGAGGTGCCCGCGGCGCAGCGCGGCCAGCTCCTTCAGCTCCGCGTGGACGATCATGCCTTCGTAGGCGCCGCGGATCTCCTCCAGACGCAGCATGAACACGTCGTCCCAGGCGTCGATGGCACCGGTGCGGGCGAGGTCGCGGCCCATGGCGCGCAGCATGCGCTTGGCCGCGCCGAAGGCACGGGTGCGGCAGAACCTGAGCCGTTCGCGGTCGGTGAGCGCGGCCCGGGCCTTGCCCCGCACCCGCTCGTACACCCAGCGGCGGGGGCCGCCGAGGTGCTGGTCGAGGTACGCGTCGGCCTCGCAGCCGCGCTCGCCCGCGCCACCCGTGGTCTCGGGCAGCGCGTCGCGCAGCAGGGTGAACAGCCCGGCAGGATTCTCGTGCAGGTCGGGGACTTCGAGCTTGAGTTCGTCGGGGCTGCGGTAGCCGTAGTCCGCGACATACGCGTCGACCGCGGCCAGGACCTCGGTGTGACCGGCGTCGGCCAGCGCCCGGTAGGCATCGGCGTCGGGGGTGCTGTCCAGCAGATGCCGCACCGCGTCGTCGGCACGCACCTTCGCCGCCAGCTCGGCCAGCGCCCACACCGGTTCGGCGGACTCCACGTCGCCGCCGGGGGCGGCCGCGGCCCAGGTGAACCACTCGGGCGCGTCGGGCAGCCATCTGCGGGTGAGCAGCGCCAGCAGGCCGACGGAGAGCAGGATCGTGGCGTCCAGGGCCTGCATGGGGCCCCACTTCTCGATGAGCTCTTTCTGCAGCCGGCGGAAGCGGCGGTAGGTCTCGTCGCCGGGCAGCGTGTCGTAATCGACGTTGTTGAAGATCTCGTACGCCCGGTAGAAATCCCGGTGGAAGGTCTCCACGGATTTCCGGATGGTCAGAAACCTTCTGGTGAAGACGACCGTACGGGCCAGCCGCGAAACACGGCCGCGCAGCCCGGGCCGCGGGGTGAAGGGATGAAGTGCGTCCGCGGTCTCGTCGGAAATGCTCTCCGCGACGCCCAGCGATTTCTCCAGGACCCGGCGGCCCAGCGGGTACAGCGGTGCCAGGCGCACCATCCGGTACCAGTGGTGGAGGTTGTAGTAGACGCGTCCGTGGACATAGCCGAGCAGGTGCGGGGTCCACTCCTGCACCTCGCGCAACTTCTCGCCCCTGACGCCCAGGGCACGGGCGTAGCTCTCGTACACCTTGGCGTAGGTGTCGGCGGCGAAGCTGTAGGTGAGCGGGGAGACGACACCGCTGAAGCTCTCGATGATGTTGGAGTTGTCCCAGATCCGCAGCTCCCCCTCGGGTTCCGGCGCGCTGTCGGAAACGGTGCCGAGGGCGGTGATGGGGCGGCTCTGCAGCACCCACAGGGTGCCGTCGGCGACGGCCCACTCGATGTCCTGCGGGGTGCCGTAGTGTTCGGTGGCGCGCACCCCGACCGCGTGCAGCCGGGCCAGGTCATCGGCGGTCAGGGACAGCGCCTTGCGGTCCTCGTCGGCGACCGGCGACACCTCGCAGCCGGGTCCAGTGCCGGCGTCGTAGCGCTCCTGCTTGTCGCCGATCACGGTGCTCAGCGGGACGCCCGTGGTGGCGTCGAGTACGACGGTGTCGGCGTCGACCGCGCCGGAGACCAACCCCTCCCCCAGCCCGTGGACGGCGCTGACCACATGGCGGTCCGTGCGGCCCGCCGTCGGATCGGCGGTGAACAGCACACCGCTGCGATCCGCGGGCACCATGCGCTGGACGATGACCGCGACGCCGCCGGTAGCTGGTGGCAGCCCGCGCTGCGCGCGGTAGCGCAGGGACCGTTCCGAGAACCCGGAGGCCCAGCACCGGCGGACGTGGGCAGTGACCTGGTCGAGGCCGGAGACGTTGAGGAAGCTGTCGAACTGGCCGGCGAAGGAGTGCTCCGTGCCGTCCTCCTCCGCTCCGGACGAGCGGACGGCCACCAGGCCGCCGCCGGCCTGTGTGTAGGCCAGGGCGATGGCCGCGGCGACACGCTCGTCCAGGGGCGCGGCCTCGATCAGTGCGGCGATCTCGGCGGCGACCTCTTCGGCCCTGCCGTCCCAGCCGTCGGCGAACAGGCTTCCCAGACTCTCGTCCAGTCCGCTGCCACGGGAGAATTCGGCGAAGACGTCGAGGCCGATCACCGACCAGCTGGGCACCTGGAAACCGGCGGCTGTGAGGGTGTGGAGGTTTCTCCCTTTCCCTCCGGCCAATTCGGCGATCAGAGAATCCTCACTGGACGGTGTGAGGATGCGAGGGGGCGGGCGGTCCGATCCCACGATGAACGACAACTGTCTTCCTTCCGAAGGGACTTCTCGAATTTTCCGACAGGTCTCACGACCGGGCCGACCAAGACGTCTGAATTCGGCCACCCGGGCACTTCCCTGAATTTCGTCGGCCGTTCGGTCCTCAGGACAGGACGATCGGCAAGGTCTCGTGACCGCGCAGGACGAGCCGGTCGCGGCGGGTCGGCCCGTTTCCGGGAGCGGGGCGCAGAGCGTGGAACCGGGACACCAGCCGGCTGAAGGCGGTGGCGGCCTCCAGACGGGCCAGCATGGCGCCGAGGCAGTAGTGCGCACCTCCGCCGAAGCTGAGCGGCTGGATGTCCTGCCGGCCGGGGTCGAAGCGCTCCGGGTCGTCGTAGCGGGCCGGATCGCGGTTGGCGGCGCCCAGCAGCACGATCACATGGCTCCCTGCCGGGACCGGCACGCCCCCGATCGAGACGCCGTCGGTCAGCGCGACCCGGTTGCTCACCTGCACCGGTGTGTCGTAGCGCAGCACTTCGTCGACGAAGCTCTGCGCCGGCACGGTCCCGGCGCGCAGTGCGGCCATCACCTCGGGGTGCTCGAAGAGCAGTTGCAGGCCGTTGCCGAGGAGGTAGGTGGTGGTCTCGAAGCCGGCCAGCAGCAGACTGGCCAGGTTGGCGACGAGTTCCTCGTCGTCCCCCAGCACCTCCTGGTCCCGCGCCTTCACCAGGGCGGTCACCAGGTCGTCGCGCGGATCGGCGCGGCGTGCTCCGGCGAGCTCGGTGAAGTACTGACCGACCTCCACCGCCGCCCGGTCGGCCGCACCGAGGCCGGAGGGGTCGGACAGCAGTTCCAGAGTGGCCATCAGATCGGCGGCGAAGCTCCGGAAGCGCCGCCGGTCCTCGGCCGGGACGCCGAGCAGTTCGCAGATGACGTGGGCCGGCAGCGGAAAGGCGAAGGCGTCCATGAACTCCACCGGGGAGGAGCCGGCCTCCGCGAGGGTGTCGAGCAGGGCGTCGGTGAGACCGGCGATCCCTTTCTCCAGCGCGGCCACCCGGCGTGCGGTGAACACCTGCGACATCGATGACCGCAACCGGCCGTGGTGGGGTGGGTTGGCGACCAGCAGCGACCGGCTCAGCATGGCCAGTGAGGGATGTTCATCGAGGTCGGCGCCCCAGGTCACCAGATTGATGTCGGCGCCCAGGCCGGGATGGCGCAGTGCCGCTCGGCCTGCTTCGTAGCCGCTGACCAGCACCAGGCCGTCACCGGCCGGTACGACGGGCCCGAGTTCGTGGGCGCGGGCGTACAGCGGGTAGGGATCGGCCCGTCCCTCCGGCGTCAGCAGGCGGGCGACAATCGACTCGGCGTCCAAGGGTCCTCCTGGTGGGGTGGTTCGGGGTGTCGGGGGTTCTGTCAGAGCGTGCTGCCATCGGGCCCGGCACCGGCCGTCGCGGGCTGCGGCGGTGGAGTCCGGTGCGCTGGGAAACGGGGCCAGACCAGGGCCAGCGACCCCCAGGTGAGGCCGCCGCCGAAGCCGGCCAGCACCACCTTGTGCCCGGGCCGCAGCTCGCCGGAGGCGACACCGTCGGCCAGGGCGAGGGGGATCGAGGCGGCGACCGTGTTGCCCCGTGCGCCGATGTTGGAGAGGAACCGCTCCGGCGGCAGCCCGAGCCGGCGGGCGACCGCGGCAAGAATCCGGGCGTTGGCCTGGTGCAGGACGAAGGAGTCGATCTCCTCCAGGCTCCATCCGGTGCGCGCGGCGCTCTCCCGTACCGACTCCGCCATCCGCCGCACGGCCTGCGCGTAGACGGCCTGCCCCTCCATCGTGAAGTAGGTGTCCTCGGTCTTGGCCGGCAGCCCCGTGGAACGCTGCCGGGATCCACCCGCCGGCACCTCGATCAGATCGCTGAGGCTCCCGTCGCTGCCGAGGTTCAGCCCCATGAGCGCTCCGGGCTCGTCCGACGACCCTGCACGCAGCACCACGGCACCGCCGCCGTCGCCGAAGATCACCCGGGTCGAACGGTCGTCCGGGGCGAGGATGGTGGAGAACGCGTCCGCGCCGATGACCAGCACGCTGTCGGCGGCGCCGAGCGCGACCATGCCGGCCCCCGTCGCCAGGGCGTACACGAAGCCCGTGCACACCGCGGCCACATCGAACGCGGGGACGAGTCCGAGACCCAGCCGGCTGGCCACCTCGGGCGCGGTCGCGGGGCAGTGCCGGTCCGGGGAGCTGGTGGCGAGGACCACCGCGTCCACGCCCCGCACCCCGGCGGACGACAGCGCGCGCCGCCCTGCCTCGACGGCCAGGTCACCGGTGGACTGCCCCGGGGAGACCCAGCGTCGCTCCCGGATGCCGGTACGGCTGCGGATCCACTCGTCGCTGGTGTCGAGGACAGCCGCGAGTTGGTCATTGGTGACGACGGTGGGGGGCACCCAGCCCCCGAGTCCCGCGACGACTGCCGCTCGTTCCATGGTCTCCGACTCCTTCACAACCCGACAGCCGGCCGGGACCGGAGAAACGGCCCGGATCAACGATTCACCGAGGTGGACCGCGCGTTCGCGGGGTCCGGCGGCTCCTGGGTGCCGCATGCCTCGAGTGGCCCCGCTCGACGGCTGCGCCCGTCACCGCGTCCCCCGGGCCCGTCTGCCGCGGAGACTCCTCCCCGGCTCCTCGCGGTCGCTCCGGCCGGCACCGTGCGGGCGAACGCCGCGGCCGGCGAGGCGAATCGGGGGCCGGGACGGACCGTCCACTCCCCCAGGTGGTCCCGGTGCGAGACCAAGGCCGTCCGCGCCGGGAAATGGACGAGGATTCAGGCGTTCCCGCTCGCGGCCGTGGAGAGCCCTCTGCCTCGCGGGCCGGTTCTCCGGCCGCGGCAGTCGGCTCACACCGCATTGTTGAGTGGGCGGCCGCTCGGCGAATCCGTCAGGTGACTGCACTCCGCCAGGTGCAGTCGGCACAGTCACCGTTCGCGTGCGTGCCGTTGCGTGGCCCGGGGCCCGCCATGAGTCCGCGAGGGAACGGGCGGCCGAGCAGCGGGTTTCCAGGGGATTCCTTAGAGGCCCGGGTCGAGAGGCGAAGGCGCGCGGCGGAGCGGGGATATGGTCCCCCGATGTCACACGCCGCGCACGAAGCCGGAACCGAGGAGGCGTTGTTGACCATTGCGACGTTGCCGGGCGGCACACTCGTGGGCCGTGCCTCCGAGGCCGCCCGGGTGGGAAGGTTCGTCACACCTCCAGGGGAGGGCGGGCGGGTCCTGGTCGTCACCGGTGAGCCGGGGATCGGCAAGAGCGCCCTCATCGACAGCGAGGTCGGCAGGCTCCGCGGCACCGGGACACGGATCCTGCGGGCGGAGGGCAGCGAGAGCGAGAGGGAACTGGCCTTCGCAGGACTCCACCAGCTGCTGCGGCCGGTACTGGGGCAGGCCGATGACCTACCGGACCGTCAGCGGGACGCGCTCCTGGGCGCCTTCGGCATCACCACCGGATCGGCCGAGCCCGACCAGCTGATACTGCGCATAGCGGTGCTGACCTTGCTGTCCGACATCGCGCGGCAGCACCCGGTACTGATCGTCGTGGACGACGCCCAGTGGCTGGACCAGGACTCCCTCGATGTCCTCGCCTTCGTCGGCAGAAGGCTGGAAGGCGAAAGGATCACGCTGCTGAGCGCGGTCCGCAGCGGCGCCCCGCTCCCCGCGTTCGCCCGGAGCCATCCGGTCCTGGAACTGGGCCCCCTGCGGGCGGCCGCCGCGGGGCTCCTTCTGGACGCACAACCGCGCCGCCCCAGCGGACCGCTGCGTGCGCGCATCCTGGACGAGGCGGCGGGAAACCCACTGGCGCTGATCGAATTCGCCAGGACGGAATCCGACCCCGCGCTCTGGCCGGTGGAACCGCTGCCGCTGACCGACCGGCTGGAGCAGGGCTTCACCGACCGGCTGGATGCCCTGCCCGAAGCCACGAGACACGCCCTGCTGCTGGCCGCGGCCGGCACGGGCACCGTGGAAGGCGTCGCGCCGGAGGTCTGGCGGCCGGCCGAACAGGCGGAACTCATCCGTGTCCGCGGCGGCGACGTCCGGTTCCGCCACCCCCTGATCCGCTCCGCCGTCTATCACGGCGCACCCCCCGCGCAGCGCCACGAGGCGCACCGCCAGTGGGCCGCCGCCCTGCGTGACGTCCCCGGCCGGCGGGCCTGGCACCTGGCGGCGGCCGGCACCGGTCCCGACGAGGCCGTGGCGCGGGAGATCGAGCGCGCCGCCGAGCAGACCAGGAAGCGGAGCGGTTTCGCGGCTGCGGCACTGGCACTCCAGCGGGCCGCCGAACTCAGCCCGGACGAGCCGGACCGCATACGCAGATTCACCCTCGCCGCAGGGATGGCCGCGCTGACCGGCCAGGCGACCTGGGTGGAGGACCTGACCGCCCGGGTCGAGGCGCTCGCCGACGACCCCGTGCTGCTCGCCCTCGCCACGCTGCACAAGGGCCAGGCCCTCGCCCTCACCCCGCGCCGCACCACCGCGTACACCCTGCTGATGCATGTCGCGGAGACCCTCGCGCCGCACCATCCCGCAAAGGCCCTGGAGGCACTCGCCGCAGCATCCCTGGTCTGCTACTACAACGGGGACGCCGTAAGACGCGACGAGCTCCGGCACATCTTCGCCCTGATCTGCGAAGGCCCCGGCCGGCCCCAGGAGCACGAACTCGCGTCCCTGTGGATCCGCGCCGCGACGGATCCGTCCTCAGACAGGGCCGAACTGCTCGCCGGGCTGCGCCGGCTGGCGGCATTCGACCGGGCCGGACCGGGGCTGCTGGCGGCCACGGCCACCATCGCCTGGCTGCTCGACGAGACCAGCCTCGCCGTCAGTCTGTTCGAAAGGGTGAGCAGACCCGCCCGCACCCCGGCGCCGCTGCCTGACGGGCTGCGCTGCGTCGAGGGCTGGACCCGTCTGGAGCACGGTCAGTGGCCGGCGGCCAGGGCAGTCGCCGCGGCCTCGACACGCGCGGCGGCGCAGAGCGATCCGCCCTTCACGGCGGCGGCGCCCCGCGCCCTCGACGCCTGCGTGCTCGCGCTGCAGGGCGACGTGGCCGCGGCCCGCGCGTCGGCGATGAAGGCACTGGATCTCGCCACGGCACAGAACAACCGGTTCGTGGCCGTCCGGGCCCGCTGGGCGATGGGCATGGCGGCCGCCGCGGAGGGCGACCATGAGGCCGCGTTCGACCAGTTCCGCATGATGTTCACGGCCGACGGCGACGAGGTCCACTACCACGTCTCCCGGTACGGTCTCGCCGACCTCACGGCCGCCGCCACCCGCATCGGACGGCACGACACCGCTCGTGCCGTCGTGGACCGGCTGGCGGACCGCCTGCAGAATTCCTCGCCACGGCAGCGGGCACTGCTCTTCCGCGCCAGAGCGCTCCTGGCGGACGCGGACGATGCGGAACAGCACTTCCGTGCCGCACTTGACGAGCCGTACGCCGAGGACCGGCCCTTCGCCCATGCCCACACGCAACTCGACTACGGCGAGTGGCTGCGCCGACGGCTGGGGTCCAGCCGGGCACGGCCGTTGCTGGCCGCCGCGCTGGAGACCTTCAGCCGGCTCGGCGCCGAGCCGTGGACCGGCCGTGCGCTGGCCGAACTGCGAGCAGCCGGGATCCGGCAGAGCCCCGGTGTCCCGGACAGCCTGCCCGCGCTCACCCCCCAGCAGGAGCAGATCGTCCACCTCGCGGCCCGCGGACTGACCAACCGTGAGATCGGCGAGCGGCTGCAACTCTCCCCGCGCACCGTCGGCTCCCACCTGTACCGGAGTTTCCCGAAGCTGGGAGTCACCGCCCGCTCCCAGCTCCGCGACCTCATCGACGCCGGACCCCCCAAGCGGCAGGGCTGACCAGGCGGAGCCCTACGCCCCGGGGAGCGCCCGCCCGCCGGCCGCGTGGCGCACCGCGTCCACCAGCTGCGCCTGCCGCAGGATGTCCTCCCCCGGCCCCTTGAGGTCGCCCCCGTCCAGGGCCGTACGGGTGAACAGGGAGACCAGCGAGGCGAATTGGTGCCCGGCGGGCAGCGTCCGTTCCTCCAGGCGGTCCTGGCGCCGCAGGCGCAGCACGGGCCGCAGGGCCGGCGGCGCGGTGAACGCCCGGTCGAGGCCGATGCTGCCCTCGCTGCCCCAGATGGTGCACGCGCAGCGGTAGGAACGGTCGAAGCCGAAGGTCAACTGCCCGGTCCGCCCGGCCGGATCGGCCACGAGCGCCGCCCCCGCCACATCGACCCCCGTGCCGGGATCGGTACGCAGCACCGCTCCGTGCACGGTCACCTGCGGCCCCAGATACAGGGAGGCGGCGCGCAGGGTGTACACCCCGGCGTCGAGCAGGGCGCCCCCGCCCAGCATCGGGTCGTAGCGGATGTCGCCCGGGGGCAGCGGCGGAAATCCGAACTCCGCGGTGATGTGGCGCACTTCACCGATCGCGCCCTCGTCGATGAGGGCGCGTACGGCGTCGTGCTGCCCGTGGTGCAGGAACGCGAAGTTCTCCATCAGCAGCAGACCGGCGGCGTGGGCCGAGGCGACCAGCCCGGCCGCCTCGGCCCGGTCGACCGCGAGCGGTTTCTCGGCGAGTACGTGCTTGCCCTCCGCCAGTGCCCGGCCCACCCACTCGGCGTGCAGGGCGGGCGGCAGGGGCACGTACACGGCGTCGATGTCGTCGCGCGCCAGCAGCGCGGCGTAGCCGGTGACCGCCTGGCAGCCGAACTTCCGGGCGACGGCCTCCGCCTTGTCGCGGCTGCGGCTGGCCACCGCGACCAGCCGCACCGACGGGTCGGCGACGAGCGCCGCAATGGTGGTGCGCTGGGCGATGGCGGCACAGCCGACGACACCGACGTTCAGCACCCTGTCTGTCACGGTCTCGCTCTCTTCCCGTATGTGAGGAGCGGTGAGGAGGGTTCGCCGGCGTTCCGTCACGACGACCCGAACTGCTTGTCGATGAAGTCGAAGAGGTCGTCGTCGCTCGCCGCCTCGATGTGCTCTCCGACCGCCACCGCCGTGGCTGCTTCATGGCCGCCGTGGCCGCCGTCGGCGGGCGTGAGCCCACCCGCGGCGGATGCCGTCACGTCCAGCGTGGACAGGAGCCCCCGCAGCCGGTCGGCCAGTGCGGAGCGGACCGTCTCGTCCCCGGCGATCTCCGCCAGCGCGCCCTCCAGCCGGTCGAGTTCGGCCAGCACCGGCTGGACTGCCGCCGCGGCGCCCGGTGCGGTCTCGGCCCACAGGTGGCGGGCCAGC
The DNA here is from genome assembly GCF_053597295.1 of Streptomyces sp. NPDC001450. Taxonomy (NCBI): domain Bacteria; kingdom Bacillati; phylum Actinomycetota; class Actinomycetes; order Kitasatosporales; family Streptomycetaceae; genus Streptomyces; species Streptomyces sp. NPDC001450. The sequence goes on from NZ_JBSFHY010000067.1 coordinate 24,848, forward strand.
CCGATGGGCGTCGGGTAGTCGAACAGCAGGGTCGCGGGCAGCCGGAGCCCGGTGGCGGCATTGAGCCGGTTGCGCAGTTCGACGGCGGTCAGCGAGTCGAATCCCAGCTCCAGGAAGCCCCGTTCGGGGTCCACGGCGTCGGAGTCGGCGTATCCGAGGACGGCCGCCGCCTGGTCGCGTACGACGTCCACCAGTGCCCCGAGCCGTGCCTCGGCGTCCAGCTCCGCGAGCCTGCGGCGCAGCTGCTCGGCGGGCGCGGTCCCGTCGGCCGCGGCGGTGGCGGTGCGGCGGCCGGGGGCGGGCTTGACGAGGGACCGCAGCAGGGCCGGGACCTCCCCGTCGGGCGTACGCAGTCCGGCCGTGTCGAAGCGGGCCGGGACGAGTACCGCCCGGTCGGCGGCGACGGCGGCGTCGAACAGGCCGAGGGCCTGCTCGGACGGCATGGGGACGACTCCGCCGCGTGCCATGCGCAGCAGGTCGGCCTGGTCCAGCTTGCCGGTCATCGCGGACCGCTGCTCCCACAGGCCCCACGCCAGCGACTGTGCGGGCAGGCCATGGGCGCGCCGCTGCCGGGCGAAGGCGTCGAGGAAGGCGTTGGCCGCCGCGTAGTTGCCCTGCCCCGAGCCGCCGAAGAGACCGGCCAGCGAGGAGTAGAGCACGAAGGCGCGGAGTTCGCTGTCCCTGGTGAGTTCGTGCAGGTGCAGCGCGGTGTCGACCTTGGCGGCGAGCACGGTGTCGAGACGTTCCTGGGTCAGCGAGCCGATGACGCCGTCGTCGAGGACGCCCGCGGTGTGCACCACGGCGGTCAGCGGATGCTCGGCGGGGACGGTGGCGAGCAGCGCGGCCAGTGCCCCCCGGTCGGAGGTGTCGCAGGCGACGAGCTCGGCACGTGCGCCGAGCGCGGTCAGGTCGTCGACGAGTTCCCGGGCGCCGGGCGCGCCCGGGCCTCGACGGCCGACGAGCAGCAGGTGCCGGGCACCGTGCCGGCCGGCCAGGTGACGGGCGATCAGGCCGCCGAGCGCGCCGGTGGCGCCGGTGACCAGGACGGTGCCGTCCGGGTCGAGCAGCGTTCCGGTGTGGCCGTCCGCGGCCTGCGGCAGCCGCATGCGCACCAGTCTGGGCACCCGCAGCTCTCCCTTGCGCAGGGCGACCTGCGGCTCATCGTGACCGGCCGCGGCGGGCAGGGCCCGGTACGACTCCTGGGCGCCGTCCCAGTCGAGGAGCACGAACCGCTCCGGGTTCTCGGACTGCGCCGTGCGCACCAGGCCCCATACGGCCGCGGCCACCGGGTCGGGCGCCCGGTCGCCGTCGTGGACGGTCACGGCGTGCCGGGTGACCAGCACCAGCCGGGTGGCGTTGAACGTGTCCTCGGCGAGCCAGCCCTGCAGAAGCCGCAGCACCTGCCCGGTCGCGCGGCGCACGGCGGCGGCCGGGTCGGGCCCGCCCGGCTGCCCGGCGTCGTCGTCACCGAGTCCGGGTACGGCGGCCAGCACCGTGCCGGGCACCGGTGTGTCGCCCGCGGCGACGGCGCGGGCGAGCGCGTCCAGGCCGGGGTGGGGGACGGGGGCGAGACCGGCGGCCGTCAGGGCGGCACCGATGCCGGGGTCGCCCCCGCCGTCCAGGACGGCCCAGCCCGCGGAGGCGGGCCGGAGCGGGACGGGGGCGGGCGTCACCCACTCCAGCTCGTGCAGATGGCGGGCGGCGGCGCGGGCGTCCCCGAGCTGCCCGGCGGGCAGCGGGCGCAGGGTCAGCCCGGTCACCGTGGCGACGGGGCCGCCTGCCGGATCGGTGACCCGCAGCGCGACCGTGTCGGGTCCGGCCGGGGCGAGGTGCACCCGCAGCGCGTCGGCCCCCTGGGCGTGCAGCCGTACGCCGGTCCAGCTGAACGGCATGAGCGCGGTACCGGCCGCGGCGGTGGCGGTCAGTCCGACGGTCTGCAGGGCTGCGTCCAGCAGGGCCGGGTGCAGCCCGTAGCGGGCGGCGTCGGTGGCCCCGTCGGGCAGTGCGACCTCCGCGTACACGTCCTCGCCGAGCTTCCAGGCCGCGGTCAGGCCCTGGAACGCGGGGCCGTACGCGAAGCCGCCGGCGGCGAAACGGTCGTACAGTCCGTCGACGGCGACCGCCTCGGCGCCCTGCGGCGGCCACACTCCGAGCGGGGCGTCGTCGGCCGGGGCCGTCGTGGGAGCGAGCTGCCCGACCGCGTGGCGGGTCCAGGGCTCGTCGTCCGCGGCGTAGTCCGGGCGGGAGTGCACGGTCACACCGCGCACTCCCTGTTCGCCGGGCTCGCCGACGGTGACCTGGAGGTGGACGGCACCCTGCTCGGGCAGGACGAGCGGTGCCTCCAGGGTGAGCTCGTCGACGGCGGTGCAGCCGACCCGGTCGGCGGCCAGCAGGGCCAGCTCCAGGAAGGCGGTGCCGGGAAGGATCGGGGTGCCGGACACGGCGTGGTCGGCGAGCCAGGGGTGGCTGCTGAGCGACAGCCGCCCGGTGAGCAGGTAGCCGTCGCCGCCCGCGAGTGCCGTGCCCGCGGCGAGCAGCGGGTGCTCGCCCGCCGCGAGCCCGGCCGCGGCGAGGTCCGGGACACCGGGATCGGCGTCGAGCCAGTAGCGGGCGCGCTGGAAGGCGTACGTCGGCAGCTCGGCCCGGCGCACCGGACGGCCGCCGAAGTACCCGGCCCAGTCGGGGCTCACGCCGTGGACGTGCAGCGTGGCCAGGGCGGTGGTGACCGCCGTCTCCTCGGGCCGGTCGCGGCGCAGCAGCGGTGTCACGACGGCGGCCTGCGGGTCGGCGAGGCAGTCGCGGGTCATGGCGGTGAGCACACCGTCGGGGCCCAGTTCGACGTACGCGGTCACGCCCTGCCGTTCCAGGGTGGCGACGGCGTCGGCATACCGGACGGTGCCGCGCACGTGGTGTACCCAGTAGTCGGCGCCCTCCAGCTGTCCGGAGTCGGCGAGTTCGCCCGTGAGGTCGCAGACGACGGGCACGGTCGGGGCCGCGTAGCTCATCTCGCGGGCCACGGCCGCGAAGCGGGCCTGCATCGGTTCCATCCGCGGCGAGTGGAAGGCGTGCGACACCGTCAGCCGCTTGGTGCGCAGCCCGGCCTCCCGCCATGCCTCGGCCAGTTCCTCCACGGCCTCCTCGTCACCGGAGACGACCACGGACGCCGGGCCGTTGACGGCGGCGACGGACACGCGGTCCTCGTATGTGCGCAGCGCCTCGGCGACCTCCGCCTCACCGGCCTGTACGGCCAGCATGGCGCCGCCGTCCGGCAGTTGCTGCATCAGCCGGCCGCGGGCGGCGACCAGACGGCAGGCGTCGGCGAGGTCGAGCACCCCGGCCACATGGGCGGCGGCGAGCTCGCCGACGGAGTGGCCGACGACGACGTCCGGGCGCAGCCCCCAGTGCTCCAGCAGCCGGAACTGGGCCACCTCCAGGGCGAACAGCCCGGCCTGCGTGTACACGGTGTGGTCCAGCAGCTCGGCGTCCGGGGTGCCGGCCGGGGCGAACAGCACCTCGCGCAGCGGCCGTTCGAGTTCACGGTCCAGTTCGGCGCAGACGGCGTCGAGGGCGTCGGCGAACACCGGGTACGCGGCATACAGGTCGCGTCCCATGCCCGGCCGCTGGCTGCCCTGGCCGCTGAAGAGGAACGCGGTGCGTCCGCTGCGGCGCCGCACCCCGCGTACCAGTCCGGGAACCTCCCGGCCCTCGGCCAACGCCCGTACTCCGGCGACGAGTTCATCCCGGCCCTGGCCGACGACGGCCGCCCGGTGGTCGAACGCGGCCCGTCCGAGGGCGAGTGAGTGTGCGATGTCGAGGGGCGCGGCACCGTGCTGGCGCTCCGGGTCCTCCAGGTGGGCCAGCAGACGGGCGGCCTGGGCGCGCAGGGCGTCGGTGCCACGGCCGGAGAGCACCCAGGGGACCACGTCGCCGGAGGCGGCAGGGACGGCCACCCCCTCCGACGACGTGGCGTTCTCGGTGGACGCCTTGTTCGCCGTCGTCGCGGACATGTGCGGTGTCGGCACGGACGGCTCGGGCGCTTCGGCGGACGGCTCCGGTGCGTTGCCGGACGGCTCCGGTACTTCGGCGGGCGGCTGTTCCAGGATCACGTGGGCGTTGGTGCCGCTGATACCGAACGCCGACACCCCGGCCCGGCGCGGTCGGCCGCTGTCCGGCCACTCGACGGCCTCGGTCAGCAGCGACACCGCGCCCTCGGTCCAGTCGATCTGCGTCGACGGCCGGTCGGCGTGCAGGGTGCGCGGCAGCGTCCCGTGCCGCATCGCCAGCACGATCTTGATCACACCGCCGACACCGGCTGCGGCCTGGGTGTGCCCGATGTTGGACTTCAGGGCGCCGAGCAGCAGCGGCCGGTCCTGCGGCCGGTCCTGCCCGTACGTCGCCATCAGCGCCTGCGCCTCGATGGGGTCGCCCAGCTTGGTGCCGGTGCCGTGCGCCTCGACGGCGTCGACATCGGCCGGGGAGAGCCCGGCAGCGGCCAGGGCCTGCCGGATGACCCGCTGCTGTGCGGGGCCGCTCGGCGCGGTGAGGCCGTTGCTGGCGCCGTCCTGGTTGACCGCGGAACCGGCGAGCACCGCGAGGACGGGGTGGCCGTTGCGGCGGGCGTCGGACAGCCGCTCCAGGAGTACGACGCCCACGCCTTCGGCCCAGCCGGCGCCGTCGGCCTCGTCGGAGAAGGCCTTGCAGCGACCGTCCGCGGACAGCGCCCGCTGCCTGCTGAACTCGATGAACGTGTCCAGTGAGGAGATCACCGTGACCCCGCCCGCAAGCGCCATGGTGCACTCACCGGTGCGCAGTGCCTGGGCGGCCATGTGCAGCGCCACCAGGGACGAGGAGCACGCGGTGTCGACGGTGACGGCCGGGCCCTCCAGGCCGAAGGTGTACGAGATCCGCCCGGAGGCCACGCTGCCGGCGCTGCCGGTGGCCAGATAGCCCTCGAAGTCCTTCGGGGCGTGCTGCACCCGGGAGCCGTAGTCGTGGTAGTTGGAGCCGACGAACACCCCGGTACGGCTGCCGCGCAGCGTGGCCGGGTCGATACCGGCCCGCTCGATCGCCTCCCACGACGTCTCCAGCAGCAGGCGCTGCTGCGGGTCGACGGCCAGCGCCTCGCGCGGGCTCATGCCGAAGAACTCGGGGTCGAAGTGGTGCGCGTCGTACAGGAATCCGCCGCCCCGGGCGTAGAAGGTGCCCGGTCGGTCCGGGTCGGGGTCGTAGGCGCCCTTGAGGTCCCAGCCACGGTCCTCCGGGAAGACCGACACCGCGTCGCCACCCTGCGCGAGCAGCCGCCACAGCCCCTCCGGGCCGTCCACCCCGCCCGGGTAGCGGCAGCCCATCGACACGATCACCACCGGATCGTCGTCGACCTCGGCCGGCCGGGACGAGAGCGCCGCCGCCGGCTCGGCGGCCGTGGCGACCGTACCGAACAGGTCCTCGTGCAGTTTGCCCGCAAGGGCGGTGGCGGTGGGGTGGTCGAAGACCAGTGTCACCGGCAGCCGCAGCCCGGTGGTCTCGGCGATGGTGTTGCGCAGGGCCACCGCGGTGAGCGAGTCGAAACCGAGGTCGCGGAACGCCCGCTCCTCGTCGATCTCCTCGGCACCGGAGTACCCGAGCGCCCCGGCGGCCAACCGCCGCACCAAGGAGAGGAGTTCACGCCGCTGCTCGTCGTACGGCAGGGCCGCGAGCCGCGCCGTGAGCGCGTTGCCGCCGCCGTCGCCGCCGCCCGTCGCGGGCAGGGTGCGTGCCGCCAGTGCCGCGCGTACCTCCGGCAGGTCGGCGAGCACGCGCGCGGCTCCGTCGGAGTGGGCGAACGCATACGTCTCCCACCGTACGTCGGCCACGGCCAGCACCGGTTCCTCGCCGGAAACGGCCTGCTGAAGCCCCGTCAGAGCCGACTCCGGGTCCATCGCGGGCATACCCGAACGGGCCAGCCGCTCGCCCGTCTCTCCGGAGGCGAGGCCGCCGCCGCCCCACGCGCCCCAGGCGACCGACGTGGCGGGCAGCCCGTCGGCGTGCCGCTGCCGGGCGAGCGCGTCGAGGAAGGCGTTGGCGGCGGCGTAGCTGCCCTGGCCCGGGCCGCCGAGCGTGCCGGCGAGCGAGGAGAACAGTACGAACGCGGACAGTCCCAGGTCCCGGGTCAGTTCGTGCAGGTGCAGGGCGGCGGCCACCTTGGGCCGCAGCACGGTCTCGGCGCGCGCGGGGGTGAGGGCGTCCAGTACGCCGTCGTCCAGCACCCCGGCCGCGTGCACGACCGCGGTGAGCGGCTGGTCCTCCGGCACGGCGGCCAACAGCGCGGCCAGCTGGTCGCGGTCGGCGACATCGCACGCGGCGAGCGTGACGCGGGCACCCAGTCCGGTCAGCTCCGCCTCCAGTTCGGCCGCGCCGGGTGCGTCCGGGCCGCGGCGTCCGGCCAGCAGCAGATGGGCGGCGCCGTTGCGGGCCAGCCAGCGGGCGACCTGGGCACCCACTCCGCCGGTGCCCCCGGTCACCAGAACCGTGCCGCCCGGCCTCCAGTCGGCGGACGCCGGTTCGGGCAGCGCGGCCCGCACCAGCCGCCGGGCGAACAGCCCGGAACCCCGTACGGCCACCTGGTCCTCGTCGACGGCTCCCGACAGGGCGGCCACCAGCCGGGTGACGGCACGGTCGTCGAGCTCCTGCGGCAGGTCGACCAGTCCGCCGAAGCGCTGCGGGTACTCCAGCGCGGCGATCCGGCCGAGACCCCAGGCCTGTGCCTGGACGGGCGCGGCCAGCCGGTCGGCGCGGCCGGTGGACACGGCGCCCCGGGTGGCGATCCACAGCGGCGCGACGAGACCCGCGTCCCCGAGGGCTTGCAGCAGGGCGGTGTTGAGGGCGAGCCCGTTGTCGAGCGGGCTGCCGGAAGCGTACGGCGACTCGTCCAGCGCCAGCAGGGACAGGACACCGGCCGGAGACCGGGGACCGTCATCGCCGCTCACGGCGGTGGCGAGCATTTCCATGAGCCGGTCCCGGTCGGCACCGGCGGCCACCTCGATGGTGGTCACCTGCGCTCCGTGGGCGGCCAGACCACTGGTGAGTGCGGTGATGAGGTTGGTGTCGGTGTCGGTGTCGGTCATGGTGGGCTGGTGCGGGACGACCAGCAGCCAGGTGCCGGTGAGGGTCGCGGTCCGCGCGTCCCGGCCGACCGGCTTCC
>NZ_JBSFHY010000068.1:0-28581 GCF_053597295.1 Streptomyces sp. NPDC001450
GTCCGCCCCTCGATGAGCGTGCCGCCCGGCTGCACGGTCGCGTCACCCACGCCCTTGACCTCCAGCATCGGCTTGCCGAGCCGCCACACGGTCCGCCCGCAACGCCCCCTGGTATCTACCTGAGGGATGCTCAGGTGTGCTGCTTCCGGGTCACGAGTCGACCTGCGTGGTCACGAGGTTCGAGAAGGTGGTCAGCCGGGTGTACACACCCGGGTAACCGGCCTCCGCGCACCCCTCGCCCCAGGAAGTGATCCCTGCCAGGACGCCCCCGATGAGCAGGGGACCGCCGCTGTCGCCCTGGCAGGTGTCTACGCCGCCGGACGTGTATCCGGCGCAAACCATGTCGGTCTGGACGTAGTCCGAACCGTAGGAGCTCTTGCAGCTGGAGTCGGACACGACCGGGACGGTCGCGGTCCGCAGCTGGTTGGAGGAGCTGCCGTTCTCCGAGGTGGTGCCCCAGCCGAGGATGCGGGCCGTGCTGCCGGCCGCGTACACGCCCGTCTGGGACGAGGAGACGTACTTCGCCGCGGTGTACGGCATCGACGTCGAGAGGGTCAGGACGGCCACGTCGTCGCCGTTGGTGGCGTCGGTGTAGTCCGGGTTGATCCAGATCTTGCTGACCCGGCTGACCGTGCCGTTGGTGCCGTTCAGGTAGGTCCGGCCGCCGACCACACGGACACCGCCGGCCGACTCGCCGACCATGCAGTGCGCGGCCGTCACGACCTTCTTGGCGGCCACCAGGGTGCCGCCGCAGAACTGGTTACCGGACGCGTCCGTGATCTGCATCATGAAGGGGTACGCCGTGGTGGTGGTGGTCGTACCGCCCACGATGGGCTGGGGTGCGGCGGTCGCCGTGGGGGAGGCGATCAGCGCGGTCGCCGCGGCGGCGGCGGTGGCCACCAGGGTCGCGGCGGTCTTTCTGGCACGTCTTGACCCGAACATGAGTCTCCTCAGTGGGGGTTGCCGGTGGGGGGTCGCGCGGGCGGGGGTCGTGCACGGGGGTCGCGGGACCGACCCCCGTATGCCCGGGCGAGCGGCACGCCCTTTACGCTAGGACCCGGAACCCTCGGCTCCCAATGAGGGAACCCCCTAGGGGGTTGGGTGAGGGAAAACCCTCGGTCCGGCTCAGTTAACCTGGCGCGCCGTCACTTCGCGCGCCGCGCCGCCGCCAAACGGACGATGTCCACCCGCGATCGGATTCCCAGCTTGCGGTAGACCCGGGTCAGCGTCGCCTCGACCGTCTTCACACTGACGAACAGCCGGGACGCGATCTCCCTGTTCGTGGCGCCCTCCATGACGAGCGCGGCGACCTGACGCTCCATCGCGGCCAGGGCTGCCAGCGCGTCAGGCCCGCCCGTCGTGTCCGGCACGGCGAGGGCCGGCTCGGGCTCCGGGGCGGTGAGGGCCTCGTCAACCTGGCGCAGCCACGGCAGCGCGCGGCAGCGGCGGAACAGCCGGGTGGCCTCGTCGTACGCCGTCGACCTGCGCGGGCCGCCCTCCGGGCGCCGGGTGCGCAGCTGGGCCAGCGCGAACGCGGCCCGGGCCTCCTCCAGACCGTAGCCGAGCTTCGCGAGCCGGTCCTGAGCGGACGTCAACTGGGCGACGGCCGCCTCGTGGTCGCCTTGCGCGGCGCGCACCAGCGCCTCCGCGCGGTCGAGCACGGCGAGGACGCTCCCCCGGTCGAGCCTGAGGGCGTGCTCGCGGCTGGCGTCGATGACGTCCTGCGCCTCGGCCGGCTCACCGATGCGGACCAGTGCCTCGGCGAGGTCGCCGTGCCAGCGGCCGCGCGCCGGGTCGGTGATGCCGAGGGCCAGCTCCAGGCGGCGCACCCGGCGCAGCGAGCGGACCGTGCCCGCCGGGTCGCCGGCCACCAACTGGGCGTACCCGAGCGCGCCCAGGGCCCGGGACAGGTACATCTGGTCGCCGTCCTCCTCGGCGTGCTCGACCGCCTCCCGGGCCAGGGCCAGCGCGCGGTCCACGTCCCCGCCGGAGGCCTCCGCGAGCGAGGTGAGCATCGCCGAGGCGGTCTCGCCGATACCGGAGTCCCGGGCGAGCCGCAGACTGTCGCGGGCCAGCTCCAGGGCGCGGCCGCAGTGCCCGGCGTGCAGCTCCGTCTCCGCGAGGCCGCGCAGGAAGTGCACCTCGCTCTCCACCGAGCCGCGCCGGCGCACCTCGCGCAGCAGCGCGGTGACCGTCGCCCGGGCCTCGGCCAGCTGGTCGCCCATGACCAGCCAGCGGAACCGGGCGCTGCCCGCGCCGTTGTGGTGGCAGGCCACCGTCGGGTCCTGGGGCTCCTTCAGGGCGCGCTTGATGGTCCGGGGGGCCTCCGGATGGCCCATCAGGGTCTCGGTCTGCGCCTGGAAGGCGAGGGAGAGCAGTTCGGTGCGTCGGTCGCCGCCGCGCTCGGCCAGCTCGGCGGCGTGCGCGGCCGCCTCCCGGGCCTCGGTGAAGTCGCCCGCCACGATCAGCGCCCGCCACGCCAGCTGGTAGTGGACGAGGGCCAGCAGCCGCGGGTCGTCGCCGGCGTCGGCGAGGGCCTGCGGGAAGACGGAGTCGACCTCGGCCATGGTGTGGCCGGCGGTGTCGATGACGATGATCCAGGCCCGCACCCGGTCGGCGGGCACGGTCGCCTGGGTGAGCACCTCGCGGGCGATGTCCCGGGCCAGGTCGAGATCGCCCGCGGTGATCGCGTCCTCGGCGGCCTGCAGGCGTCTCTCGTCGGGGCTGGGTGCGCCGTCGGCGGGGGTGCGCCGGGCGGCGAGGAGTCCCAGCTGGGCGGCGACCGACGGGGCGCCCCGGTCCCGGGCGAGGGCCGCGGCCTCGGCGAGCCGGGCGGCCACCTCGGGGTCGGTGCCGGTGGTGGCGAGGGCGAGGTGCCGGGCCCGTTCGATCGGGTCCGAGGCCGCTGTGGACAGGGCCGCGTGCGCGGCCCGCCGCTCCTGGGCGGGTGCCTCCGCGTACAGCGCGGCGGAGATGAGCGGGTGCGCGAACCGTACGGCCGGCGCGTCCGGCTCGGTGGCGAGCAGGCCGAGTTCGGCGGCCTGGGCGCACTCGGCCTCGGCGTTCTCCCGGCCGGCCGCGTGCAGCAGCGCCGGGGTTGGGCGGGCGCCGGCGCTGGCCACCAGCAGGGTGCGGCGGGCCTCGACCGAGAGCATGTCCAGGCGGCTGAGCACCAGGGCGCGCAGCGAGGTCGGCACCGGCAGCGGCTCGCCGGGCCGGGGCGGGGTGGGGCTCTCGGCGAGGGCGCGGCCCAGCTCCAGGGCGAACAGCGGGTTGCCGCCGCTGGTGCGGTGGATCTCGCGCACCGTGGAGCGGGGCAGGCTGCCGTGGCCGCGGTGGTCGAGCAGCTTCGCCACCTGGGTGCGGGTGAGCGGGCCGAGCCGGACGGCGAGGGTGTCCGGCGGGCAGGAGCGCAGATGGCGGTCGTACTCCTGGCTCTCCTGGCCCTCGGTGCGCACCGCGCACAGCAGCTGCACCGGGGTGCCCTCGAGGCGGCGGGCGGCGAAGCCGAGCAGTTCGGCGCTGGCCGGATCCAGCCACTGCAGGTCGTCGGCGACGACCAGGACCGGGCCCTGGGCGGCGAGCGCGCGCAGCGCGGAGAGCACCGCGAGGCGCAGGGCGAGGCCGTCGCGCTGGAGGCTGGACTCGCCGCGTCCGGTGAGCGCCGACTCCAGGGCGGTGCGCTGGGCGGCGGGCAGCCGCGGGGAGACGTCGTCGAGGACCAGCCCGAGGAGGTCGGCGAGGGCCAGGAAGGGCAGGTGGGATTCGGACTCCGTGGCGGAGCAGCGCAAGACGGTGCGCGCGCTGGCCCCGTATTCCTCGGCCAATGCCCGCAGGACGGTGGATTTCCCTATTCCGGCGGGGCCGTGCAGGAGCACACTGCCACCCGAGCCGAGTTGGTCACGGGCCGCAGCGAACAGCTCCTCGCGGCCGATCAGCAGGTCGGGGCGGCATCGGGCAGGCTCCTGGAAGTCCCGTCGCACGGTCACCGCTCCCCTCCTGTGTCGTGTTCGGGCCAAATTCTATGCAACGATCCTTTAAATTCGGACGGAAGCCGTGGTGAGGGAAATAACAAACGGTCACGCATAGGTAAATTCAAAGCGACGTCGCCTGAATGGGCAAGGTTCCTTACGGCTGCTGCGGAGAGCCCCACGGGCCCGCCTACGGCAGCAGTCCCGCCCGGCGTGCCGCCGTCACCGCCTCCCCTCGTGTGTGCGCGCCCAGCTTCCGCATCGCCGAGCGCAGATAGCCTTTCACCGTCTCCGGGCGCAGGCCCAGCCGTTCGGCCACGGCCGCGTTCGTGGCGCCCGCCGCCACCCAGGACAGCACGTCCAGCTCGCGTGGCGCCAGGCTCGCGCCCCTGGCGGGGCGGGGCAGGGCGAGCAGCCCGCAGGCGGCGAGCAGGTCGGCGCGCAGGCCCGGGTCGGTGATCCGGGGCGCCAGCGCGCGCAGCGCCGCATGGGCCTCGCGCACCTGCTCCCAGGCGGCCCCCTGCCCCTCGGGCACGTCGGCGGGCTCCGGCCGGGCCGCCGCCAGCAGCATCCGCGCCTCGTCCCGCACCACCAGCGCCTGCTCCACGTCCCGGGCCACCGCCACCGCCTCGCCCAGCGTGCGGTCGCCCAGCGGCTGGGCCGAGCGCAACGCTCCGTACAGCACCCCGCGCACCCGCCGCCGTACGACGACCGGCACCGCGAGCACCGAGCGGATGCCCTCGGCGGCCACCGGGAGGTCGTACTCATGGCTGATCTGCCGGGAGCTGGAGTAGTCCGTGACCGCGCACGGCCGGGCCAGCGCGACCGCCTTGCCGCCCAGCCCGTTGCCGGAGGTCACCGCGAGCGAGCTGAGGGCGGCGGTGGTGGTGCCGCTCAGTTCGCTGATGCGGATCTGCGGACGGCCGGACTCGACCAGGCCGCCGAAGGCGACCGGAAGCCCGGTGGTGCGCCGCAGCCGGACCAGCGCACCGCGTATCTCCACCGACGCCACGGCCTGTGCTGACACCTCTTCACTCCTTCGGCGCGGTCACGTGGGGGGACCACACCCCCGTTCGGGGGTAGTGAGACCTGCATCACGGATTAGACGATGCCAGAGAGCCGCCCGGCAATGGTCCGGAACCTAGGAGGACGCAGATGACGACGGCGACCGAGGTCTTCAGGAGTGCCCGGGACTTCCTGCTGGAGCACCGCGAGGACTACGCCACCGCCCACGAGGGCTTCGCCTGGCCGCGGCCCGAGCACTTCAACTGGGCGCTGGACTGGTTCGACGTGATCGCCGACGGCAACGACCGGACCGCCCTGCACATCGTCGAGGAGGACGGCACCGAGACCCGGCTGTCCTTCGCCGAGCTGGCCGAGCGCTCGAACCGGGTCGCGAACCACCTGCGCGCTCGGGGCGTCGCCGCCGAGGACCGCATCCTCGTCATGCTCGGCAACCAGGCCGAGCTGTGGGAGACCGCGCTGGCCGCGATGAAGCTGCGCGCCGTCGTCATCCCGGCCACCCCGCTGCTCGGCCCCGCCGACCTGCGCGACCGGGTCGAACGGGGCCGGGTGAAGCACGTGCTGGTCCGGGCCGAGGACACGTCCAAGTTCGCGGACGTGCCCGGCGGCTACACCCGGATCGCGGTCGGCGGGGTGCCGCCGGAGGGCTGGGAGGCGTACGAGGACGCGTACACCGCCCCCGCCGAGTTCGCCCCCGACGGGCCCACGCTGGCCGACGACCCGCTGATGCTGTACTTCACCTCCGGCACGACCGCCCGCCCCAAGCTGGTCGAGCACACCCACACCTCGTACCCCATCGGGCACCTGGCCACCATGTACTGGATCGGCCTCAAGCCCGGTGACGTGCACCTGAACATCTCCTCGCCCGGCTGGGCCAAGCACGCCTGGTCCAACCTGTTCGCCCCCTGGAACGCCGAGGCGACCGTCTTCATCCACAACTACACGCGCTTCGACGCGGGCCGGCTGATGGCCGAGATGGACCGGGCCGGGGTGACCACGTTCTGCGCCCCGCCGACCGTGTGGCGCATGCTCATCCAGGCCGACCTGACCCAGCTCGCCACGCCGCCCCGCGAGGTCGTCGCGGCGGGCGAACCGCTCAACCCCGAGGTCATCGAGCAGGTCCGGCGGGCCTGGGGCGTCACCATCCGGGACGGCTTCGGGCAGACCGAGACCGCCGTCCAGGTCTCCAACAGCCCCGGCCAGCTCCTGAAGACCGGCTCCATGGGCCGGCCCAGCCCCGGCTACCGGGTGGAACTCCTCGACCCGGTCTCCGGCGCCCCCGGAGCCGCCGAGGGCGAGATCGCCCTCGATCTCTCCGAGCGCCCGGTGGGCCTGATGACCGGCTACCACGGCGACCCCGACCGCACCGCCGAGGCCATGGCCGGCGGCTACTACCGCACCGGCGACATCGCCTCCCGCGACGAGGACGGCTACCTGACGTACATCGGTCGCGCGGACGACGTCTTCAAGGCCTCGGACTACAAGATCAGCCCGTTCGAGCTGGAGAGCGCGCTGCTGGAGCACGAGGCGGTCGCCGAGGCCGCGGTCGTGCCCGCACCGGACGAGCTGCGCCTGGCCGTGCCCAAGGCGTACATCGTCCTCGCCGAGGGCTGGCAGCCCGGACCCGACACCGCGAAGGTGCTGTTCGAGCACTCGCGTGAGGTCCTCGCTCCCTACAAGCGCGTCCGCCGCCTGGAGTTCGGCGCCCTGCCCAAGACCGTCTCCGGCAAGATCCGCCGGATCGAGCTGCGCGAGGCCACGGCCGCGGGCTCGCAGGACGAGTACCGCGAGGAGGACTTCCGGTGACCTCGGAATCGTCGTACACACACGGCACGAGCGGGACGACCCTGCTCGGCGACACGATCGGCGCCAACCTGGACCGGGCCGTCGCCGCCTGGCCGGACCGCGAGGCACTCGTCGACGTGCCGTCGGGGCGGCGCTGGACGTACGCACGGTTCGGCGCGGACGTCGACGCGCTGGCCCGCGCGCTGCTCGCGAGCGGGGTCACCAGGGGCGACCGGGTGGGCATCTGGGCGATCAACTGCCCCGAGTGGGTGCTGGTCCAGTACGCCACCGCCCGCATCGGCGCGATCATGGTGAACATCAACCCGGCCTACCGCACCCACGAGGTCGAGTACGTCCTCAACCAGGCCGGCGTCTCGCTGCTCTTCGCCTCCCTCAGCCACAAGACCAGCGACTACCGCGCGATGGTCGAGGAGGTGCGGGGCAGATGCCCGCAGCTGCGGGAGACCGTCTACATCGGCGACCCGAGCTGGGCGGCGCTGCTCGGCCGCGCGACCCCCGACGCCCGGTTCGAGGCCCTGTCCTGCGACGACCCCATCAACATCCAGTACACCTCGGGCACGACGGGCTTCCCCAAGGGGGCCACCCTCTCCCACCACAACATCCTCAACAACGGTTACTTCGTGGGTGAGTCGGTCGCCTACACCGAGCAGGACCGGATCTGCATCCCGGTGCCCTTCTACCACTGCTTCGGCATGGTGATGGGCAACCTCGCCGCCACCTCGCACGGCGCCTGCATGGTCATCCCGGCACCGTCCTTCGACCCGGAGGCCACGCTGGACGCGGTCCAGCAGGAGCGCTGCACGTCCCTGTACGGCGTCCCGACCATGTTCATCGCGGAGCTGAACCTCCCCGGCTTCGCGTCGTACGACCTCTCGTCCCTGCGCACCGGCATCATGGCGGGCTCGCCCTGCCCGGTCGAGGTGATGAAGCGGGTGGTCGCCGAGATGCACATGGAGGAGGTGTCCATCTGCTACGGCATGACCGAGACCTCTCCGGTCTCCCTGCAGACCCGCATCGAGGACGACCTGGAGCACCGCACCGGCACCGTCGGCCGGGTCCTGCCGCACCTGGAGGTCAAGGTCGTCGACCCGGCCACCGGGGTCACCCAGCCGCGCGGCACGGCGGGCGAGCTGTGCACCCGCGGCTACAGCGTGATGCTCGGCTACTGGAACGAGCCCGAGAAGACCGCCGAGGCCGTCGACGCGGGCCGCTGGATGCACACCGGGGACCTCGCGATGATGCGCGAGGACGGGTACGTGGAGATCGTCGGCCGGATCAAGGACATGATCATCCGGGGCGGCGAGAACATCTACCCGCGCGAGATCGAGGAGTTCCTCTACGCCCACCCGAAGATCCGGGACGTCCAGATCGTCGGGGTGCCGCACGAGAAGTACGGCGAGGAGGTCCTCGCCTGCGTGATCCCGCACGACGCGGCCGACTCGCTCACCCTGGAGGACCTGCGCGCCTTCTGCCAGGGCCGGCTCGCCCACTACAAGATCCCGAGCCGGCTGCAGATCCTCGACTCCTTCCCGATGACGGTGTCCGGGAAGGTGCGCAAGGTGGAACTGCGGGAGAAGTACGGGGTCTAGATGGTCAGACCGCGCCCGACCGGGCGAGCTTCCGCCCCGGACCGTTCACCGGGGTCGGGGTACCCGTGAGGTCGAGGACGAACAGGGGGACGCCCAGCGTGTCGGCGCGAGCGCGGGCGTCCTCGGCATATCCGGCCAGGGAGAAGTAGACACAGACCGCGGACTCCGTCATGGCCGTCAGCCACAGGCACTCCACGTCCCGCAGCGAGGCCGGGCGTACGGCGGGATCCACCTGGGCGACCAGGCCGTGCGCGGCCAGACCTATGCCGGACGGGGGCCGCTGGTCGGCGCGGCGGATGTCACGGTAGCCGAGCCAGCGCAGGTACAGCGCGGTGGCGGTGACGGCGTCGCGGGCCGTGCGGATGGTGACGGGCTGGAACGGGATCCGTCCGTTGTGCCGCGGGGCGGCCGCTCCCGGCCGTGCGGTCGGCGCCGGGGCGCCACTCGGTACGGCCGCCCCCGGGCGCGCCCCCGGTGACGGGGCGTCGCTCACCGCAATGCGCAGGACCGTGCCGCACGGGCAGCCCAGCTCCGGGTGCGGCAGCTGATTGCCGCGCCCGCAGGCGCCGCAGCGCACGGTGATCCAGTCCTCGTCCCAGGTGCGGTGCGCGAGTACGGCCGGCGTGGTCACCGGATCCAGCCGCGGGGCGCACGGTCTGCCGCAGACGCAGGGATACGGCGGAGCGGTGTAGACGTGCTCGCGCCGACAGGCCGGACAGCGCACCGGCACGCTCTCGGGCATGGCCACTCCAGGCGTCGCATCGGGACTGCGCCCCCCATCGTGCTCCTGTCGGGCCCCCCTTGTCCCTCTCTTGACGACCTTCGGCGACCCCCTTACATTGATTTCAGATAGTAGAAAATATTTTCCGCAATACGGAAGTGCTCACCGCGGGGCGCGACGGGAGTACGCATCCGACAGCCGAAGCAGGAGTACTCGATGGCTCGTATGACCGCTGCCCGCGCGGCAGTTGAGATCCTCAAGCGCGAGGGCGTCGCGGACGCCTTCGGTGTGCCGGGCGCGGCGATCAACCCCTTCTACAAGGCGCTGAAGGAGGGCGGCGGGATCAACCACACGCTCGCCCGCCACGTCGAGGGCGCCTCGCACATGGCCGAGGGGTACACCCGCACCAGGCCGGGCAACATCGGCGTCTGCATCGGCACCTCGGGCCCCGCCGGCACCGACATGATCACCGGCCTGTACTCGGCCATCGGCGACTCCGTCCCGATCCTGTGCATCACGGGCCAGGCGCCCACGAGCGTGATCCACAAGGAGGACTTCCAGGCCGTCGACATCGCCTCGATCGCCAAGCCGGTCACCAAAATGGCGGTCACCGTCCTGGAGGCCGCGCAGGTCCCCGGCGTCTTCCAGCAGGCCTTCCACCTGATGCGCTCCGGCCGCCCCGGCCCGGTTCTGATCGACCTGCCGATCGACGTCCAGCTCACCGAGATCGAGTTCGACCCGGAGACGTACGAGCCGCTCCCGGTCTACAAGCCGGCCGCGACCCGCGCCCAGATCGAGAAGGCGATTTCCTTCCTCCTGGAGTCCGAGCGCCCGGTCCTCGTCGCCGGCGGCGGCATCATCGGCGCCGACGCCGCCGACCTGCTGGTCGAGTTCGCCGAGCTGACCCAGACCCCGGTCATCCCCACCCTGATGGGCTGGGGCGCCCTGCCCGACGACCACGAGCTGAACGCCGGCATGGTCGGCGTCCAGACCTCGCACCGCTACGGCAACGCGAACTTCCTGGAGTCCGACTTCGTCCTCGGCATCGGCAACCGCTGGGCCAACCGCCACACCGGCTACAAGCTCGACGTCTACCGCCAGGGCCGCAAGTTCGTCCACGTCGACATCGAGCCCACCCAGATCGGCAAGATCTTCCCGCCGGACTACGGTGTCGTCTCCGACGCCAAGGCCGCGCTGGAGCTGTTCGTCGAGGTCGCCAAGGAGCTGAAGGCCGAGGGCAAGCTGCCCGACCGCGCCGACTGGGTCGCCTCAACGCAGGAGCGCAAGGCCACGCTGCTGCGCCGTACGCACTTCGACAACGTGCCGATGAAGCCGCAGCGCGTGTACGAGGAGATGAACAAGGCCTTCGGCCCGGAGACCCGGTACGTCACCACGATCGGCCTCTCCCAGATCGCCGGCGCGCAGATGCTGCACGTCTACAAGCCGCGCCACTGGATCAACTGCGGCCAGGCCGGCCCGCTCGGCTGGACCATCCCAGCCGCGATCGGCGTCGCCAAGGCCGACCCGGACTCCCCGGTCGTCGCCCTCTCCGGCGACTACGACTTCCAGTTCCTGATCGAGGAGCTGGCGGTGGCCGCCCAGCACAGGATCCCCTACGTCCACGTTCTCGTGAACAACGCCTACCTGGGCCTGATCCGCCAGGCGCAGATCGGCCTGGACATCAACTTCCAGGTCAACCTGGAGTTCGAGAACATCAACGCTCCCGAGCTCGGCGTCTACGGCGTCGACCACGTCAAGGTCGCCGAGGGGCTGGGCTGCAAGGCGATCCGGGTCACCGAGCCGGACCAGCTGGGCGCCGCCTTCGAGCAGGCGAAGAAGCTGGCCGCCGAATACCAGGTGCCGGTCGTCGTCGAGGCGATCCTGGAGCGGATCACCAACATCTCGATGAGCCGGACGATGGACATCAGCGACATCTCCGAGTTCGAGGACCTGGCCACCGAGCCCGGCCACGCGCCAACTTCGGTCAAGCCCCTGAAGGTCTGATCCGGCACAAGCGCGCGAGAACACGCCGGGGGCGGCCCGTCCGAGGGGGACGGGCCGCCCCCGGCGCGTGCGCGGGTGCACGGATCTGCGGACACCAGGTGCACGGATCTGCGGTCACACCGCCCCGCAGCTGAACCCCCCACCGCCCGAGCTGCCCCAGGACTGGGGCAGCTCGCGTTCGGTAGTGCCGCCGCGGCCCGTCAGGCCCGCGTCCCGGGTGAAGCGGGGAGCCAGCACGGTCAGTGCCTTGTCGCCGTGCAGGGCCACCAGCAGCAGCTTGTCCTCGGGGGACAGGCCCGAGCTGCGGACGGGCAGTGGATGCCGGGCGCGCAGGTCCTTCAGGGCCCGGCGGCCGGCGCGGGTACGGCCAGGGAGGACGGCTCGCAGCAGGCCCGCGCCGACCAGGTCCGCGCGCAGCTCGCCGAGCGCCTCCCGCACCGGCCGCCGGTCCAGCAACTGCCTCATGCCGGCGGGGCGGTAGAGGCCGGCGTGCACCGCCTTCGCGAGCGTCGTCAGGGCCGCCCCGGGCGCCGGACCCGAAGTTCGCATCGTGCCCGCCCGTCCGGCCTTCACCGCACCCCGCAGATGCAGGCCCAGCACCGCCACCGTCACGGCGGCCCGGGCACCTCCCCGCAGCAGGGCGAGCGCCTGCGGTTCCGTCGGGATCCTCGTCGTACCAGTCATCACACCCCCCCCGTACGGGAACCCGCCGCCCCCGTGCCGGCGGGCCCCGTCTGTCGGTGTTGTGCCCGCCGGTGCCGGTTGGCGAAGCCTCTCTCGCGGTGTTCAGCGGTTGATTTGAGGGTTGCGTAGGCCGGGTACGGCCGCTGTCGTACCCGCTCCCTAGACCTCGTGCTCCGACAGGCCCGGCCAGTCGTCCGGCCCGCCGCCCTGCCACTCGATGAGGTCGCTCTCCTCGACCTCGATCCGGTCCAGGTCCGCCAGCCGCAGGATCTCGACGACGTCGTCCAGGTGGGAGGCGAGCCCCAGGGTCACGTCCCCCTCGGTGACGCGCCGGGAGCCGTCGAGGGCCGGAGCGTGGACCACGATGTGCGGGTACTGCGTCGGATTGCCCATGGGTTCAGCGTCCTGCGGAAGCGGCGGGAGCGCACCCCCGGAGCCGGACAGCACGAGAGCGCCCCCTGTGACCAGGGGGCGCTCTCGGTGCCGTGTGATGGCCGTCCGACGGCGCGAGGCTGGGCGCGACAGGACATTCGCGCCACCGGACGGAGCCCGTGGAGGGCTGGGACCGCGGCGGATGCGACGGCCGGGGGCTCCTTCCCTCAGGTCGAAGAAGGAGGCCCGAGACCTTCACCACCGCACTGGCTCACACGCCGCCGCGGTCCTCGCCTTGCCCGCGAGCTGTTCCGACCGGCCACCCCTCATCCGGGCCGTTCGGCTGCCGCGGGCCGTCCGTGGCCTCAGTCCTCGCGCAGGGCGCGGACCGCCTCCTCGACGCGCTTGCCGTACTCGGGGTCGGCGGCGTGGAAGTGGGCCAGGTTCTTCTCGATCACGTCGTCGCGGGAGACCTGCGAGAGGCCACCGGCGATGTTCGCGACCAGACGCTGCTTCTCCTCCTCGGACATCAGCCGGTACAGCTCGCCCGCCTGGTAGAAGTCGTCGTCCTTGGTGTGCAGCGGGGCCTCGTGGGTGCCGGTGTGACCGGACACCGCCAGCGGGGCCGCGAGCGGGCGGCCGGTCTCCACCGGGCCGTCGTACGAGTTGGGCTCGTAGTTCTTGGCGTGGCGGCCCTGGGCGTTGGACGCCATGAAGCCGTCGCGGCCGTAGTTCTGCGCGGTCGTCGCCTTCGGGGCGTTGACCGCGAGCTGGGTGTGGTTGACGCCGAGGCGGTAGCGGTGGGCGTCCGCGTAGGCGAACAGACGGCCCTGGAGCATCTTGTCGGGGGAGGGGCCGATGCCCGGAACGAAGTTGTTCGGGGAGAACGCGGCCTGCTCGACCTCGGCGAACACGTTGTCCGGGTTGCGGTCCAGCACCAGCCGGCCGACCCGCTGCAGCGGGTAGTCCTTGTGCGGCCACACCTTGGTCAGGTCGAACGGGTTGAAGCGGTAGTCGGCCGCCTCGGCCGCCGGCATGATCTGGACGTACAGGGTCCAGGACGGGTGCACCCCGCGTTCGATGGCCTGCAGCAGGTCCGTCTGGTGCGAGTTGGGGTCCTTGCCGGCCTGCTCGGCGCCCTGCTCGGCGGAGAGGCAGCGGATGCCCTGGTTCGTCTTGAAGTGGTACTTGACGAAGAAGGCCTCGCCCTCGGCGTTCGTCCACTGGTAGGTGTGCGAGCCGTAGCCGTTCATGTGGCGGTACGACGCCGGGATGCCGCGGTCGCCCATCAGCCAGGTCACCTGGTGCGTGGCCTCGGGGGCGTGCGCCCAGAAGTCCCAGACGTTGTCCGGCTCCTGCCGGCCGGTGAACGGGTCCCGCTTCTGCGAGTGGATGAAGTCGGGGAACTTGATCGGGTCCTTGATGAAGAACACCGGGGTGTTGTTGCCGACGAGGTCGTAGTTGCCCTCCTCGGTGTAGAACTTCACCGCGAAGCCGCGCGGGTCGCGGACCGCGTCCGCGCCGCCGAGGGAGTCGGCGACCGTCGAGAAGCGTAGGAACACCTCGGTGCGCTTGCCGATCGTGCTCAGGAAGTCGGCGTGGGTGAAGCCGGTGACGTCGTCCGTCACCTCGAAGTGGCCGTACGCGCCGGAACCGCGGGCGTGCACCACACGCTCCGGGATCCGCTCGCGGTTGAAGCGCGCCAGCTTCTCCAGGAGGTGCTGGTCCTGGAGCAGCAGCGGGCCGCCGACGCCGGCGGAGGCTGAGTTCTGGTTGTCGGCGACCGGGGCGCCGGACTCTGTCGTGAGCACGCGCTTCGACATGGTGACCTTCCGTGCGAGAGGGCAGCGGGAATCTTCGGAATTTTCGGAAACAGACTTCCGCTTTATGGAGCTTCCGCTGGCGTGAGCCTAGGTTCGGGTGGTCGGGACGTCAACAGTTTGTTGAAGATGATTCCGGGCCGCGGTGCCGCCTGGGCGCGACAGGACAGGTGTCGGCGGCGCCGCGGCCCGGAAGTCTCAGGAGGCCGTCAGGCCTGGGCGCCGGACAGGCGCTCCACGGCCCGCAGCAGCGCCGAGTGGTCCAGGCCGCCGTCGCCCTGGGCGCGCAGCGAGGCGACCAGCTGGGCGACCACGGCACCGACCGGGAGGGCGGCGCCGACGTTGCGGGCGGCGTCGGTGACGATGCCCATGTCCTTGTGGTGCAGGTCGATGCGGAAGCCCGGCTTGAAGTCGCGGTTCAGGAAGTTGTCCTTCTTGCGCGTGAGCACGGTCGAGCCCGCGAGGCCGCCGTTGAGGACGTCCAGCGCGGCCTGCAGGTTCACGCCCGACTTCTCCAGGAAGACCACGGCCTCGGCGCAGGCCTGGATGTTCACGGCCACGATCAGCTGGTTGGCCGCCTTCACGGTCTGACCGGAGCCGTGCGGGCCGCACAGCACGATGGTCTTGCCCAGTGCGTCGAAGATCGGCCTGGCCTGGTCGAAGTCGGCCTGCTCGCCGCCGACCATGATCGACAGCACGGCCTCGACGGCGCCGGCCTCACCGCCGGAGACCGGGGCGTCGAGCACGCGGATGCCCTTTTCCCCGGCGTTCTTCGCGAGGTCCACCGAGGTCTGCGGGGTGATCGAGGACATGTCGATCAGCAGGGCGCCCTGCCTGGCGTTCTCCAGGATGCCGTCAGGGCCGTAGGAGATGGCCTCGACCTGCGGGGAGGCGGGCACCATCGTGATCACCACGT
The DNA here is from genome assembly GCF_053597295.1 of Streptomyces sp. NPDC001450. Lineage (NCBI taxonomy): Bacteria > Bacillati > Actinomycetota > Actinomycetes > Kitasatosporales > Streptomycetaceae > Streptomyces > Streptomyces sp. NPDC001450. Next base: position 14,907 of record NZ_JBSFHY010000068.1, read on the forward strand.
CGGCGTCGCGCACGGCCTCGGCGATCGAGGAGGCCGCGGTGCCGCCGGCGGCCGCCAGGCGGTCCAGCTTGTCCTTTTCCAGGGTGAAGCCGGTGACGTCGTAACCCGCCTTGATCAGGTTCTCGGACATGGGGGAGCCCATGATGCCGAGGCCGATCCACGCGATCTTGGGAAGACTCATGATTGGGGGTGCCTCTCTAACTGCTCTGCAAAGTCAGGGGTTCAGCGCGGTCGGCTCGCTCAGCGCGCTTCGCGCGGGAGCCACTCGAAGGACTCGGCGCTCGGGCGGTCGCCGGCCTTGTACTCCAGGCCGACCCAGCCGTCGTAACCGGCCTTCTTCAGGTGGTCGAGCAGCTCCTCCAGCGGGAGCGACCCCGTCCCGGGGGCGCCGCGGCCGGGGTTGTCGGCGATCTGGACGTGGCCGGTCTTCGCCGCGTACTGGCCGATGACCGAGGGCAGGTCCTCACCGTTCATGGACAGGTGGTAGAGGTCCATGAGGAACTTGGTGTTCCCGAGGCCCGTCGCCGCGTTGACCTTGTCCACGATCTCGATCGCCTTGGGCGCGCTCACGATCGGGCACTTCGGCGACTCGGGCTGGTTCAGTGCCTCGATCAGGATGATCGCGCCGACCCGGTCGGCCGCGCGGGCCGCGAGGGTGAGGTTCTCCAGGGCGAGCGCGTCCTGCTCGGCCGGGTCCACGCCCTCGACGCGGTTGCCGTACAGCGCGTTGAGCGCCTTGCAGCCGAGGGAGGCCGCGAAGTCCGCCGCCACGTCGATGTTGGCGCGGAACTTCTCCGACTCCTCACCCGGGATCGACAGGGCGCCGCGGTCCGGGCCCGGCAGCTGTCCGGCGTAGAAGTTCAGCCCCGTGAGCTGGACGCCCGCGTCCTCGATCGCCTTCTTCAGGGCGTCGAGCTCGGACTGCTCGGGGGTGGGGGAGTCGACCCAGGGCCACCACAGCTCGACCGCCGTGAAGCCCGCCGCGGCCGCGGCCGCGGGGCGCTCCAGGAGCGGGAGTTCCGTGAAGAGGATCGACAGGTTGACGTTGAAGCGCTGGTCTGCGAATCCCATTCGGGCCGCGCTCCCTTCCGTTAGGAATTCCGTATTGCGGAAGTTTGTTTCTGCTTAATGGAAGATTGCCCGTGGTCGGGGGTGACTGTCAAGAGCGGCCACGAAAAAGTGCCCCCGCGCGGGCTGCGCGGGGGCACTTTCGGTGGCCTGGTCAGAGGGCGTCTACGGCACTCACCTTCCACCCGCCGGAGGTACGGGTGAGCGTCATCCGCACCCGGTTGAGGTCCAGCCGGGAGCCCGACACCTGGGTGCTCTGCGTGACCTGGTCGACGAAGAGCAGGACGACGACCCTGTCCGGTGCGGCGGACACGACGGAGACCGCGGGCGCGCCGCCGTCCGTGGGCGCCGCCACCGCCGCCTTCACCACGCCGTGGTACTTCCTCGCGGTCGACCCGACCACCGTCTTCGTGGTCTTGTCGTACTGGTCGCGGAACGCACCCGTCAGCAGGGCGCGGGCCCGGGCGAAGTCGCGGTCCAGGTGACGGTAGTCGTACGACAGGACGACCGGCGCGGCCTTCCGGGTGGTGTCGAGGGCCTCGGCGCGTGCCCGTGCCGTCTGCTGTCCCTGCCGGTACTGCCATGCGAGTACGGCGGCCACGGCCAAGGCTGCCGCGAGCGCGAGGCAGAGTGCCGCGGTGAGCAGCCTTGGCAGGCGGGGCGGCCGCCCGGGCGCGCTCTCCTGCTCGTCGGCCTCCGGCTCCGGCGGGTCGTCCCAGCCGCCCGGGGGTTCGATGAGCACGGTGTGTCCTGAGGACCGTCCCTCGGCCTGCAGGGCGGTGTCGTCGTGCTCCGGCCGCCTGGCGCGCTTGGCCGCCGCGCGGGCGGCCGCGGTCATGGTGCGGCGAGCCGGGGAGCCGGTGCCGCGGGTTCGGGTGGTCGGGTTCGCCACGGTGTCTCTCCTCAACTCCGGGTCAGCCCACGAACTCGACGTCGGAGGTCAGCCAGCGGCCGTCCACCCGCACGAGGTCGAGCTGGAGCCGGTAGGTCCGCGCCTGCCCCTCGGGCGCGGCGGTATTGGTCACCTTGCTGTCGGCCACCACCAGGACCCGGGCCGAGCGCTCGTCGGACCGCACGATGCCCGCCTCGAGGACCTGTCCCTCGGACACCGACTTGTTCTGCGCGACCAGCCGGGTCAGCTGCGCGGTCTGTGCGGCGAACTGCTTCTTGAAGTCGCCGGTGGCGCCCTTCAGCACGTTGCCGCTGTCCCGGCCGTAGTGCCGGTAGTCGAGCGAGGTGAAGTTCAGCGCCGACTGGCGGGCCGCCACCAGGACGTCCTGGCGGCGCTGCTCCGCCGCCCTCTGGTCGGACAGCCGCAGCCCCAGCCAGACGGAGATCACGGTCGTCAGGACGGTCGCGGCGGCGAGCCCCACCCACAGCGGCCTCATGCGCCCCCCTTTCATGCCATCGGTCCCACGAGCAGCCATTGCCACGACTCCTTTCCGAACACGGTCTGTTCGCCGCCCGTCGAGCCGATGTCGACGGGCGTTCCGTCCGGGCCGGCGGCAGTGCCGGTCTCCGGGTCGTACGGGGTGACGTACACGGCCTGGTCGCCGCCGTGGGCACCGGCCGAGGTGCCGGGGGCGTTCTGCGCACCGCGCACCGAGGTCTTGCTGCCGCGGGGTGCCGTGCAGTGCGCGCCGGTGTTCGCCGGGCGCGTGCCGGTGTCGGCGGGGTCGCGTCGCTGCGTGCCGTAGCCCTGGGTGCACGGCGGCGGGTCGTCGGCGCCCAGGACCAGCCCGAAGTGGGTGGTGCCGTCGCCGGGGATGACGGTGTAGCTGCCCGCGACGTTGAGCGGGAGGGTGACCAGGGCCTGCTCCACGCCGGGCAGCCGTGCCACGGTGACCTGGCCGCCGCTGATGAGGTTGGCCAGCAGGACCGACAGGTCGGGCCCCGTGGACCTCAGCAGCGAGTTGACCTCCTGCGCGGCGGGCGCCGTGTTGCCGATCAGCCTGCGCAGATCCCCGTCGCTCGATTTCAGCTGCGCGGTCAGCGCAGCCAGATCACGGGAGAACGACTTGATCGCCGAGCCCTGGTCGGCCTGCGTCTTGAGCACCTGCCGCGAGTCCTCGATCAGCGACACCGTCTCCGGGAGCGACTCGGAAGCCGACTCGACCAGCTCGTTGCCCGAATCCATCAGGCGGCTCAGGTTCGGTCCGGTGCCGGCGAAGGCCTTCCCCAGCTCGTCGACGGTGGTGCGCAGGTCGTCCTTGCCGACGGAGTTCACCAGCCGGTCGAGGCTGAGGACGAGGTCGGTGACCGGCAGCGGGGTCCGGGTGCGGCTGCGCGGTATCGGGCTGCCGTCGATCAGGTACGGGCCGCCCGAGCGGCGCGGCTGGAGGTCGACGTACTGCTCACCCACGGCCGAGCGGTCGGCGACCACCGCCAGGGTGTCGGCCGGGATCCGAGGCGCGCCGTCCTCGATCTTCAAGGACACCGAGACCCCGGAACCGGTCAGCCGCAGATCGCCCACCCGGCCCACCGGCACCCCCCGGTAGGTGACCTCGGAGCCGGGGAAGACGCCCCCGGACTCGGCGAAGTCGGCGTGCACGGTGTAGCCGCGGTCGAGGACGTCGTCCACCAGGCCCGTGTACTCGGCGCCGACGTACGACACCCCCACGGCGGTGACGGCCGCGAAGGCCAGCAGCTGGGCCCTGACCGTACGTGTGATCACGGCAGTATCCCCTTCAGCATCAGCTCGGCGAGGCCGACGTCGATCCCCTGCGGGAGGCGGTGCGAGCCGTCCCCGGTGCCGTAGGCCGCGGTGCACACCGGCGGGCACAGCAGGGTGCTGCCGTCGGAGGGTGTCGATGGGACAGCGGGCACGGACGGGGTGTCCGGCAGGGACGGGGTGGACGGGAGGGGGGTGGGAGTGGGGACGCTCGGAAGGTCCGGGATCCCGGGCGCCGGGGTGCTCCCGCGCTTGCCCGGCTTGTCGCTGACGTTGCCGTACATGCCCGCCAGGTCCAGGTCGGCGGTGATCTTCAGGTTGACGTAGTCGCCCTTGACGGCGTCCACCACGTTGCGCGGGAACGGGTAAGTGGTCAGCAGCTCAAGGGAGTTGGGCAGATCGTCCCCCGCCTTGTCCAGCTGCTGCAGGATGGGCCGCAGCTTCCTGAGGTTGGCGACGGTGTCGTCCCGCGAGGCGTTGACGACCCTGGTGCCGGTCTTGCCGAGCCTGGACAGGCCCGTGAGCATCTTCGTCAGGTCGCGGCGCTGGTCGGCGAGGACCTTCAGGGCGGGCGGCATCGTGTCGACGGCCTCGGCGATCGTCTTCTTCTCCTTCTTCAGCCGCTCGGCCAGCCGGTCGACGCCCTTGAGCGCCCGGACGATGTCCGCCCGCTGGTCGTCGAGGCCCCCGAGGAAGGTGTCGAGTTCCTTGAGCAGGGACCTGACCCGGCTCTCCCGCCCGTCCAGCGCCTTGTTCAGCTCGACGGTGATCGTCTTGAGCTGGGCCACCCCGCCGCCGTTGAGGAGCGCGGACAGGGCGGACAGCACCTCCTCGACGTCCGGGTTGCGGCCGCTGCGGGACAGCGGGATGCGGTCGCCGTCGCGGAGCCGGCCGACGGGCTGCGTGCCGGCCGGCGGGGACAGCGCCACGTACTTCTCGCCGAGCATGCTCGTCTGCCGCAGCTCGGCGACCGCGTTGCCGGGCAGCTTCACCGAGTCGGCGATCCGCAGCCGCACGCGCGCGTGCCAGCCGTCCAGTTCCACCTTCTCGACCGCGCCCACGGTGACGTTGTCGACCTTGACCGCCGACTGCGGCACCAGATCCATGACGTCCCTGAAGTCGACGGTGACGTGGTAGGCGCGGCCGTCCGCGGCGGCGCCTCCGGGGAGCGGGACGTCGTACCAGCCGTTGAACTCGCAGCCGGTCAGCAGCAGCGAACCGACCGCCGTCCAGGCGGCCACCCGGCCCTTGCGCAGCACACTCATGCCCGGGCCCCCAGGATTCCGCCGAGGGTCTTGTCGACCGTGCCCGTGGCCGCCGGGGCCGTCGGTACCTTGGGCAGGGAGTCGAAGAGCTTCTTCAGCTCGGCGCAGTCGGGGTTCTTGCCACCCTCGTCCCCGGTCGTCTTCAGGAGCGAACAGAGCAGGGACGCCGGGTCCTGCGGTGTCTGCGCGTTGTTGCGGGTGTCGAGGGTGCCGGCGGCGGGGTTGTAGGCGTTCTGCAGGTTCGACAGGCCCGTGGGGGCGACGTCCAACAGCTCCTCCAGTGCGGCCCGTTGGCTGACGAGGACTTTGGTGACCTTGCTGAGCCCCCGCACGTCCGAGGTCAGTGCCTTCTTGTTGTGCTTCACGAAGTCGGACACGTCGCCGAGGGCCGCGCCGAGGTTCCGCAGCGCCGCCGCGAGGTCCCCCCGCTCCCCGGCCAGCTGGGCGGCCACCTCGGCGAGGCTGGTGTTGAAGGACCGCACGCTCTTGTCGTCCGCCGCCAGCGCGGCCGTGAACACCTGGAGGTTGCGCACGGTGCCGAACAGGTCGCCGCGGCCGTCGGACAGTGTCGTGACCGCCTGCGAGAGGTCCTCGACCGTCTGGTTGAGGTTCTCGCCCTGGCCCCGGAGGTTGTCCGCGCTCACCCCGAGCAGCCGCGACAGCGCGCCCTTGTTGTTGGCGCCGTTCGGGCCGAGCGCCTCGGCGGTGGTGTGCAGGCTGTCGAAGATCCGGTCCAGCTCGACGGGAACGGCCGTGCGGGACTCGGGGATGACGTCGCCGTCCCGCAGCACCGGGCCCTTCCGGTACACCGGCAGCAGCTGCACGTAACGGTCGCTGACCACCGAGGAGTTGACGATGGCGGCCTGCGCGTCCGCCGGGACCTTGCGCCCCTGGTCGTACTCCAGCTCCACCCGCACCCGGCCGCCCTCGGGCGTGATCCTCCTGACCTCGCCGATGCGGACGCCGAGGACGCGGACGTCGGAACCGGGGTAGATGCCGACGGTGCGCGGGAAGTACGCCGTGACGCGGACGGGGGCGGGGTGCGGCCACAGGAGGACCGCGAGTGCGACGACGACCGCGAGTGCGGTGAACAGCGCCAGGAGTCTGCGGGTCATCGGGAGCCTCCCGTCCGTGGCGTGACCGGGGCGGCGACCAGGTTCTGGATGTACGAGTCGAACCAGCGGCCGTTGCCCAGGGTGTTGGTGAAGAGCCGCACGTAGGGCGCGAGCAGCCTGACGCTCCGGTCGAGGCTCGCCTGGTTGCGTTCGAGCATCTTCACGAAGGTGTTGAGGTTCTTCAGGGCCGGCCCGATCTCCTTCCGGTTGTCCTCGACCAGGCCGGAGAGTTCGATGCCGAGCAGGGCGCTGCTCTTGAGGAGGTTGTGGATCGCCGTGCGCCGCTTGCTGATCTCCTTGAACAGCTCGTTCCCGTCCGTCACCAGCGCGGAGAAGTCCTTCGTGTGGCCGGCGAGCACCTTGGTGACTCCGTTCGCGTGGTCGAGGAGGTCGCGCAGCGCCTTGTCGCGGGAGGCGACGGTCTTGGAGATCCTCGACAGTCCCTTGATCGACGCGCGCACCTCCTCGGGCGAGTCCTGGAAGGTGACGGAGATCGTGTCCAGCGCCTTCGCGAGCCGGTCCGTGTCGACCTCCTCGGTGGTGGTCGTGAGATCGCTGAAGGCCTGGACGACGTCGTACGCCGACACGGTCCGTCGGAGCGGGATCTCGCTGCCCGGCTTCAACCGGCCGGGCCCCTTCGGGTGCAGGGCCAGGTACTTCGCGCCCAGGATCGTCTTGACCCGGATCGATGCGCCGGTGTCGGTGCCGAACGCCGGGTCGTCCTTGACCTTGAAGGTCACCTTGACGTGGTCGCCGTCCAGGTCGACGTCCTCGACCCTGCCGACCTTGACCCCGGCGATCCGCACCTCGTCGCCCGGCTTGAGCCCGCCCGCCTCCGAGAAAGCCGCGCTGTACGTCTCGCCGCCACCGATCAGCGGCAGGCTGTCGGCGTTGAACGCGGCGACCGTCAGCAGCGCGAGGACGGTGAGGCCGACGGCACCCACGACGACGGGGTTGTGGTCGCGGAACGGCCTCAGGCGCGGCCGCTTCAGCCGGATCCGCGGCAGCTTCGGCGGCAGGATCCGTACCTTGACCAGGGGCTCGGGGCGGCGTGGCTCCCGCCTGGGTAGCTTCGGCGGCCTCGGTAGCCTCGGCGGCAGGATCCGTACCTTGACCAGGGGCTCGGGGCGGCGGCGACGGCGCCGTGCGATGCGCAGGCTCATCCGCCGCACCTCGCCCGTGCCACGTGCAGCTCCGGAGTGAGTACCTGCTTCGTCTTCGGCAGCACGATCCGGCCGTCGAAGTCGCAGAGGTAGAAGTTGAACCACGAGCCGTAGGACGCCGTCCCGGTCAGCTCGTCGAGCTTGTTCGGCAGCCGCTTCAGCACGCCCTCCACGGTCTTCTCGTTGTCGTTCAGCGTTCCGGTCAGGTCGTTCAGACCGGCGATGTCGTCCTTCAGCGGCGGGCGCGCGTCCGTCAGCAGCCCGGAGGTGGCGTCGGCGAGGGCACCGATGTCCGTCAGGGAGTCCCCGATGGGCTTGCGGTCGGCGGACAGCCCGGAGATCACCCGCCGCAGCTGCTTGAGCAGCCCGGAGAAACGGGAGCCGCGCTTGTCGAGCGTCGCCAGCACGGTGTTGAGGTTGTCGATCACCGAGCCGATCAGCTCGTCGCGGTCGGCGAGGGTCGTCGTGAGGGAGGCCGTGTGTGCGAGGAGGCTGTTCACCGTGCCGCCCTCGCCCTGCAGCGTCCTGATGATCTCGGTGGCGAGCTGGTTGACGTCGCTCGGGCTGAGCGCGGCGAACAGCGGCTTGAAGCCGTTCAGCAGGGCATTGAGGTCCAGCGCGGGCTGGGTCCGGGACAGCGGGATGGTGCCGCCCGGCCGCAGCCGGGTCGTGCCGTCGCCCGCGCCCTCGGTGAGCGCGATGTACCGCTGCCCGACCAGGTTCCGGTAGCGGACGACCGCGTGGCTGCTGGTCAGCAGCGGGCGGTCCGCAGTGACGCTGAAGGTGACCTCGGCCAGCGTCCGGTCCTTGATCCGGATGCCCTCCACCTCGCCGACCCGCACCCCGGCCACCCGGATGTCGTCGCCCTCCTCCAGCCCGGTCACGTCGGTGAACACCGCGTGGTACGTGTCCTTCGGGGTGAAGGAGACGTTGACGACGGTCGCGGCGAGCAGGGCCGTCGCCGCGATCGTGACCAGCGCGAAGAGGCTGAACTTGATCAGTGGGGCGGCGGTCTGCCGGGCCCCTGTGGTCCTCATGCGACGCTCACCGCCGTCCCGCGGGCCAGCGGCCCGAACAGCAGGGTCGTGACGGGCGGCACCTCGTCCGCGGGGACGCCCATGACGGGGGCCACGAGCGAGCCGACGGCACGCTGCTCGGCCTCGGTGGCGGACACGTTGACACCTCCGGGAAGCGCGCCGCCCGGACTTCCGGCCGACGTACCGTCGTTGAGATGGGGTTTCGGCCCGGGCACCCGCGGATGGGGCAGTCCTCGGCAGTTCGGCCCGGACCGCTCGCCGTAGCGCGGCTCCTCGCCGGGCCGGTACGCGGCCTGCGGGCGGACGACCTCGAGGGTGATCCGCATCTCGCCGCCCCGGAACGCGTCCTCCGACGCCTTCTCCTGCCGGACCAGGCCCTGGAGCAGACACGGGTACTCGGGGGAGTAGCGGGCGAACAGCTCCAGGGTGGGGCGGGAGACCCGGCCGAGGGTGATCAGCCGGTCGCCGTTCTCGGCGAGGAAGTCGTCCGCGGTGCCCGCGACCGTGGCGGTCGTGCGGAGCGCGGATGCCAGTTGGTCCTCCTTCTCGACGATCGTCCGGCTGGTGGCGACCGTGTTGTGCAGGATCCGCATCAGGTCGGGTGCGGCGTCGCCGTACACCTCGGCGACGTCGGCGAACCGCGAGATGTCCGCCTTGATCGACGGCAGGTGCGGGTTGAGGCGGCGCAGATAGCCCTCGACCCGGGTGAGGTTGTCACCGATCCGGTCGCCGCGGCCCTCCAGCGCGGTGGCGAACGCCGAGAGCGTGGCGTCGAGTTCGCCCGGCCGGACGGTCCGCAGCAGCGGCAGCAGGTCGTTCATCAGCTGCTGCACCTCGATTCCGACCTCCGTGCGGTCCTGGGTGATCACGTCCCCGGCGCGGATCGGCCGAACCGACGACTGCGCAGGGCGGGCGGGCGCCACCAGGTCCACGTACTTCTCGCCGAACAGCGTCTTGGGCAGCAGCCGTGCGTGGACGTCCGAGGGGATGTACGCGACGTACCGGGGCTTGAGCGCGATGTCGAGCGTGGCCTTCGTGCCGTCCGCGTGCACCTCGCGCACCTCGCCGACCAGCAGACCCCGCAGCTTGACGTCGGCCCGTGGATCGAGCTGGTTGCCGAGGCTGTCGGCCTGAAGGGTGATGCGCACGACGGACGTGAACGCCTGCTGGTACACGGCCACCGCGAGCGACAGCAGCAGGGCGAGTGCGACGACGAACGCGATGCCGTACAACCTGAGTCTCAGCACTCTCACCGGCCTCACCCCGCGATTCGTACGGTCGTGTTGGCGCCCCAGATCGCGAGGCTCAGGAAGAAGTCCAGGACGTTGATGGCGACGATCGACGTCCGCACCGCACGCCCCACCGCGACGCCGACACCCGCCGGACCGCCGCTCGCGTAGTAGCCGTAGTAGCAGTGCACCAGGATGATCAGGACGGCGAAGACGATCACCTTGCCGAAGGACCACAGCACGTCCACCGGGGGCAGGTACTGGTGGAAGTAGTGGTCGTACGTCCCCGTCGACTGCCCGTAGTAGCCGGTGGTGATGGTGCGGGCGGCCAGGTACGAGGACAGCAGCCCGATGACGTACAGCGGGATCACCGCGACGAAACCGGCGATCATCCGCGTCGTCACCAGGAACGGCAGGGAGGGCACGCCCATCACCTCCAGCGCATCGGTCTCCTCGCTGATCCGCATCGCACCGAGCTGCGCGGTGAAGCCGGCGCCGACCGTCGCGGACAGGGCGAGCCCGGCCACCAGCGGGGCGATCTCCCGGGTGTTGAAGTACGCCGACAGGAACGCGACGAAGTTGGAGGTGCCGAGCTGGTTGAGGGCCGCGTAGCCCTGGAGGCCGACCTCGGTGCCGGTGAAGAAGGACAGGAAGGCGATGACGCCGACCGTGCCGCCGACGACGGCCAGCGCACCGCGTCCGAAGCTGACCTCGGCCAGCAGCCGCAGGATCTCCTTCTTGTAGCGGCGCAGGGTGCGGCCCGTCCATGCCAACGAGCGCCCGTAGAAGGAGAGTTGGGTGCCCAGCTCTTCGAGGGAGCGCAGCGGGCGTTCGAGGAGTCTCTGTGGTCGCATCGGCTAACCCCTCTGCGGGACGACCTGGAAGTACACCGCGGTCATCACGAAGTTCGTCACGAACAGCAACATGAAGGTGATCACCACGGACTGGTTGACCGCGTCGCCCACGCCCTTCGGGCCGCCCTTCGCGGTCAGCCCCTTGTGCGAGGCGACGATCGCCGCGATGGCTCCGAACACCAGCGCCTTGATCTCGGCCGCCCACAGGTCGGAGAGCTGGGCGAGAGTGGTGAAGGAGGCCAGGTACGCGCCGGGGGTGCCGTTCTGCAGAACGACGTTGAAGAAATAGCCGCCGGCCACTCCGACCACGGACACCAGGCCGTTGAGCAGCACGGCAACCACCATGGACGCCAGCACGCGCGGGACGACGAGCCGGTGGATCGGGTCGATGCCCAGCACCTGCATCGCGTCGATCTCGTCCCGGATCTTCCGGGCCCCCAGGTCCGCACAGATCGCCGTGCCGCCCGCGCCCGCGATGAGCAGCGCGGTGACGATCGGCGAGGCCTCACGCAGGACGGCGAGCACGGATGCCGCACCGGAGAAGGACTGCGCGCCCAACTGCCTCGTCAGGCTGCCGATCTGAAGTGCGATGACGGCCCCGAAGGGGATCGACACCAGAGCCGTCGGCAGGATCGTCACGCTGGCGACGAACCACGCCTGCTGGATGAACTCCCTTGCCTGGAAGGGCCGTCGGGGCAGGGTCCGGAGGACGTCCAGCCCCATCGCGAACAGGTTGCCCGAGTGCCGCAGCGCACCCGTCGGGGAGAGACTCATGCGCCGCTCACCTCCTCCCAGCGCAGCTCGGCCTCCCGTCTCGCGATCGCCTCCCAGCGGGGTGGGCGGGTGATGCCGGGGCTCGGCAGCAGGCGGGGAGGAAGGCCCTCGACTGCGCCGCGCTCGTCGATCTGCGCCAGCTCCTGCTCGACCTGCGCCGCGTCCTTCTCCTCCGCCATGCCGATCGGCCCCTGCATCCGGCCGTTCAGGAACTGCCGTACGACGGGCTCGCCGCTGGTCAGCAGCTCCTCGCGGGGCCCGAACAGCACCAGCTCACGGCGGAACAGCAGCCCGATGTTGTCCGGGACCTGGCGGGCCGAGGCGATGTCGTGCGTGACGATCAGGAAGGTCGCGTCGATCTGCGCGTTGAGGTCGACGATGAGCTGGTTGAGGTAGGCCACGCGCACCGGGTCGAGGCCCGAGTCCGGCTCGTCGAAGAGGATGATCTCCGGGTCGAGCACCAGGGCGCGGGCGAGCCCGGCCCGCTTGCGCATACCGCCGGAGATCTCGCCGGGCAGCTTCCCCTCGGCGCCGATCAGCCCGACCATGTCCATCTTCTCCAGCACGATCCGCCGGATCTCGCTCTCGGACTTGCGGGTGTGCTCGCGCAGCGGGAAGGCGATGTTGTCGTACAGGTTCATCGAGCCGAACAGCGCGCCGTCCTGGAACAGCACGCCGAACAACTTCCGCACCTCGTACAGGTCGTGCTCGCGCAGCTGGGTGATGTCCCGGCCCGCGATCTTGACCGACCCACGCTCCGGCTTCAGCAGCCCGACGAGTGTCTTGAGGAACACCGACTTGCCCGTCCCGGAGGGGCCGAGCATCACCGACACCTCGCCGGCGGGCAGCGTCAGCGAGACGTCCTGCCAGATGACCTGGTGACCGAAGGACTTGGTCAGCCCTTCCACACAGATCTCGACACCCATCCGGTCCCACCCTTCGCCCGTGGAGCAGCTCCGACATCTGCTCTACGGGGAGGGGCGGGGCGTCCGTCGCGGCGCAGGCAAGATTTTTTTCGGACGCGTTGACGGGGGGTTACGGCAGCTTCGGCAGCTTCAGGGAAGGCGTGGGTACGGCGACGGAAACGGACGGTACGGCGGGAGCGCCCGTGACCGACGGGAGCGGCGACACCGAGGGGAGCGACGGCACCGCCGACTCCACCGGCAGCTTTGGCAGCGGAGGCGACGAGACCTCCGGCAGAGGCGGCACGGAGAGAGGTAGGACTGACCGGTCGGTGGGTGACTGGGACGCCGCCCGCCTCGGGGCCGCCGTCGCCGGGGGCCTGGGCGTCTGCGGAGCGCGCACCTGCCGGGTGCTGTCCGTCCGGAGCACCTGTGCCCCGCTGGACACGGCGGGCCGCGGAGCCGGAGCACCCGCGCCACCGACCCCGTCGAGCGCGTACGGCAGCACGAACCCCGCCACCGCGATTGACGCCGCGGTCGAGGTGACCGCCACGGCCTGGGCCTTCCCCGCCCCGCGCGGCCGCCCGCGGCCGAGCAGGAACAACACCACCCCGAGCGTCCCGGCCAGCGAGGCGCGCAGCGTCCGCCGGGCCCGGGCCAGCAGCGACTCGACCGTCCGGTAGCTGAGCCCCATTTGTACGGCGACCTGGCTCACGTCCAGATCCTCGGACTTCAGCCGCAGGGCCTCCGCCTGCCGGGCGGGCAGCTCCCCGCTGCGGACGGCCACCCACTTCGCCTCCGCCCGGTCGCACACCGCCTCCTCGACCGGCACGGGGCCCGGTGCGTGGAGCGTGGGGCTGCCGCTGACCTCGGCTTCCCGGTTGACCTGCCGGTACCGGTCGACGCACAGCCGCATCGTCACGGTGGTCAGCCAGGCGCCGAGGCGCTCGTCATCGAGTTCCGGGCGCTCAGCGGCGCGCAGCATCGCCTCATGGACGGCGTCCTCGGCGTCCTCCGGGCTCATCGACCGGCGACGGGCCACCTTGAGCAACTGCTCGCGGTGGCTCCACATGCGCTGCCAACGCTCGTCGGCGGCCTGTATGTCCGCAGGCATGTCCGTCGCCATGAGGGCCCCTTCGCGCTCACCCACCGGTCGGTGCTTCCGGCGGGTGGCGACATTACCGTCGAGTATCCGCGGTTGTGGAGGGGACGAGGCGCATCGTGTTCTAGCCGTTGCTGGTCAGCGGGCCGGGGTCGGGCAGTGCACCGCCGCCGGGCAGTGTGAGGGTCGGGTCGGGGAGGGGGACGAGCGGCGTCTGCGACGCCTTCGGCACGGCGGGCGTACGGGACGGGGAGGGAGAGGGCGCGGCGGGCGGTGTCGACGGCGCGCGTGAGGGGCCCGGGCCCGGCTTCCGGTCGTCCGACGGCTTCGGCGAGTGCTTCGGGGTCTTCGGGCGGGACGGCTCCGGCCGGTCCCGGGTGGCGCCGGACGCGTCCGGCGCCTCCTCGGCGGCTTCCAGGATCGCGGAGACCGGCTGCTTGATGCCCAGGTTGACGACGTTGTAGCCGTTGTTGGACAGGATGATGTCGACGAGGT
>NZ_JBSFHY010000069.1:0-28378 GCF_053597295.1 Streptomyces sp. NPDC001450
GTACGTCCAGTACGAGGACTTCCGGCCGGCACGCCGAGAGCACGCACCGGACGCCGCTCCTTGACGGGCAAACGTTGCCTGCCGGGGCACTAGCCGAAGCGCTCGATGCGGATGCGCTCGACCGGCTGACCCGCCTCGACCAGCAGGCGGGAGGCGTGCTCGGCGAACCCGTTCGAGCCGCACACATAGGCCTCCCACCCACCCGGAGGCTGCTCGGCCAGGAGCGGCGCCACATGTGCGGCGGCCATACGACCCACGGGTACTCCTGCGGGGGCGCTGCGCGTGAACACGGCCGTCGTCTCCCCGCCCAGCTCCCCGGCGTAGATCAGCTCTTCGGGGCTGCGCGCCGACACCAGCATCCGCAGCGGTACGGCGAGGCCCCGCGCCCGGTGGTGCCGCACCATCGACATCAGCGGTACGACCCCGGAACCGGCCCCCAGCAACAGGGCGGGCCGGTCGCCCGGCCAGGCGAAGAAGCCGCTCAGCGGGCCGCGCACCTCGACCGTGTCACCGGGCCGAGCCACCGCGTGGAACCAGCCCGAGACCTCGCCGCCCGGCACATGGTCCAGGGTCAGCTCGACATGGCCGGAGTCGTTCGGTGCGGACGCGATCGAGTAGTGGCGCTGGGCCACATAGCCGTCCTGCGCGGTAAGCCGCAGCATCAGGTGCTGCCCGGGCAGGTGCCCCGCCCAGTCCGGCACCGCGAGCCGGAACGTGGCCGCGTGCGGCGTCTCGCGCCGGATCTCGGTCAGGGTGGCCGTCTGCCACACCGACGCCGTCTGGTTGCTCACGGCGATGCGGCCGGGCACGGCGAACCGGGTCGCGGGAGTGAAGTGCGTGGTCGCCGTCGTCTCAGTCACCGGAGTACCGCTGTTCCTCCCACGGGTTGCCCCGCTCGTGGTAGCCGTTGCTCTCCCAGAATCCCGGCTCGTCGTGGTCGAGGAGCGTGACGCCGGCGATCCACTTGGCGCTCTTCCAGAAGTACAGGTGCGGCACCAGCAGTCGTGCGGGGCCGCCGTGCTCGGGCGCGAGCGGCTCGCCGTCGTACTCCCAGGCGATCCAGGCGCGTCCACCGGTGAGGTCGGCGAGCGGCAGGTTCGCGGTGTAGCCCGTGTGCGAGTAGGCGATCGCATGGGTGGCGGACCCATGGGGCCGGACCACATCGAAGAACGTGTCCAGCGAGACACCGCCGAACCGCACCCCGAACTTCGACCAGCTGGTCACGCAGTGGATGTCACCCGCGTACGAGGAGGCGGGCAGGGCATGTGCCTGCTCCCAGTCCCAGGTGTGCGGCCGCTCCACCAGTCCGTCGATGCGGAAGGACCAGTCGGCGGGCGTGAGGTCGGGGGTGACCTCGGCGGACAGGACGGGCCAGTCGTCCCCGGCGTCGTACTGCCCCGGTGGCAGCCCCGGATTGGTGACGCGCGGGCGACCCGTGAAGCCTCGGGTGACGTTCATGGTTCAACCGTACGCTGTCGCCACGGGTGCTCCGTCCCAGGTCAGTGCCCCGGCCATGGCGGCCGGACGAACTCTGCGCAGGGGCGGGAATAGCCGCCCCGCGCTCCTCCTTGGCCCTGAATGCCGGCCGGTGCGCCGGTGACAGCACGAGGGAAGTGAGGAAAGACGATGCCCAGGATCGTGATCGAGGTGCCCGCATGAGCGACCTGACGGGGACAGGCACCGGTACGGGCTCCGGCCCCGGCGAGGCGGCGGCCGTCCCGCACGTCCTTGACAACCCCGCCCTCGCTTCCCTGACCGGCCCGCACGCCCACTTCGCGGAGCGGCGCGGTCGCGTGCTGCGCTACCCGCTGGACGTCTCCCCGTGGCTGGCCCTGCCCAGTGAGCCGGACGCGGACGACTGGGCGGACCTCGCCGCGCTGGCCGGCCCCGGCGCCGAGGTGCCGTTGGCCGGATACTGCGGAGAGGTGCCGGACGACTGGGAGGTGACCTTCCGGGCCGAGGGCGTGCAGCTCGTGGACGAGGGCCTCGCCGCCGCACCGGAGGCGGAGGCGGTCCGCCTCGGCCCTGCGGACGTACCCGAGATGCTCGCACTCGTGGCGCGCACCCAGCCCGGCCCCTTCCTGCCGCGCACCGTCGAAATGGGCACCTACCTGGGCATCCGCCGCGCGGGCACCCTGATCGCGATGGCGGGGGAGCGGCTGCATCCGCCGGGCTGGACCGAGATCAGCGCGGTCTGCACCGACCCGGCCTTCCGCGGCGAGGGCCTGGCCACCCGCCTGCTCCGCGCGGTCGCGCACGGCGTCCGGGAGCGCGGCGAGACCCCGTTCCTGCACGCCAGCGCCCGGAACACCAACGCCATCCGGCTGTACGAGTCCCTCGGCTTCCGGCTCCGCCGCCGCACCGCGTTCCTCGCGGCCCGGGCCCCCGAGCACCTGTCGGACGGCCGGGCCGCCGTACCCGTGCCGTGACCTTTCGTCAGTCCGACCCGGCCTCGGACGGCCGGGCGTTGTACCGCTCCAGGTAGGCCGCGAAGCGGATGAGGTCCTCCTCGGGCCAGTCGGTGAGCCGCTCCCGGAAGGCGGTCCGGCGCCTCCGGGTGACCTGCGCGAGGATCTCCTGGCCGGCCTCGGTCAGGTGCAGTACCTGGACCCGGTGGTCCTCCGGGTCCAGGCGCCGCTCGATGAGTCCGGCCCGCTCCAGCGCGGCCACCTGGCGGCTGACCGTGGACTTGTCCAGGGCGTAGTGCGCGGCCAGGTCGGTGGCCCGGCAGCCGTCGTTCTCCTCCAGGTGGCCGAGGAGGGTGTACGACACGAGTGACAGCTCGGGGTGCAGACGTCCCGCCGAGGCCCGGGCCCGGCGGGCGAAGCTCGTCATCTCGCGCTGGATGGTCTCGATGGCCGTCTCCGCTGCTGTCACCGGAATACCTCCTCCGCGATTCTAGTTGTATAGTACAACTTGAATTGGAAGTTGTATAAGCCAACCATTGGAGGTCGCGCCCGATGAGGTCACCAGCGCTGCGCCATGTGCTCACGCACCTGATCACCCCGCTGCTGATGTGCCTGGGTATGGGGCTGGCGTACATGGGGGCCTTCGTGACCCCGGAGCCGAACGACCTGCCCGTCGCCGTCGTCGGCACCGGACCCCAGGCCAAGGTGTTCGCGCAGACCGTCAAGGACACCGCGGGGGACCAGCTCGACGTCCGCACCGTCGCCACCCGCGCCGCAGCCGTCGACCTGCTGAAGTCCCGGGACGTCACCGGTGCCTACGTGCCGAGCACCAAGGCGCCCGAGCTGCTGGTGGCCACCGCCGCCTCCGACATGGGCGCCACGGCCGTCGAGAAGGTCTTCACGCCGGTCGCCGCGAAGGAGGGCGTCCCGCTGAAGGTCACCGACGTGGCCGCGCCGGTCGCCGACGACCCCACCGGCCAGGGCCTGTTCTTCCTGCTGATCGCGCTCAGCATCGGCTCCTACGCCTCGGTCGCCGCACTCGGCGCCGCGGGCGCCACGCTCCCGATGCGGATACGGGCGCTGCTCGCACTCGGTGTCTCCGCCGTGGTCAGCGGCATCGGCGCACTCCTCGCCGGGCCGGTGTTCCACCTCGCCCACCACGGGCTCGGCGGCCTGTGGGGCATGGCGTGGCTCTACTCGGCGGGCATCCTCTTCATCGGCGTCGGCCTGCACACCTTCCTCAAGCGGTGGACCACGCTGACCATGATGGTGCTGTTCGTGATGCTCAATTTCACCAGCTCCGGCGGCCTGTTCCGGCCCGAGCTGCAGAACGGCTTCTTCGGCACCCTGCACGTCTTCTGGAACGGCGCCGGCTTCGTCGAGGGCAGCCGCAGCCTGCTGTACTTCGGCGACGACGGCCTCGCCCGCAACGTGTGGACGCTCGTGGTCTGGCTGCTCGTCGGCCTCGCGCTGACCGCGCTCGCGGCCGCCTGCGAGCGGGCCCGGGCAGCCAGGCCGGCGACCGCTCTTCCCGAGCCCGCACCGAGCGCGGAGCAAGGCCGGCGGAAGGCCGAAGTCGCGGTCGACGAAGAGGCCGAGGCAGAGGCCGAGGAGACGGTCGGCGTCTGAACGGCCGACGTACGCGCAGAAGGGGCGCACCGCCCGGCGACGGACGGCGGCCCCCTCGCCGCGTGCGGCTCACCGACCCCCCGGCCCGACCGTCACCACCCGCGCCCACTCGGGTGGTGCGTCCGGCCGGTACTCGGGGTTGTCCTCGTCCCAGGACCCACCGCCCGGCCGTTGCCGGGGAAACAGGCCCACCACCGTCCGGCACGGTGGCCGCGACTCCGGCCAGGGCGTCTGCCCGTCCGTCAGGACCACGACGACGTCAGGGGCCGGCCGTGCCCGCAGCGCTCGGGTGAAGCCCGTCCGCAGGTCCGTCCCGCCGCCGCCCACCAGCGCGATTCCCTCGGCCCGGCACAGTGGGTGCACGCTCTGGGCGGCCGCGTCGCACGACACCACGGTGACCAGGTCGCGACGGCCGCCCACGGCCCGGGAGATGGCCGCGACTTCGAGGAGCGCGCTGCCCAGTTCGGCGTCGCTGACCGACCCGGACGTGTCGACGACCACGCACACCCGAGGCGGCCTGCGCCGCAGACTCGGCAGGACCGCGCCGGGCAGTCCAGCCGAGCGCCGCGCCGGACGGCCGTAGCTGTAGTCGTCGCCCGAGCCCGCGCCGCAGACCGCCGAGCGCAGCGCCGCACCCAGCAACTCCCGCCAGGGCTGCGGCGGATGGAACGCCTCCTCGGCCCACCGCTGCCACCCCTTGGGTGCGTTGCCCGGCGCGCCGTTGATGCCCTGCGCCACCCGGAAGCGCACCGCGTCCCGTTCCTGCTCGCTGAGCCCGTGGGCGCCGTCCGGCCCCAGGTCCCACTCCCGTTCCAGGCCGTCGGCGCCGCTGCCGCAGTCCAGCCAGGCCAGCTCCTGGTGCCGTCGTCCGAGCCGGAACAGCCGCAGGTAGTTCTCCATCAGCTCGCCCTCGGGCAGCTTCAGTTGCCTGGGTGTGACGGCTCCTTTCGGCCGTACCAGCCCGTCGCCGTACACGTCGTCGTTGATCTCGAGGTCCGCGGCGATGTTCATCCGCAGCCGTTCCCCGCGGCCGTGCAGTCCGCGCTCCCGGGCGACCCGGTCCCCGCGTCCGTGGTGGTCGCGCAGCAGGTGCGCCACCTCGTGCACCCACACCCCGGCGAGATCCTCCACGCAGGTCCGGTCCACGAAGGCCGGTGACACATAGCACCGCCAGTGCCGGTCGACGGCCATCGTCGGCACCTGCCGCGACTCGACGGGGTGCAGCGCGAACAGGGCCGTCGCCAGGTAGGGCCGCACCCGGGCCGCGTGCAGCCGGGCGGCGAAGAGCTTGCCGAGGTCCAGCGTCCCGGGCGCACCGGCCGTCATCGGCGGGCCCCGGTCGCGAACGCGGACCGGCGGGCGGCCTCGTCGGCGCGCCGGG
The DNA here is from genome assembly GCF_053597295.1 of Streptomyces sp. NPDC001450. Classification (NCBI taxonomy): domain Bacteria; kingdom Bacillati; phylum Actinomycetota; class Actinomycetes; order Kitasatosporales; family Streptomycetaceae; genus Streptomyces; species Streptomyces sp. NPDC001450. Next base: position 5,419 of record NZ_JBSFHY010000069.1, read on the forward strand.
ACAGGGAGACCACGCCGGCGAGCCGTTCGATCGCCTCCGGTACGGCCCAGTCCTCCCGGCGCAGGGAGGCCAGCGTGGTGGCGGGGACGACCACCACGTCCGGGGCCCCGGTCTCCATCGCGCGGACCAGCAGCGTCCATGCCGCGTCCCAGCGGGCCCGTTCCGGCCGCTTGCGGATCGCGTCCACCACGCCGTCCAGCACGGCCTGCCGCAGATCCCCGCGCTCGGGCAGCACGGCGCCGGCGGGGTCCGCCAGCAGGGCCTCGGGATCCGGCAGGTCCATCCGGTCCAGGCTCGCCAGCAGCTCAAGGCCCGGCCCGTCCCCGACCGTCCCCCTGACCAGCAGGGACAGCACCTCGCGGGCGGAGCCGGCGGCGGTCGCGAAGGCGATCAGACGCAGGGTCATCTCCCAGCTGCGGGGCGACGGCCAGGCACCGCCCCGGCGGCTCTCACCGCTGGGCAGCCGGTGCACGAGCGCCGGGCGCGCGGTGAGGAATCCGCAGACCGCGCGCCGCGCGAAATCCACGGCCTGAGGGAGCTTCGCCGCGTCGAGCCTGGGCAGGGTGGCCCGGGGCCAGGTCCCGCCCAGGCCGCGTACGACGACGTCGTGGTCGTGCGTCCACTGGAGGTGCACGAACCGGTTGGCCAGGGGCGGGCTCAGTTCCCAGCCGTCGGCGGCCGAGGACCGCGGATTGGCGGCGGCCACGATCCGTACACCGGGCGGCAGCCGCAGCGCGCCGATCCGCCGCTCCAGCACCAGCCGGAGCAGGGCCGCCTGCACGGCGGGCGGCGCCGTGGACAGCTCGTCCAGGAACAGCAGCCCGCGCCCGGCCCGGACCAGCCGCACCGCCCAGTCCGGCGGCGCCATCGGGACCCCCTGCTCCGCCGGGTCATCTCCTACGACGGGCAGCCCCGAGAAGTCGGACGGCTCGTGGACGCTGGCGATCACGGTGGTCAGCGGCAGGTCCAGGGCGCTCGCGAGCTGGGTCAGGGCGGCCGTCTTGCCGATGCCCGGCTCGCCCCACAGCAGCACGGGGAGGTCGGCGGCCACGGCCAGGGTCAGCGCCTCCAGCTGGGTGTCGGCGCGGGGTTCGGTGGTCGCGTCCCGCAGCAGGGCCAACAGGTCGGCGGCGACGTCGAGTTGAGAGGTGTGTGCGGGCGTGTCGGGCATGGCGAAAGGAGTGAAAGAGGGCATATGTGGTCACCTAGGGGTGTGAAGTCGACGGATTGGAACGTGAATTCAGCGGAGGAAGGTCGCCTGACGAGGGCGTCGGCGGTGGCGCCGGGCGGCGCGAGGTTTCGGATCGACAGGGGCGTGGCCGGGACCGACGAGACCCGCCCGGTAGAGCCCGTACGTGATCCGCCGGGCCGCGGCCGCCTCCAGCTCGTCCCGCAGGAGGCCGTCACGCAGCAGCGCGTCCGGACCCAGCAGCCCCTCGACCACGGCCAGCGCGCCGGCGGTGTCGCCGTGGTCCAGGCGTTCGCGGACACCCGAGAGGCAGTCCGGACGCCGGTGCGCCTCGTCGATGGCCTGCAGACAGGGGAGCGGCGGTCCGCCGAGCGCGGCCAGCAGTTCCTCCCGCCGGATCTCCTCCGGAGCGTGGTCCAGCGGGGCCAGCACGCCGTCGGCCAGGCCGATCCGGTGCCTGGCTCCCCGGCACTCCACGAGCCGTGGTGCCCCCGCCGGGTCCGGACGGCGGGGCGGACCGGACGACGCGTGCTCCGGCACGAGCGCGGACGCGACCAGCGGGTGCAGGCGGTCGGGTTCGAGCAGGCCGGCCCGCAGCAGCTCCAGGTCCGGCAGGACCCAGGTCGCCGCGTCGGGCAGGACGGGCAGCGCGGACACGCCGCCCTGCGGGAGCGATGCCGCGACCCGCAGCGACGCTTCCGTCCCACCGTCGTCGTGCCGGAACAGGTCCAGCACGAGTCGGCGCCGGCCGCGGAGCCGCACGACGAAGGGGCCGGCGGACCGCCCCTCGGCGCCGAGCAGGACGGCCGCCTCGGCTGCCCACCGGCCGACGGCACAGCCGAGTCCCGGCGGCACCAGGTCCGGCAGCTCCGGGTCCGTCACCGGTTCGTCGGCCCCGGACCGCACCCGCAGCTCACCGGCCCTGCGCGCGTCCCACAGGTGCCGGTGCAGATCGAGCCGGTAGCGGCGGCTGGGGCGCGGATGCGGATGCGGGGCGGTGCCCGAGCCGGACCCGTCCCACAGCGCGAGGCCGATCCGCTGACCGGCGTCCGCCCAGGCGGGCGGGGTCCGGGCCACCAGGTGCACCGGGCCGCCCCGGGTGCGCCCTTGGCCGTCGTACCGGGCCAGGGTGAGGGTCAGCCCCGGGCGCAGCAGCCCGTCGGGCGCGATCCTCGGCATGTGCCAGCGCAGCAGGTCGGGAGCGAGGTGGCGGAGGTCGGCGCGGACCCGGGCCGCGAGGTCCCGGCCGTGGTCGCGGGCGACGGAACGCAGATCGAGGTCGACGTCGACACCGGCGGCGGCGCACGCCCCCGCCCAGTCCCCGGTGCGGCGGCGGGCGGTCGAGGTCTCGATCATGGACGGCGGCACGGCGAACTCGCGCACGCGCAGCCACAAGGAGAGTCGGGAATCCCCGTACGCGGTCTGAGTGAGCATCAGCACTCACCTTGCGCGGACGGGACCCCCGATCTGTCAGCAGAGTGAGTGGTCATCGCGGCGATCGTAACGGGCCGCACCCCACCGCGCCAGGCAGTTTCGAACTCGGCGCGGACGACGGCCGATCCGGCCACTGGGGTATGGTGGCCGTCCGGCCGCGGACGGTACGCGGCCCCCGGCTGTCGAGGAGGTGAGACCCATTACCGCTGTGTCGGCTGGGGTGCTCTCTCCTTGTGACAGCCTTCTGTGACAGCGCGGACCACCGGCACCGGTGACCGCGAGAGCGCCCTTCGGCTCCAGGTTCCCGAAAGGCTCTCGGCTTCCATGCCCTCCCTGCCCCCGCTCTCCCCTTCCGCCCTCGTCTCCGCGCTGCGCGCCGCCGGGTGCGTCTTTGCCGAGGAAGAGGCGGAGTTGCTCCTCGCCACCGCCCGCACCCCCGAGGAACTGTCCGCGATGGTCGACCGGCGAGCCGCCGGACTTCCGCTCGAACACGTCCTCGGCTGGGCCGAGTTCCACGGTCTGCGCATCGCCGTGGACGAGGGCGTCTTCGTCCCCCGCCGCCGGACCGAGTTCCTGATCGACCAGGCCCTGGCCCAGGCCCCGGACGCACGGGTTCTGGTCGACCTGTGCTGCGGCTCCGGTGCGCTCGGCGCGGCGCTGGCGGCCGCGCTGGGTGCCGTCGAGGTACACGCCGCCGACATCGACCCGGCGGCCGTGCGCTGCGCCCGTCGCAACCTCACCCCCTACGGCGGCCGGGTCCACGTGGGCGACCTGTTCGACGCCCTGCCCACCGGCCTGCGGGGCCGCGTCGGCATCCTCACGGCCAACGTGCCCTACGTCCCCAGCGCCGAGGTGGCGCTCCTCCCGGCGGAGGCCCGCGACCACGAGCCGCAGACCGCTCTCGACGGCGGCGCGGACGGCCTCGACGTGCTGCGCCGGGTGGCCGCCGGTGCCCCGGATTGGCTGGCGCCCGGCGGCTGCCTCCTGACCGAGACCAGCGAACGCCAGGCGCGGGCGGCCGTGGAGGCGTTCAAGCGCGCCGGTCTGACGACCCGTCTGGCGGTGGCGGACGAGGCGTACGCACATGTGGTGGTCGGCGTACTGGAGTAGCGGCTCACTCCAGTTCCTGTGCCCGGGCGATGAGCAGGGCCACGTCGTCATGGTTGTCGGGGTGGTGCAGCGTCCGCAGGAGCAGGTCGCAGGTCTCCTCCAGGGGGCGGGCGGGGTCGTCGAGGAGGGACAGCATGAACTCCAGGCGTTCGTCCAGGGAGTGGCGGCGGGTCTCGACCAGCCCGTCGGTGTAGAACACCAGCTCGTCGCCCGGCTCGAAGTCGACCGTCACGGTGGAGAACTCGACCCCGCCCACGCCCAGCGGGACGCCGGTGGGCAGGTCGAGCAGCTCCGGCGGGTGGCCGGGACGCACCCGGGCCGGGGGGAGGTGTCCGGCGTTGGCGATCCGGCACTGGCGCAGATGCGGGTCGTGGACGGCGTACACGCAGGTGGCGATGGAGTGGTCCAGGGCCGAGGTCGTCTTGTCCAGGTGCTCCAGCAGCAGTGCCGGGTCGAGGCCGAGCGAGGCCAGTGTGGTGGTCGCGGTGCGCAGCTGGCCCATCGTGGCGGCGGCGCTGATGCCGCTGCCCATCACGTCGCCCACCACGAGCGCCGTCCGGCCGCCCTCCAACGGGATGACGTCGAACCAGTCGCCGCCGACCTCGCTTGTGGCGCCCGCCGGCTGGTAACGGGAGGCCACCTCCAGGCCCGTCGTGACCGGCGGGTGGCTGGGCAGCAGGCTGCGCTGCAGGGTGAGCGCGGTGTTGCGGGCGTTCTGGTACCAGCGGGCGTTGTCGATCTGCACGGCCGCGCGGGCCGCCAGCTCCCGGGCCAGCAGGACGTCGTCCTCGTCGAAGGGCACCGGATTGCGGGTGCGCTTGAGATCGAGGGCGCCCAGCACCTCGCCGCGCGCGATCAGCGGCACGGCCAGATACGAGTGCAGGCCCGCCCGGCCCAGCAGCACGGCCGCCTCGGGGGAGCGGGCGATGCGCGGCAGGTCCTCGTCCTTCACGTGTGGCACCAGCACCGCCTCACCCGTACGGACGCACTCGGTGACCAGCCGGTCGGGCCCGTACCTGGCGATCCGGCCGGGCGCGTCGGCGGCCCGGACGGCGTCCGACTCCTGCTCGGCACGCAGCGCCAGGGCCCGGATCACCGCGGACTCCGACGGGCCGAGCGTGCTGGGCCGGCCCTCCACGACCGCGTCCAGCAGATCGACGGCGGCCACGTCGGCCAGCTCGGGCACGGCGACCTCGGCCAGCTCGAAGGCGGTGCGCTCCAGCTCCAGCGTCGTACCGATCCGGGCGGAGGCGTCGGCGATGACGGCGAGCCGACGGCGCGCGTTCTCGGTCTCGATACGCCCTCGGTAGGCCTCGGTGATGTCCACCACCGAGGCCGCGACGCCGAGCACGGTGCCCACCGAGTCCTCCAGCCGGTAGAGCGACACCGACCAGGCGTGGTCCTCGTCCGGATCGGCCGGCGTCCGGCCGATGGTGGACTGGGCGACGAGGGGCACCCCGGTCTCCATGACCCGGCGGGCCGCGCCTTCCAGGGCGTCGACGTCCAGCAGCGGCAGCATCTCGCCGACGGTCCGCCCGACGTGCTCCGCCGCGGGGATGCCGTTGATCTTCTCCAGGGCCGGGTTGACCGAGAGGTACCGCAGGTCCGTGTCGAACACGGCGAACCCGATCGGCGACTGTTTCACCATCCGCTCGGACAGCGCCACGTCCTGTTCGAGGCGGCGCACCGTGGACCGGTCGGCCGCGAGCCCCAGCGCGTACACGTCGCCCTGGTCGTCCAGCAGGCGCATGTTGCGGAACTCCACCAGCCGCGTGCCGCCGTCCTTGACCCGGATGGGGAACGCACCGGCCCAGCTCTGACCGGTCTGCATCACGTCGGCGAACAGCTTGCCGACCAGCTCGATGTGTTCGTCGTGCACCATCAGCCGCGCGGCGAACTGTCCCAGCGCCTCTTGCGCCGAGTAGCCGAACAGGTCCTCCGCCTGGGGGCTCCACAGCACGATCCGGCCCTCGGCGTCGAGCACCACCGACGCCACGCTCAGTACGTCGAGCAGCCCGCTCGGACGTACCGGCCCGCCGCCCTCGGCCACCGGAGCCCCGGCTGCACTCATGCCATGCACCGCCTTCGCCCGTCCGCACGGCACGCCGTCCCCCGTGCCGACTCCCCTTGTTCTATCGCGCTCACACCCGACTTTCCGACGCCGTCGCCGACTATCTCCACCATCTCTCAACACGGCGGCGGACGTCCGCCGAAGTAACCACCCCCGTGACCGACAGGCAAGTCCCCGGGGCCGGGAGAGCTCACCCTGATGTCGTCCATTGGTCTGTACATGACCATCCGCCCCCGTCAGACTGTCCGCCGACCGAGTGTCCCCACCCCCCCCGTTCGAGGAGTCGGCCGTGCCCGCGTCCCCGTCCGTCCGGCAACGTTGTCGCGCAAGTCTCGCCGGACTCGTCACCCTGGCCACCGCCGTCGTCGTGTCCCTCGCCGCACCCGCCCCGGCCTCCGCCGCCGACAACTGGACCGAGACCGGCTCCGACCGCGCCGACCCGCTGACCGAGAGCCAGGGTCTGACCTCGGTGGAGGTCCCCGCGAACAGCCCCAACCGGTACACCGGCATCGGCACCATCCCCATCGGCGTCTCCAGCCGCGGCTGGAACCACGTCGGCGACCCCGACGCCTCGTACAACGGCTACTACATCGAGCCCTACCAACAGGACTCCGGCAACTCGAAGATGTTCCGCGTCCAGGCACCGGGCGGCGCCTGGTCGGAGTACGTCCACACGCTCAGCCCCGGTGAGGCCCTGAACAACTCCTGGGACGCGATCTCGCCGGACGGCCAGTGGATGCTGGCGGGCGAGTGGGGCACCATGAACCGCCTGCTGGTCTTCCCGACCCCCGGCGTCAACCCGGGCACCTCGCCCTCGGCGAACCTCCCGCAGGCCTCCAAGGTGAGCCTCGACCACGCCGTGCGCGACGTCCAGGGCTGCGACTTCTCCGGCCCGACGACCCTGCTGTGCTCCTCGGACGACCCGGACGGCTCCCTCTTCGGCATGACCAAGCCACTGCTCCAGATCGACCTGTCCGCGACCCCGGGCTCGACGGACGTCTCCGGCCATGTCACCGCCCTGCGCCCGCTGCCGCTGCGCAGCTCCTGCTCGGGCACCTTCGAGGCGGAGGGCATCGACTACGACCGCCGGAGCGGCATCCTGCGCGTGATCGTCGTCTCGCCCGGGTTCTGCGTGCTCACGGACAGCAAGACGTACAAGCTCGCGCGCGGCTGAGCCCCCTGCCGCCTCCGGTGCCGCGACAGGTGGTGCGTTTCCGGAAAGTGGTGGTTTTCTGGGGAGGTGGCGTGGTTCGCGGGGAGCCCGCGGTATCGCGCCACCGCCATGAGAGGAGCGATCACGATGGCCCGTGAGCGATCGCACGAGGAGTCCGTCTCCCTCGAGATCAGCGGATGCAGCAAGGAAGACGCCCGGATCGTGTTCGACGCGCTGTGCGAGTGCTTCGAGTCCGACCGGTCCGCCGAGGACGTGCCGCAGCAGCTCCATGAGACGCGCCCGATGGTGTGGCTCGGCACCTTCGAGGTCACCGACACCCACTCCTGCAGGCCGCCCGCCCGGCTCGCGTCCTCCGTCGAGGCGGACGCCCAGGGCAGCTACTGGGCGATCAACCGGCTCCACAGGACGCTGGACTCGCTCTTCACGGTGCGCAACCTCACCTCGGCCTCGGGGGACCAGGAAAGGGAGCTGCACGTCCTGCTCGAAAGCCGGTGACACCGGACCGGCTACCCCAGCCCCGGCCGTACCGCCCCGGCCGCCTGCGCAACGCCGCCGGCCGGGGCGTACTGCGCCTCGCCGTTGCCGAGCGACCAGTCCACCGACTCGTTCTCGGTGACGGTGACGAACACATTGCGCGGCTCGGTGCCCGCGTACGCGTGCGCGAGTTCGGCGATCCGCCGGTACAGCGCCCGCTTCTGGCCGGGCGTGCGCCCTGAGCGCATGGTGATCGCCACGAAGACGATCCCGTCGTCCCGGCGCACCCCCAGGTAGTCGTCGTAACGCACGAGGCTGCCGGCGCCGCCGTGGCCCACCAGGATCTGGAAGCGGTCGTCGGGCGGGACGCCGATCGTCTCCACCAGCGCGTCCTGTACGGCACGGCCGAGAGCGTCGAGACGGTCGCTGTCGGCGCCCAGCGCGTCGATGCGGACGAAAGGCATGGCGGAGTCCCCCTCCGGAGTGGCCCTGTGATCGACCGCCAGTGTACATACTAGTAGTTACAGAGTGACCGGGCTCACCCCGGGGCGGTTATGCAACAAGTTGCACAATGGGTCGGGGTCCTCTACAACAGAGACGACCACACCGCGCACGGAGGGCCCGATGAGCCGTTACCCGCACCTGATGTCCCCGCTCGACCTGGGCTTCACCACGCTGCCCAACCGCGTGCTCATGGGCTCCATGCACGTCGGTCTGGAGGAGGCCGATCGCGGCTTCGAGCGGATGGCGGCGTTCTACGCGGCCCGCGCGCGCGGCGGAGTGGGCCTCATCGTCACCGGCGGCATCGCGCCCAACGACGAGGGCCGGCCGTACGAGGGCGGCGCCAAGCTCACCACCGAGGCGGAGGCCGAACAGCACAAGGCCGTCACCGCGGCCGTCCACCGCGAGGGCGGCCGGATCGCGATGCAGATCCTGCACTTCGGCCGGTACGCCTACCACCAGGACCTGGTCGCCCCGAGCGCCCTGCAGGCCCCGATCAGCCCCTTCGTGCCCCGCGCACTCAGCGACGCCGATGTCGAGCGGACCATCGACGACTACGCCCGCGCCGCCCGCCTCGCCCGGCAGGCCGGGTACGACGGCGTCGAGATCATGGGCTCCGAGGGCTACCTCATCAACGAGTTCATCGCCGCGCAGACCAACCACCGCGAGGACCGCTGGGGCGGCTCCTACGAGAACCGGATGCGCTTCCCCGTCGAGATCGTCCGGCGGGTGCGCGAGGCCGTCGGCGAGGACTTCATCATCGTCTACCGGCTCTCCATGCTGGACCTGGTCCCGGGTGGCTCCTCCCTGGAGGAGGTCGTCACCCTCGCCAAGGCAGTCGAGGCCGCCGGGGCGACGATCATCAACACCGGCATCGGCTGGCACGAGGCGCGTATCCCCACCATCGCCACCTCGGTCCCGCGCGGCGCCTACACCTGGGTCACCAAGAAGCTCATGGGCGAGGTGTCCGTCCCGCTGGTGACGACCAACCGCATCAACACCCCCGAGCTGGCCGAGGAGTTGCTCGCCGACGGCTGTGCGGACATGGTCTCCATGGCCCGCCCGATGCTCGCCGACCCCGACTTCGTCAACAAGGCCGCGGCCGGTACGCCCGAGGCCATCAACACCTGCATCGGCTGCAACCAGGCCTGCCTCGACCACACGTTCAGCGGCAAGATCACCTCCTGCCTGGTCAACCCGCGCGCCTGCCACGAGACGGAACTGGTGCTCTCCCCGACGCGGCTGAAGAAGCGCGTCGCCGTCGTGGGCGCCGGTCCGGCGGGCCTCGCCTGCGCGGTGAGCGCCGCCGAACGCGGCCATGACGTAGTGCTCTTCGACGCCGCGAGCGAGGTCGGCGGCCAGCTGAACGTGGCCCGCAAGGTCCCCGGCAAGCAGGAGTTCGACGAGACGCTGCGCTACTTCCGCCACCAGCTCGACGAGCACGGCGTGGACGTACGCCTCGGCACCTGGGTCACCGCCGAGGACCTGGCCGGCTACGACGAGGTGGTCGTCGCCACCGGCGTCACCCCGCGCACCCCCGACATCCCCGGCGTCGACCACCCCCGCGTCCTCGGCTACCTCGACGTCCTGCGCGACGGCGCCCCCGTCGGCGACCGCGTCGCCGTCCTCGGCGCCGGCGGCATCGGCTTCGACGTCGCCGAGTACCTCACCGACGGCGGCGACAAGGCGAGCGAGGACCCGGAGACGTACTTCCGCAACTGGGGCGTCGACATGGACTACGCGGCACCGGGCGGCCTCGCGGCGCCGCAGCGGCCGGCCCCGCCGCGCACGGTCCACCTGCTCCAGCGCAAGACCACCAAGGTCGGCGCCGGACTCGGCAAGACCACCGGCTGGATCCACCGCACCGAGCTGAAGCACCGCGGCGTGACCATGGTCCCGGGCGTGCGCTACGACCGCATCGACGACGCGGGCCTGCACATCACCGTCGGCGACGAGAGCACGGTCCTGGAGGTCGACACCGTCGTGCTGTGCACCGGCCAGGAGCCGCGCCGCGACCTGTACGAGCAGCTGGTCGCCGCCGGCCGCAGCGCCCACCTGATCGGCGGCGCCGACGTCGCGGCCGAGCTGGACGCCAAGCGGGCCATCAAGCAGGGCACCGAGCTGGCGGCGGCCCTGTAGGCCGTACGCCCGTCCCTAGGATGAGCCCATGTCACTCCCGCACGCCATCCTCACCGCCCTGCTGGAGAAGCCGTCGTCGGGCCTCGAGCTGACCCGCCGGTTCGACAAGTCGATCGGCTACTTCTGGTCCGCGACGCACCAGCAGATCTATCGCGAGCTGGGGAAGCTGGAGGCCGAGGGCTACATCCGCACCCTGCCGGCCGAGCAGCCGGCCCGTGGGCAGAAGAAGAGCTACGAGGTTCTGCCCGCGGGCCGCGCCGAGCTGGCCCGCTGGACCGCCGCCTCCCAGGACCCCAAGCCGCAGCGGGACATCCTGCTGCTGCGGCTGCGCGCCGCGGCGGTGGTCGGCACGGCGGGCCTCGAGGCCGACCTGCGCCGCCATCTGGAGCTGCATCAGCGGCAGTTGGCCGAGTACGAGGAGATCGAGCGGCGCGACTTCCCGCCGGACCGGGCCGCCCCGCACGACCGGCTCCGGCATCTGGTCCTGCGGGCGGGCATCGACCTGGAGACCTTCTGGACCCAGTGGCTGACCCACGCCCTGAAGGAGTTCACCGCCCTGCCCGCCGAGGCGCCGGAACCGACCGGCGACACGTCCGGCTGACGGGGAGGCCTCAGAAGCGGTACGGCTTCGAGCGGCGGCGCAGGAACCAGGCCGTGCCGACGACGCCGGAGGTCACCAGTGCCACGCCGACGCCCAGGGTCAGCGGGCCGTAGTCGCGGGCCGCGCCACCGAGGCCGCCCATCACGCCGCGCGAGGGGGACGCGGCGTGCGTCGACGAGGTCGTGGGGGTGGTGGCGGCCGACACGATCACGGACTGGCTGCCGGCGGTCGCGCCGTTGGAGCAGACCACCACGACCGTGTACGTGCCCGGGCTCACTCCTGACCAGGCAGCGGACTGGCTGATGGTGGTGCCCGACAGGGCCACCTGGCGGCCTTGGGCGAAGTTCGCCTGGCCGCTGCTGAGCAGCGAGGCGGTGCCCCAGTTGCCGTTGTTCTGGACACAGGCGCTCGTGACGACCGAGACCGTGGACCCGGTGGTGCTCACCGAGATTCCCGAGACCGCGGCCGAGGGCCCGGCGAGTGCGGTCGGGAGCGCGGCGGCGGCCGCCAGGGTCAGGCCGGAGCGGAGGAGAAGTCTGGAGTTTCGCATTGGCTGGCCTCCGGCGGCACGGTTGGCGGCACATCCCATGCGCCGCCGAGGGTCGGGAACGTCCGTGCTGCCCTCAAAGGCAGCAAACGCGGCCCCGGACTCCACCGCACGCGGACCGCGCCCGGTCAGGTGACGGGCTGCCTGCGTGCGGTGCGGGCCGAGACCGGCCCACCGGCCGTCAGCCGCCCACGCCCGTGGTCACCGTCCGCTCCGCCGAGAACCCGCCCCAGGTGCCGTCCGGCAGCCGCGCCCGCAGCCGCACCCGGTGCTCGGCCCCCGCGTCCCGCCCGACGTAGAAGCTGTAGCGCGCCCGGCCGCGCGGCGGGTCGCCGCCCCACACCAGGGAGGTGGTCGTGGTGCCGTCGAGCCGGATCTGGTACTCGGTGATCACCCCGTCCACGCGCGGCGGATCCCAGGCGAGGTCGATGTAGTAGGCCCCGGCGGACCGGTGGGTCGTCGCGGTGAACCCGGTCGGTGCCGTGTCCCGGCCGGCGTCGGTGCCCGGCGTACCGATCCGGACCGGCGCGCTCGCGGGCGAGAGGTTGTCGGCCGCGTCCCGCGCCCGCACGGTGAAGACGTACCGGGTGCCGGGACGCAGCCCGGTCACCACCGTCGCGGTCTGGCCGCCGCCGACGCTGTGGATCTTCGCGCCGCCCTGGTAGACGTCGTACGACACCACGCCTCTGCCGTCCCGGGAGGCGGTCCAGGACAGCTGGACCGCCCGGCTGCCGACCGCCCGCCCGGCCGGCCGCAGCGGGCGGGTGGGGGCCGAGCGGTCCGCCGCCACTACGGCGGGCGTCCGCGCCCGCACCTCGCGGCTCGGCGGCCCGAGTCGGCCGTCCCCGTCCCGGGCCCGCACGGTGAAGACATACACGGTGGACGGCCTGAGCCTGGTGACGTCCACCATGTGCTGCGAGCCCGGTACTTCGGTGACTTTCGTGGGGCCGCGATACACCTCGTAGGTGCGGATCCCGGGCCCGTCCGGCACCGCGTTCCACATGACGTGCACGCTGGTGGCGCTCCCGGCCGCGGCGGTGACGCCCGTCGGAGCGCCGGGCGCCCGCCCGCCGTCGCCGTCGGCCGCACCGCTCCAGCCGCAGGACGCGACCAGCACCAGGGCTCCGCAGGTCAGCACGGGCCGGAGGGGAACACGTCGCACGGCGCTGCCTCCCAGGGGACGGCATCACAGGCAAAGGTCCGGACCAATATGCCCGGGCTGTGCGGCCGAAGCAAGGGGGCCGTGTTGGTGACCTTGCGCGGGAGTTACGTATGCTGAGGTCTCCCCAGGGCTGAACTCCCCGAGAGGGCAGGGCAGTTCATGCCTGTGGCGCGGAAACGCTGTCGTCGCCGGACCCGCGCCGACGCGGGCGGCCGGGGGCCTGGGCCGACATCGGCTCAGGCCCCCGGCCCCTGTTGCTCTCTCGGGTTCGCCCGAAGGATCCAGAAGAAAAGCTCCGGCCTACTTCCCGCGCTTTGACGTCGTGGCCTTGGGCCGTCCGCGACGCGCGGATCCGCCGAGGGGAGTGCCCAGCACGGCGGAAAGGCGCCGGGTGGCGAATTCGCGGTTGGCGAGCGTCTGCCTGCGGCGGGCGGCGGGCAACTCGGGCATGGCGAGGAGCCGGTCGCATGCTTGATGTGAGCCTGCCGCGTCCCCCACCCAGTAGGCACTGATCGAGAACTCGAACAACATCCCCCATCGGTACACCCAGGGGCTGACGAAAAGCAGGTCGTCCGGCACAGGCCGGTTGAGGCCGGTCGCGGCGAAGGCGTATGCCGCCTGGTAGCGGCCCATGGCACGCAGTCGCGAACACAGTTCGTAACGGGCTTCCAGACGGTGGGGCCGGGTCTCCTGAGCTTGCACGAGCATGTCCATGGCGCCCGGCCAGTCGCCGGTCTCGGCCTTGAGGATGCCTGCCTGGAGCTGTGAGTAGTAGACCTCCTCAGGCCAACCGCCCATCTCGGCGCGACGCTCGTACAGCGCCATGGCCTCCTCCGCCCGGCCCATGTCACGCATGGTCTGGGCCAGGTAGAAGACGGTGCGGGCGTCGTCGGGATCTCGCTCGAGCTCGGCGCTCAGCAGACGTGCGTCGCGCTCGAACTTGTCGTGACGCGACCCTCCGTCGGCGTGGTCCACGATGACCAGAGCGTCGAGAATTGCCTGATCGGCCGGTTCGTCGGTGGTGAGGTACTCGTGCGTGACACCTTCGTAGCGCCAGGCGATGTCGCCTCTCACCAGCCGCTTGATGCGGTACTCGAGCTTGCCTTCGTGCCGCAGCATGTAGGACGCGGCAGTCAAGGGCGGCAGGGGGCTGTCCTGCCGGATCTCCAGGTCGGCGTCGAGCAGGAGCAGGTAATCAGCCTTCCCGCGCGCGTGAGCGATGTTCAGGCTGCGGTTGTGACCGAAGTCGACCCACGGCTCCTCGTGAAGTTCGCCGGGGATGCCCCTGAGTGCGTCGCGGATCAGCTCCTGCGTGCCGTCCGAGGATCCCGTGTCGGAGATGACCCAGGTGGTGATCAGGTCGCGAACCGACGAGAGGCAGCGTTCGATGACGCGTGACTCGTTCTTGACGATCATGCAAAGGCAAATGGACGGATTCACATCATCACCGTTCGCCATGTGAAGGTGCCGGTGACTTTAAGGAAGTGACGGGCCCGCAAGAGCTCCGGCACGCCGACGTCTGCTCCGTTCAGGGGTCTTCGGGCGGTCGTTGTGCTGATTCGTGTGCGCGCCTCATGTCATACACCCCACTTATGGCCAAATTATGACCAACAGCTCATAGCGACGCCCGGACAGGCGTTCGCACCCCCGGGTGCATGAGTAATTCGAACTCAGGAAAGGTCACTTCATGAGTCCTGCCAACAGGGCCCCATTCAGACTCGGCCCGCTTCCGCAGCGGCGCGGACGGCTCGTCGGAGCCGCGGCGACATCGCTGGCCCTCGTGGTGCTGGGCCTCTCCAGCCCCGCACTTGCCGGCACTTTCACCCCCCGGTCGTCAGCAGTCCTGAAGAGCACGCCCGCGGGCAACGGCGAGTGCAAGGCCGAGAGTACCTCCCAAAGCGGTGGGGACCACGGCGGTGGGGACCACGACGACTGCAGGGGCAAGACCGGCCCGACGGGTCCGACGGGTCCGACGGGCCCCACCGGTCCGACGGGTCCGACGGGCGACACCGGTCCGACGGGTCCGACGGGTCCGACGGGTCCGACGGGTCCGACGGGTCCGACGGGTCCGACGGGCGCCACCGGCCCTTGTGTCGACATCGACAGCTACGCTCCCAGCAATTCCGAGGAATTCAGCGCGGCACTCCTCGCCGATGGGAGCTACCACGTCGGCCGTCGGCCCCACGACGGCGGCGCGGACCTCGACGGGGACGGCATCACCTTCGAGGCGACCGGGCCCTACGTCTGGCAGAACATCAGTGACGGAGACCCGAACCCCGGCTACCCTGAGAATCCGTGTGCCGTATCCATCACGGCGCAGGGCAACTCGGCCTACGCCAAGGTGCTCACCACCGACAACACGGTGTACGAGACACACGGTGACATCCAGGGAGGCACCTTCGTCTGGGACGAGCCCTGGACTCCACTCGTCAACCAACCGTGACGTTCACGGTGAGCGGTTTCCGAGAGCGTAAAGCACATCCACGCGTTCAGGGAATGCGGGCCGCTGCAAGGCAGGGCCTGCGCCGCTCCTGATGGGCAACGCTCTGCCGTGCCGGGAAGCATCCTGGCACGGCAGGCACGCCTGAGCTTGTCCTTCAGGTGGGCCACGAGCGCGGAGACCGAGGTTGATGTGGGCGGTGAACCGCCTTCCATGGGTGTCCAGTTGTGATCAGTCCATGGGATCTGCTCTCTCGGCGGGGCGGGTTCGGGTGGATCGTCATGCATGACGCAGGCGCAACTGAACGATGCGGAACGGGAGTTCATCGAGCCCTGCATGCGGATCGCCAAGGGGGGAAACCGGCGTGCCGTGGCCGAGGAGCAGAAGGCCCGCCAAAGGGGGCGGCCCGGAACAAGGCGAGCAGCCACAGGGCGTCAGAGGGATGCTCCATCCAGCCCCATGGGGGTGGCTGTACTCGGCCAACGGCATCATTTTGGGCAAAATGTCCGAAATGTACCCCAGGAGAAGGTCCCTCAGAGTGCGTGTCCAGTCGCTGAAGCTGGCCGCGGCCGGCGCCGCCCTGCTCGCCCCGACGACGCCTCCCGCCGCGGTCGCCCCAGGGCCTGTGGCCCGCAGCGAAGACGCCGTGACCACTGTCGGCCCGGGGCTCGTGGCCCCCGGCGAGGACGCCGTGACCACTGTCGGCCCGGGGCTCGTGGCCCCCGGCGAGGACGCCGTGACCGCCGCCGACCTGCTGGACCGGGTACGCACCTGCACCCAGGTTTCCCGGGGCCGGTACCGCGCCGATGGCGGTGCCCCCGCGACCGTGCCGGTCTGCGGCACGCGCAAGGCGGTGTTCTGGAAGGCCGACCTGGACGTCGACTGCGACGGACGGTCCACCGCCCGCTGCAACCGCCGTACCGATCCGTTCTTCTTCACCGCCACCGCCTACCAGCAGTCCGACGGCCGCCACCTGAACGCCGAGTCCCTGCCCTACATCGTGGTCCCTGCCCCGAGTGGCATCTGGGACCACCGCGCGAACGGCATCCGGGGCGGCTCCGTGGCGGCCGTGATCTACCGGGGCCGGGTGCAGTACGCGGTCGTCGGCGACACAGGCCCGCGTGACCTCATCGGCGAGGCCTCCTACGCCACCGCCCGGGCCCTCGGCATCCGGCCCGATCCGCGCAACGGTGGAGTCCCCTCCGGTGTCACGTACATCGTCTTCAAGGACTCGCGGGTCACCCCGATCGAGGACCGCCGTGCGGCGGTGACGGACGGTCAGCGGCTGGCGCGGCAGTTCGTCGGAGCCCAGTGAGGCCGGCCCGGCCGGCGCGCGACGTACAGGCGCTCTCGCTCACCGAGCCCCCAAACAGGCGGGCGACTGTCCGGCTTGGGAAGTCGGGGCGGCAGGGCGCCCTTTCGACTCACCGGGGTCAGGACGGCCGGGTGCCCTTTCCGCCTGCCGAGTCGGGTGGTGGGTGAGCACAGGCCGGGGGTTCAGGGGCGGAGAGCTCCCTGAGCCGGTGCGCCTCACACCTTCCGGTAGCTGTACGCCTCCGCTGCCGCCGCCTCCACCGCGTCGAGGTCCGCCCCCGTGGCCGCCGTGACGACCGCCGCCACCGCACCCTCGACGAACGGCGCGTCCACCAGCCGTGCGCCGTCCGGGAGTTCATCGCC
The DNA here is from genome assembly GCF_053597295.1 of Streptomyces sp. NPDC001450. NCBI lineage: Bacteria > Bacillati > Actinomycetota > Actinomycetes > Kitasatosporales > Streptomycetaceae > Streptomyces > Streptomyces sp. NPDC001450. Next base: position 21,938 of record NZ_JBSFHY010000069.1, read on the forward strand.
CTCGGCGAGCAGCGCCTTCACGGTGAGCACCGCACTGCCGAGGTCGGTGAGGACGGCGACCCCGACACCCCGGTCCACAGCCGCAGCCGCCGCTGAGATCAGCTCGGCGCTGGTGCCGAGCTCACCCCCCTCGGTGCCGCCCGCCGCGGCGACGGGCACCGCGGTGGCCCCGCCCGCCAGGCCCTTCGCCAGCTCGGCGACGGACGTCGCGACCTCCGCGCTGTGCGACACCAGCACGATCCCGACCAGTTTCTCGTCACTCACCGGACGCTCCCGAAGCCGCTTCTTCCAGTCCGGCGACCAGCAGGGCCGAGGACGTGGCTCCCGGATCCTGGTGCCCGATACTGCGCTCGCCGAGATAGCTGGCCCGGCCCTTGCGGGCCAGCAGCGGAATGGTGGCCACCGCACCCTCCTCCGCGGCCGCCCGCGCCGCGCCGAAGCCGTCGCCGAGCGCGTCCACGGCGGGGACGAGGGCGTCGATCATGGTCTTGTCGCCGGGCGCCGCACCCCCCAGCGCCATCACGCCGTCCACGCCCGCCCTGAGCGCCTCGGCCAGCTGCTTCTCGCTGACCTCGGCCGTGTCCCCGAGCGCCTTGCCGGCCTTGCGCAGCAGGGTGCCGTACAGCGGCCCGGCCGCCCCGCCGACCGTCGAGATCAGCCGACGCCCGGCCAGGACCAGCACGGCACCCGGGGTGGCCGGCGCCTCCTCCTCCAGGCTGGCCATGACGGCGGTGAAACCGCGCTGCATGTTGGTGCCGTGGTCGGCGTCCCCGATGGCCGAGTCGAGGGCTGTGAGCCGTTCCGCCTCCCGGTCGACCGATGCGGCGGTCGCCGTCATCCAACGGCGGAAGAAATCGGCGTCGAGCACTGGATCTCCTTGCGTCGTAGAGGTGTTGACCGCTTCGTCGTCCGCCGTGTCACATGCCCCAGCGCAGGGCCGGGGTATGCACCGGTGCGTCCCACAGCCGCAGCAGTTCCTCGTCGACCTGACACAGCGTGACCGAGGCGCCGGCCATGTCGAGGGAGGTGACGTAGTTGCCGACGAGGGTGCGGGCCACGGTCACCCCCCGCTCGCCGAGCACCCGCTGCACCTCGGCGTTGAAGCCGTACAGCTCCAGCAGCGGGGTGGCGCCCATACCGTTGACCAGGACCAGTACGGGGTTGCGCGGGGGCATGTCCTCCAGGATGGCGTGCACCGCGAAGTCGGCGATCTCCCCGGAGGTCATCATCGCCCGCCGCTCCCGGCCCGGCTCGCCGTGGATGCCGATGCCCAACTCCAGTTCACCGGAGGGCAGATCGAAGGTCGGAGTGCCCTTGGCCGGGGTGGTGACGGCGCTCAGCGCGACACCGAAACTGCGGGCGTTCTCGTTCACCTGCCGCCCGACGGCCTCCACCCGCTCCAGCGGCTGTCCCTCGGCCGCGGCGGCACCCGCGATCTTCTCCACGAACAGGGTCGCGCCCGTGCCGCGCCGGCCGGCCGTGTACAGGCTGTCGGTGACCGCCACGTCATCGTTGACCAGCACCTTCCCGACCTGGATGCCCTCGTCCTCGGCGAGTTCGGCCGCCATGTCGAAGTTCAGCACGTCACCGGTGTAGTTCTTCACGATGAACAGCACGCCGGCCCCGCTGTCAACGGCGGCCGCGGCGCGCGCCATCTGGTCCGGTACCGGCGAGGTGAACACCTCTCCGGGACAGGCCGCCGAGAGCATGCCCGGACCGACGAATCCGCCGTGCAGCGGCTCGTGCCCCGACCCACCACCCGAGACGAGCGCGACCTGCCCGGCCACGGGAGCGTCCCGGCGGACGATCACCCGGTTCTCCACGTCCACGGTCAGCTCGGGATGTGCGGCCGCCATACCCCGCAGCCCGTCTGCCACCACGGTCTCCGGGACGTTGATCAGCATCCTCATGGGTGTCTCCTCGTGAGCTTGGCACTGGGGCTCAGGACCTGCTTCTTCGCAGATCACCGGCGCTGAGGGCAGTTCTAGATCTTGGCGGTTCGTTGCGGTTGGATCCGGCTTGCAGCGGGTCTGTTGCTGACTCGGTGCTGACTTTGGCGACAAAGTGTCAGGTGTTGGCGGCTACCGTGATCGGGGTACCCTCCGTCCGTCTATTGGCAGTATCGACCTTGTCACCTGCGACCGCCCAGCTTTCACGCTGTGTGGCGCTTCATGAGCTAAGTGTGGGCGGTCGGGGTTCTGGTCGGCGGGACGCTGCGCAGGGCGAGTGCTTGATGGCGCGGGAGGGCGTCAACCGTGGCCTACACCGGCTCGCCATGTTCCCGGCCGCCGCGCGCCATCATCCCGGCGGCTACCTGCCGGCCGAGGCGATCGGCACGGCGGACGCGGACCTCGCGGTGCACGGGTACGCCGGCACGGAGCACGGCGGCGTCAAGGCGCGGAACGTCGCGCAGCCGGTCATCGGGCAGGCCTTCAGTGTGTACAACCTGCGGGTGCCTGAGTCGCCCGAGACAATTGCGGCCACCGGAAGCCGGCACGAACCCTGAAAGCCGGGGTAACTCATTTCCCCGGATATCCGCGGTATATCCGGGTTGCATTTCCCCCGCTTCACCGAATGGCTGTGGAGATGGCTGTGGACTCGGGTGGAAGACTCTGTCATCTGCCTGGGCGGACCGCCCGAACCGGCGCGGTGGTTCCCATCCCTTCCATGATCAAACCAAGAGGTCGGCATCGTTATCGGATCGCTACATGCCCTTGCCGACGGGTGAGACGGCCGGCGTTTCCGCATGTGGGCGCTCAGGTTACGGTCGTTCGATGTTCCGCTGAAAGTGCAGACCGAAGGGCTGTCCCGGCCGTTCCCTACCCGGTTGCGACACACCCCCGGCCGCGCCGCGGCGACCCGGACTCCGGGTGTGCACTCTTGGCAGCCGGTGCATGTGTGACCGTACCGAACCCTCGCACCGAACCATTGCTACGCGCGATGACCGAACCGGCCGTACGGGGCACCGCAGTATTTCCCCCGTCGGCCCTGACCATCGTTGACTCCTCGTGCACGGCCGACCTACTGTCGCCGACAGCGGCGCAGAAAAGGAATGGAAGTATTCATCGCAGCGGCTTTCCTCTGCCTTCGCTGTTGAATCAATAGTTCCGCGTTGACGTTCAGGAGAGGACTTCCATGCTCCCCCACACCGACAGGTCGGCAATGGTTAGTGGCCTTCCCGAATTCTCGCGCAATACCCGCCGTGCAGACCGGCGGCAGAGCGCCCCGCACCACGTCACCTGCATGGCGAGTCTGGACGCCGGCCTCAAGATAGAGGCCGCGAACGCCGACTTCTTCCGTCATGTCGCCCGGTCTTCCACGGAGATCTGCGGACGGAGCATCTACGACGTCCTGCATCCGAGCGCCCGTAACATCCTTCCCAAGCACTTCACCCGTCTCTCGAACGGCCACGGCAGCCGCTTCGTCGAGCGAGTGGTCGCCATGCGCGGCCACGACCGGGTCTTCTCGGCGGAGATCACCGGCATAGCCGTCAAGGGAGAAGGCGACGACCTCTCAGGTGTCGTCGTCCTGATGAGCCCGGAGGACGAGCCGGTCGAAGCCACGGACCGGCCCGCCAAACCGACGCCGGTGCTCACAGCCCTGGACGCCTGCATTCTGGAGGGTGTCGCCACCGGCGCCTCGACCATCCAGCTGGCCTCGCGCCTCTACCTCAGCCGACAGGGCGTCGAATACCACGTAGGTCTGATGCTCCGTCGGTTCAAGGCACCCAACCGCGCCGCGCTCGTCTCCAGGGCGTACTCGATGGGCGTCCTCACGGTCGGCAACTGGCCGCCCCGAGCCGTGCCCGACTTCGTGAAGTGACCCCAGCGGCACCGAGTGCCGGCGCCGGATTCCCTGGCCTCGCCGGGGACTCCGGCGTTTCTTCTTCGCGGCCCGGCCCCCACGGAGTCACCGAGGGGTGCCCTCGGTGACCCTCAGCGCCCCTCAGTGGCGGTGACCACCGATGCCCTCGTCGTCCGCGTCCTGCCACGGCAGGTGCTGGTAAGGGCCGTCGTCGACCCGGATGAGGTCCTGGTCCCGCGCACACGTACTCCCGTTGAGCAATGCCGTCCGACGAACTCCCGCCCCGGAGGCAGGCTTTGAGAGGTCTTCCATGTCCAACTGGAAGCGATCGAGATCGATCGTCAGCCTGCGGACGTACGGTGAATCGCCCTCGGCCAGCCGCAGCGTCTCAACGCTGCTGCGCAGCTTGACCAAGGCATCGCGCATGTCCGCGAGTTCCGCGTTCATCATGAATTCCCTCCGCCTTTTCCGGACCGGCCAAGGCGCCGTCGCGCACGCCGACCCCGGACCCGGACACGTCACCGCCGACCCCAGGGCGGTGTTGCGTTCATTCAGGCGGGAGAACCCGCAACAGCGCAACACCCGGCGCCCTCCCTCGCGCCATATCTGGGCGTTTCCCGAAACACACCGTCCCAGGACGGTCCCCGCACCCGCTGGACCCGGCATGAATCTAGGGGCCGCCCTAGTCCGTGCGCCCCTAGCGTGGGGAGCCCCGGCGGTCCGCGATCCGCTGCCCGACCCCTGACCGGGTGGTACGGGCCGCCACCTACGCCGTGCGCCGTACGCATGCCGCGCACACGCCGTACCCGACGTCTGCGGTCCATACGGTCCATACGGCCCACCCGGGCTGGGCCGACAAGCTGGTGGAGTGGAATGAGCGAGTCAGAACGCACACGGTACGGGCTCGATGCCGCGCCCCGGCATGCCATCGCCGTCATCGGCCTGGCCTGCCGCCTGCCCGGCGCCCCGGACCCCGACGGCCTCTGGCGCCTGCTGCGCGACGGTGACAGCGCCGTGCGCCCGACTCCCGCCGACCGTCTGCGGCTTGCCGGCGCGTCCGCCGAGAACACCTCCGGAGACGACGCACCCCGCTGGGGCGGATTCCTCGACGAAGTCGACCGCTTCGACGCAGGCTTCTTCGGTATCTCGCCGCGCGAGGCCGACACCATGGACCCCCAGCAACGCCTCGTCCTCGAACTCGCCTGGGAGGCCCTGGAGGACTCCGGCGTCGTCCCCGAGCACCTCGGCTCCAGCAGCACTGGCGTGTTCATCGGCGCAGCCCACGACGACTACGCCACCCTGCTCCACGGGCTCGGTCCCGACAGCGTCACCCACCAGACCTTCACCGGCACCCACCGCGCCCTCGTCGCCAACAGGCTCTCCTATCTGCTCGGCCTGCGCGGCCCCAGCATCACCCTCGACTCGGCGCAGTCGTCCTCGCTCGTCGCCCTCCACCTCGCCTGCGAGAGCCTGCGCGGCGGCGACAGCGACATGGCCATCGCGGGCGGTGTCAACCTTCAACTCGCCCCGGAGAGCAGCCTGTACCCGCACCGTTTCGGCGCGCTCTCGCCGGACGGCCGCTGCTACACCTTCGACGCCCGCGCCAACGGGTACGTCCGGGGCGAGGGCGCCGGCCTCGTCGTACTCAAGCCGCTCGACCGGGCCCTCGCCGACGGCGACCCCATTCGCGCCGTCATCCGCGGCAGCGCCGTCAACAACGACGGGGGCGGCGACACACTCACCGCCCCCGACCCGCGCGCCCAGGAAGACGTCATCCGCCGCGCCCTGCACAAGGCCGGGGCGGCTCCGCACGACATCCAGTACGTCGAACTCCACGGGACCGGGACGCCGGTCGGAGACCCGGTCGAGGCGGCCGCGCTCGGCGCCGTTCTCGGCGAGGGAAGGGCCGTCGACGAGCCTCTGCGCGTCGGCTCCGTGAAGACCAACGTGGGCCACCTGGAAGGCGCGGCGGGAATCGCCGGCCTGCTCAAGACGGTACTGGCGCTCCAGCACCGCGAACTTCCGCCCAGCCTCAACTATGAGACCCCCAACCCCGGTATCCCGCTTGGCGCCCTTCGCCTGAGGGTGCAGGACACCCTCGGTCCCTGGCCCCGCCCTGACGCGCCCCTCATCGCCGGAGTGAGTGCCTTCGGGATGGGCGGGACGAATGCGCATGTGGTGCTGGAGGAGGCGCCGGTTGTGTCATCCGTGCCGGAGGGTTTGTCCGGTGGTGGTGGTGTGGCGCCGGTGTTGGTGGCTGGTGGTGTGGTGCCGTGGGTGGTGTCGGGTCGTGGTGGGGAGGGTCTTGCCGGTCAGGCGGGTCGGTTGGCGTCGTTTGTGGAGTCGGCTGCGGGTGATGTGCGGTCGGTGGATGTGGCGTGGTCGTTGGCTGCGACGCGTACGGCGTTCGAGAACCGGGCCGTGGTGCTGGGCGCCGAGCGGGGTGAACTCGCTGGGGGGCTGGGGGTGTTGGCTTCTGGTGAGGTGACCGGTGCCGGTGTGGTGCGGGGTGCGGTCGCCGGTGGTGGTGACCGGGTGGTGTTCGTGTTTCCGGGTCAGGGGGCGCAGTGGGCTGGTATGGGGCGGGAGTTGTGGGATGCCTCGCCGGTGTTCGCGGCGTCGATGGAGGCGTGTGAG
>NZ_JBSFHY010000070.1:0-22618 GCF_053597295.1 Streptomyces sp. NPDC001450
AGGGCCAGGCCCCCCACACGGCCACCGGGGCGGCCAGCACGAAGCACAGCCACTGCCAGTTGCGGAACTGCAGGTCCACCCGCCGCGCGGGTGGAGGCCGCCGCTCACAGGGCCACTCCGCCGTCGACGCGGAACACCTGGCCCGTGACGTATCCGGCCTCGGGCGAGAGCAGGTAGGAGACCATCCCCGCCACCTCCTCGGGCGTGCCGAAGCGGCGCAGCGGTATGCGGTCGAGGACGGCGCTCTTGGACACCGAGGCGACCATGTCGGTGTCGATGAAGCCGGGGGCCACGGCGTTGGCGCGCACGCCGAGCCGCGCGAACTCCTTCGCCATCGCCTGGGTGAGCGCGATGATCCCGGCCTTGGACGCGGAATAGTTGGCCTGCCCGGCGCCGCCGACCACGCCCGCGGCCGACGACAGGGTGACGATCGCCCCGGCTCCGCGCCGGGCCATCGGACGGGCCACGGCGCGCAGCAGATTGGCGGTGCCGTCGAGGTTGGTCCGCAGCACCGTGTCCCACTCGTCGTCGGACATCAGCATGAGCGGCCGGTCCCGAGTGATGCCCGCGGATGCCACGGCCGCCGCGACGGGACCGAAGTCGGCCTCGACCTCGGCGACGAAGCCGCGCACCCCGGCGCGGTCGGCGACGTCGACGCGCCGGACCAGCACCCGCCGCCCGGCATCGCGGACCTCTTTGGCGGTCACGTCGGCCGCGGCCTCATCGGAGTGATAGCACAACGCCACATCGAACCCGTCGCGCGCCAGCCGTATCGCGATGGCCCGCCCTATCCCCCGTGACCCGCCGGTCACCAGGGCCACCGGGCCCGCTTTCGCGGCCACGCCGGCCTCGCTCGCGTCGTCGGACATCCCTGCTCCTCTCCTAGGGAGAAGGAACGAGCGTCGTCCGCCCTTCTATACGGCGCCTAGCGGAGGGCTTAAGAAGACGTTGGGTCCGCGGTGCCGCCTACGCTGATCGAACGACGGGGGTCGCAAGCGGGCTGCGCGCCGGCACGGCCCGGCAGGTCCTGCCCCGACGCGAGAGCACCCCTTCGTGATCGAATCGATCCTGCCCGCCGACGTGCGGGCCGTCCAGACCTTCACCCACCGGCTCGACATCCCCCTGTCCCCGCAGGAAGAGGCGGTCATCGCCGGGGCCGGCCCCAAGCGCCGCGCCGAGTTCACCAGTGTGCGGGCCTGCGCCCACGACGCGCTCACCGCGCTCGGCGTGCCGCCCGCGCCGCTGCTGCCCGACGAGCGGGGCGCCCCGAACTGGCCGTCCGGCGTCGTCGGCAGCATGACCCACTGCACGGGTACCGCGCCGCGGCCGTGGCCCACGCCCGCCACATCACCGCCCTCGGCATCGACGCCGAGCCCAACGCCCCGCTCCCTGACGGAACTCCGGGCATCATCGCCCGCCCCGAGGAGCGCACCGCCCTCGCCGGGCTGCCTGCGGCCGGGCCCTGCTGGGACCACCTCCTGTGCAGTGCCAAGGAGTCCGTTCCACAAGGCCTGGTACCCCGTCACCCGCCGCTGGCTGAACTTCCAGGAGGCCTCCCTCGGCCTCGCCCCGGACGGCACCTCCACCGCCCGCCTCCTCGTACCGGCGCCGCCCGAACTCGCCTGCCTGCACGGGCGTTGGGCCGCCGAGGGCGATCACGTGGTCACGGCGGTCGTGGTGGAGGCGGGCTGACGAGGAACCTGCGCCGTCGTCGAACCGGCCGGGCGATCGCCGATTACCTCAGCGTCGCCTGCCTCGCGCCAGGTGGCGCAGGACCAACGCTCCGGCCGCCCCGGCCAGGAGTCCGCCCGCCAGGGGGGCGAGGACGTGCACCCAGGGATCGCGGATCGGCTTGTACACGGCCCTGCCCTCTTTGATCTCGAGGAAACCGAGCGGCCTCGCCTCTCCCCCGCCGCCGGCCGGGACGTCCGCACCGGACTCCTTGGGGGCCTTGCCGCTGAAGCCGTAGCCGAACCCGACGCGCGCCACGGGGATCACGGTGACGCCCTCTCGCACGACGGCTTCGCCGAACACGATGGCGCCGGGGGCCCGGACACCGAGCTTGCGGGCCAACTGGTCCAGCACAGTGGCGTGTTCGGCCGTCATGGAGTCCAGCGGCGCGTTCTCAGGAGCGGTCATCAAATACCATCCTCGGCCTGGCGGTCGGCGCAGCCCGCACGACCGACGGCGGCCGGGGCGGAGTTCAGGTTCACGGCGATGGCGAAGCAGTCCACCACGGTGACGATACACGCGGCCGCGGTCAGCTCATCGCTGCCGGGATGTCCGGCAGGACGGTCGTGCCGACGGGCCGGTCGGTGAGGACGGCCTTGAGGACGGCGCCGCGGTCGCGTCCGTCGACGACGTGGGCGCTGCGCACTCCGTTGCGTACGGCGTCCAGGCAACCGCGCATCTTGGGGAGCATCCCGGAGGACAGGTCAGGAAGCAGGTCCTCCACCTCCTTCGCCGTGAGCCGCTCATAGATCTCCTCGGTGTGCGGCCAGTTGGCGTGCAGACCCGCGACATCGCTGACCAGGAGAAGCTTCGACGCCCGCAACGCGGCGGCGAGGGCAGCCGCCACGGTGTCGGCGTTGACGTTGTAGACGTGGGCGTCCTCCGCGCTGCGGGCGATGGAGGACACGATCGGGATGAGGCCTTCGGCAAGCAGACTCTCGATGAGACGCGGGGCCACGTGGGCGACCGCTCCCACCCGGCCGATGTCGACGAGTCGCCCGTCGATCTCGGGCCTGTGCCGCGCGGCGGTGAGCATGTCGGCGTCCTCGCCGGATATGCCCACGGCGAGCGGCTCGTGCTCGTTGATCAGGCCGACGAGCTCGCGCTGGACGACGCCGGTGAGCACCATGCGTACGACGTGCATGGCGGCCTCGGAGGTGACCCGCAGGCCGTTCCTGAACTCGGAGGCGATGTCCCGGCGTTCGAGCTCGGTGCTGATCTGCGGCCCGCCGCCATGGACGACGACGGGGCGCAGCCCGGCTCCGTGCAGGCACACCACGTCGCGGGCGAAGCGGCGGCGCAGTTCGTCGTCGACCATGGTGCTGCCACCGAGCTTGATCACGGCGATCTCGCCGAGGCCGGCGTGGATACCGGGCAGTCCGCCGGCCTCATCGGCGGCCACTTCCGTGATGCTCATGGGCGACTCCTGTGATGGTGGGTCCGATGCCCTCAGGAAATCGGGGAATTCTCCGGCAGGCGCCGGGCACACTACCGTGAAATCCAAAGCGGCCATACGGCACGAGGCATTTTTGAAAGCCTTCGCCCGGTGCCGGCACGATGTCCTGTCCACAGGACACACGACTACGGTATCGGGTTCCGACAAAGCGCGGTGCGCGAATTCTTCATCGATGCGCGTGATCGGTTTCCAGGTCATCACGGGCATCGTTTATCCCGAGGCTTTACCGCGCAGCGTAGCGGCGGGTCTCAGCCCCACTGCTCCTGCGCGAGGGAGGCGACGGGCTGGGGCTTGCCGATGACGGCGAGGGCGATGAAGAAGCCGATCCGGCCGATCGCGATGGCCAGGGTGGCCAGGGCCTTGTCGTCGTAGTGCCTGGCCACCTCGGCGTACAGCTCGTCGCTGACCCGCTCCTTGCCGACCGGGGCGGGCTGGAGCGTCGCCTCCACCAGGGCCAGGGCGGCACGCTCGGCGTCGGTGAAGTACGGGGCGTCCTGCCAGGAGGAGACGGCCGTAATGCGTTCTTCCGAGACGCCCGCCTTGCGCAGGAAATTGGTGTTCAGGATCGTCAGATAGGTGTTGTTCACGATCTGCCCGGCACGCAGATGCACCAGGCTCATGGTGGTGCGCGGCACCGATTGGTTGCCGGTGGCGCGGAAGAGGGCGGCGCTGTCATCGTCCAGCTCCGGCACGAGCTCGTTCGGGTCGGGCATCCGGGAGATGCGGGTGGTCGTCATGGCGGGCTCCTTCGCAGTGGTCTCACCGCCCTCTCGGCGACTTCACCACCACGACGGAGCGACGCCCGGGAATGTGACGGCGGGGACCAGATTTTGTATTTGACGACCCGTCAGCTCTTGTTTCCGGCCAGCTTGAGCCACACCACACCGAGGACGATGAGGCCGGGCCGCAGCGCCCTCGTGAGCTTGTTCCCCAACCTCTCTGGTCACGTTCGGTGATGGTCGCGGGGCGTTTGACGGTCTCGCCGACGCCGTAGCGGGTCGCGAAGTGGCCGTTCCCGGAGCCGGGTGGGCGTCCAGGGCCCGGGCGGCTGGGGTTCGGTGCGCGGGCTGGAGCGGCGAGGTGCGGGCCCCCGGCATCGACATCCCGAAAACCCCTCCCCCACCAGGCACGATCCGCCAACCACCAGGGCATGCACGAGAATTCAGAGACATACCAGCCCGTTTACAGCAAGGCCACTAAAATGCCCCGCCGTTCAGGAATCTGCACCAACCTGTCCAGCACCCCTGCACCCCACCACCCAGGCAACGCGTCACGCCGACGCCCCCGGCACGCACAACACCCCAGCCCAAACACCCACACCCCGCCCGAGGACACCCCATACAGACCCAGGACAAACACACTCAGATTCGCAACGGAGGATGCTCCGGATCAACTGGCTTCCACTGTCGGAGAGTTGGCCGTTCTTCTGGCTGGTGCGGATCTTGCAGAGCCAGGGGCCGATCACGACGCGTTCCCCGTCGACCTCGATCCCCTCCCGAAGCCAGTCGGGGTCGAGGGCGGTGAGGCGTGCCGCTCGATGAAGGCGCGCAGCAGGGTGGCTGTCTGTTCGAAGGAGCGGCGTTTTCTGGTCTGGGGAGTGCTGGGTGTGGCGGGGGCGGTGGTTTTCTTCGTGGTCAGGGTGGTGGGGGTGAGGCCGAGGTGGGCCAGGAGGTGGCGTTGGCCGCCTGCGAGGGTGTTCCAGGTGGTGAGCTGGCGGTGCAGCCAGGTGCCGGCTCTCACGCCGTCGATCACCGTGTCGCGGCGCAGGGTTGCGGGATCGTGTCCGTCCTGGAGGTGGCGGGCCAGGAGGTGGTACTTGCGGTGCCAGTCGGATCCGTACGGAAGAAGCCAGTCGGGATCGAGGGCGGTCAGGCGTGCGTGGCGGGCTTTTGGGAGTTGGCCTTTGCGTGCGAGGCCGCGTTGGTCGACGAGGAACTGGCCGCCGGGATGTCGGGCGGGGATGGCGAGGTGGCCGTGTTCGGTGTGGAAGGTCTCGATGAGGGTCATGTTGCCTTCGAAGGCGGCTTCGTGCTCGTCCCAGATCATGCCGGGCTCGTCGAGTTCGGCGATCCAGTCGGGGTTAAGGGTGCCTCGGCGGTGGGCGGTGCGCTGGCCGGCGATGAAGCTCCCAGGCCGTAGCCCTAGGCGTCGGTGTGGTCGACCGGGACCTTCAGGCGGCCGTGTTCTGTGTGGCAGCGGAGGGCGGCGGCTAGGCCCGCGCGGCGGGGTGCGGACAGGACCGCGCCAGCCGAGGGCCAGGCCAGCAGGTCCATGGCGCGGGCAATCGTGCCCGGGTCGAGGGTGAAGTCGAAGCGGAACCGGTGGGTGAGGAGGCAGTGGATGGTGTCGTCCACACGGTGCGCGGTGGTCTTGCGTGGGGCGCGGGCGGCGATGGTCTGGTCGTGGTGGCGCAGTGCTGCGGTGATCAGCCAGAGGGCTTCGCAGGGGGTGTCGAGGAGGCCGGTGTGGTCGGCACCGGGCGGGACGTAGGCGGGGATTATCAGGCTCGCGGTTTTCACGTCGGCGGTGGCGGGTTTGCGCAGGGCGCGGCCCAGGGCCTGGACGATCCGTCGCACGCTCTCGGCGCGGGAGGCGAACACGATGGCGCCGACGGCCGGCAGGTCGATGCCCTCGCCCAGGACGTGGGCGTCGGTGATCACGGCGCGGTTGGCGTTCGCGAAGTGGCCGAGGAGTTCGCGCGCGTTGGTCGGGGGTGTGGTTGCCGTTGATCGAGGAGACGGACAGGCTGCTCCCCCAGGAGGGGCGCTGTTCGGTGGGGGGCGCGCAGGGTGTGACCGAATTGGCGGGCGAAGCCCTCTGCGCCGGCGACCTGCTGGAAGCAGACGATCACATGCTTGAGGTCGTGCTCGGTCATCGCTTTGAGGACCGCCAGGTGCAGGGCCGTCGTCCGGCGGGCGGTCGGGGCGAAACCGGTGTGCGCGCCATCAGGGTCGATCAGGACACCGCAGGCAGGATCGGCAGCCTGGCCCGCCTGATCCGCCAGGCCGCCATCGAAGCCATCCTCGACGGCCAAGAACGCATCACCAAAGCCCTGCTGGACTCCATCACACTGGACCACCTCGCCGAGGAGCACTACCGGCCCCGCACCCCCACCCGCCGCACCCGGCCCGGCAGCCGGTGACCTCCCACACCGCAAGCCGCCCTGCGGTGCCGGCCAGCACCATGTGGCCCACCCCGCCCGGCACACTGCGCATACGGCCGCTGCCCCGCAAGACAGCAGCCTCTTACCCCACCCGCCCCGCCGCCGCCCACCACCCCTCCCCCGCCCAACTCCTCGACGGCCTGCACATCACCGCCACCGGCACCGTTGCGGCCCCGCCCGCCACCGAAATCCACCCCAGCACCCAAACCGCCCGCCGCCTGCCCGACTTCACCCGCATCCCGCCCGCGCACCCCGCCCGCGCCCTGCCCCACCAGCCCCCGCCCGCCGCCATCGGCACGGCGGGCACCGCCTGCGCCCGCCGGCAGCCTGTCCCGCCCGCGGTACAGCCGCTGCCGGCGTGCACGGCCTGCACCACTCACCACAGCCCGCACAAAGCCGCCCCCCATGGGTCCACCCCGCACCCGACCCGCCCCGGGCCATGACCTGCACCCACCACCAGCAGGCCGCCCGCGACCCCAGGCACCACCCGCCCCTCGACATCCGCTCCCTCCCTGATCTCACCCAGACCCGCCGCACCGCCCGCCGCCCACCAACAGCGGCCTCCCTGAGCTGGCCAACAACGATCACCACGCGCCGGTACGACCACCACCAACACCTCCACATCCGCTGGCACACCCGCCTCCACCAACTCACCACCGCCAACCCCCACCCCACCCCCGGCCCGGCCTCCCCGCCCGCCCTGACGCGGCGGCCCTGCGGACAGAACCAGCTCTCCGGGCGGCGTGACCATGGCGGCGTGTTGAGACCATCCGGCTCGGACCTCGGCCGCCGTCCTCACCGACAGCTCCAGGTACCCGGTCGCGGCCCAGCCGCACACGCAGCCCACGAAGCACCCGCGCCGGCAATGGGTGAGACGGTGCAGCGCCGGAACATGCTCCTCGGTCATCTGTTGCGAATACCCGACGCGTTGACCGCTCTCCCGCGCTCCGCAGAACTGCTGCTCAGCGCCGCCGGACGTCCACAGCCACCCCTGCTCCCAGGCGAACCGCTCGGCCGCGGTGCCATCGGCGAACGGCGTCGGCAGGCTGACGGCACAGCCTTGCCAGTCGCAGCGGAAGACCCGCACCTTCACCCCGACCACGGCCCGCAGACCAGCGCCAGGAGCGGGTCCAACAAACTGGCATGCCGGCTTCATCAGCAGGTTCTCGTGCTTGGCTGTTCGTGACGTGGCGCGTACGGCTCTGCGTCACCGCCCTCCCCGCGCCGGCCCCTGCGCAAGGACAGTGGCAGATGAGGGATCGGACCTGACCGTCGGACTCGGTTCGGCGGCCCGGCCTCAGCCGTCCTCAGGTCCGGTGGCAGGCGTGGGAAGGGCGGTCTCGATGCCGTGCTCGACGAACAGCTGACCAAGCATCTGAGCCTGGCAAGGCGGGAGTTGCCCAGCCTGGACTTTGGTGCGGGTCTTGGCGAGCCAGGAGCCGATCATGACGCGTTCGCCGTCGACCTCGATCCACTCGCGGGCGGCGGGGGTGCGCTGCCACCGCCCGAGGAACAGGCCGAGGATCTGTAGGCTCTGGGCGAAGGTGCGCCGTCGCGGGGCGGGTTTCCCAGCCGCCGTGGGCAGGCCCTGGTCGGGGGTGAGGGCGAGCCGGGCGAGCAGATCGCGCTGGCCGAGGTCGAGGTCGGGCCAGCTGGTGAACTGGCGGTGCAGCCAGCCGCCCGCCTTCACTCCATGGATGACCGTGTCGCGGCGCAGCGTGCTGGGGTGGTTGCCGGCTTCGAGGTGGCGGCGCAGCAGATGGTACTTGCGATGCCAGTCGGGGCCGTAGGGGAGTTTCCAGTCTGGGTCGAGGGCTGTGAGCTGGTTGTCGCGGTCGGGGGTGAGGCGGTCCTTTCGGGCCAGGGCGCGCTGGTCGGCAAGGAACTGGCCGCCGGGTAGTTGGGTGGGGATGGCAAGGTGGCCGTGTTCGGCGTGGAAGGCCTCGACGGTGGCCAGGTGGCCCTGCCAGGTGGCCTCGTGGTCGTCCCAGATCATGCCGAGATCCTCGAGCTCGGCGATCCATGCCGGATCGAGGGCGCCTGCCTGGTAGGCGGTGCGCTGGCCGGTGATGAATTGCCCCAGCCGGTAGCCGTAAGCGTCCTCGTAGTCGGCGCTCACTCGCAGGTGGCTGTGTTCGCTTTGGTATCGGATGGCGGCGGCTAGGCCGGCGCGGCGGGGGGCGGACAGGACGGCGCCGTGGGAGGGCCAGACGAGCAGGTCCAGGGCGCGGGCGATCGCGGTGGGGTCGAGGGTGTGGTCGAAGCGGAAGCGGCGGGTGATGTAGGTGTGGGAGTCGCGGGCGGGATGCTGGTTCTTGGCCCGGGGGGCGCGGGCGGCGATGGTCTGGTCGTGGTGGCGCATGGCAGAGGTGACAAGCCAGAGGGCTTCGTAGGGGGTGCCGAGGAGGTCGGTGGGGTCGGCACCGGGCGGGATGTAGGCGGGGACAACGAGGCTGGCCGTCTTCGTCGTGACGGTGGGTGGTTTGCGCAGGGCGCGGCCCAGGGCCTGGACGATGCGGCGGACGCTGGCGGTGCGGTCGGCGAAGACGACGGCGTCGACGGCCGGCAGGTCGACCCCTTCGCCAAGGACCTTGGCGTTGGCCAGCACGGCCCGGTCGGCGTCGGTGAAGCGGGCAATGATGTCGGCGCGCCGGCGGGGACTGTGGGTGCCGTCGATGGACTGCACGACGACGTCGTCCACCCAGTCGGGGCGCAGTTCGTCGGGGAGGGTACGCAGGGTGTGGGCGAACTGGCGAGCAAAGTCGGCGGCGTCGGCGATCTGCTGGAAGTAGACGAACACGTGCCGCAGGTCCTGCTCGCGCATGGCTTTGAGGATGGCCACGTGCAGGGCGGTGGTGCGGCGCGCGGTGGGCCCGGCATCCGGATCGGTGAGCGCGGTGTGCAGTTCAGTGTCGGTGACGGTGGGGACGACGAGCTGGTAGTCGGCCAGGACGCCGTCATCGATGGCGTCGGCGTGGGTGTAGGTGTGCAGGCGGGGGCCGAAGATCTGCGGCTGTTCCATGGTGGCCAGCAGGGCCGGGTCGTCCCAGGCAGGTGCTGTGGCGGCGGTGCGCTTGGGCTGCGCCCTGGTGGTGGGCGGCTCGGTCAGGCGTGGGGCTTCCCACACATACGGGGTGGCGGTGAGGTAGAGGCGGCGCTCGGCTGGGATGCGTTCGTTGTCGTGCAGCGCGGTCCAGTTCTTCTCCCAGGTGCCAGCCGTGGCGTGCGCTTCGTCCACGATCAGCAGGCCGAAGACGGGGGCGGGGAAGATCGCGGAGTGTTGGGCTTCTTCGATCTTGGACAGCGAGTCGTAGGTGAAGAAAACCGTTGCTTTGGGGTGGCGGGCGAGCCAGTAGGCCAGGTACTCCCCCGCGTTGGCCGAGTCGACCTTGGCCTCGGCGAGGAGCGGGTGTGATTCGGCGCGCAGCGAGGAGACCGTGATCATCGGCTCCTGGCGGCCGTCCGCGCGAGCCGCTGCCGCCCACTGCGCGACCAGGTCCAGGCTGGGCACTGCCACCGCCAGGTGTCGCACGCCAAGTTCTTCGGCGACGCGCAGTGCGAAGAGGGTCTTGCCGGTGCCGCAGGCCGAGACAGCGTGTCCGCGGGTGCGCGGGCGGCGCAGGTGGCGGATTGCGTTGGCGAGGCCCTCCTGTTGGTCGGTGCGCAGGACCAGACGCCCGGTGTGTTCTGTTGCGGTGGGACTGGCGGTCATCGCGCGGTTCCTCGGCATACGTGAGGGGCTGACTCGCGTTCATTCTCGCGTACGGAGGGGGCGTGGCGCAGTGTCTCTTGGTTGGCGGGGGCGCGCTGCGGGCCACGCGCGCCCCGTGATCTGCGTCGTTGGTTGTGGATCATGGGCGATGGTGGCGGCTACGTTGCGCTGGGACCCCTTGATTTCATGCGGCCCGGCGGAGGGCTGTCTT
This sequence comes from Streptomyces sp. NPDC001450, assembly GCF_053597295.1. NCBI lineage: Bacteria > Bacillati > Actinomycetota > Actinomycetes > Kitasatosporales > Streptomycetaceae > Streptomyces > Streptomyces sp. NPDC001450. The sequence continues at coordinate 10,274 of NZ_JBSFHY010000070.1, forward strand.
GCGAGCCGTGGGCAGCCGCAGAAGGTCTTGCAGGGGCGTGCCGTGTTCGGCCCACCGGCGCAGCCGGTCCCGGTCGACCCAGTGCGGCCGCACCGCGCGACGGGTGACCTCACGGCGGTCGAGCTCGGCGGCACCGGCCGGAAGCCGCGGCGTACCGCCGAACGCAGCCGTGCGGGCAGCGACGCCAGCGCGACGGGCTCATCGACGGGCAGCTCCAGAAGAGTCTGCAGCGCATGAAGACTGTCCAGGCGGGCCGCTGAGACGCGGGCGCGGCGTGCGCATTCTTCCTCGTCAAGCCGGTAGAACAGCAGGGCCTGGCTGCCCATCAGCTGGAGCGAGACAGACAGCGCGGCCGGATCCAGCAGGGCCGCGGAGGCTGCGCGTACCGATGTGCCCACCGACGGGCTGGCCAAGGTCACCATGCCGTTCACCCTGCCTCATCCGACTTCAGCCGCACCCGGCGGCCCCGACTATCCCACCCGATGGGGCACGGCCGCCTCGTCCAAACATTCCAAAAACGCGCCCAATCCCTGCCACAGTGCTATGTCGCCGACCGGACGGTAGAACTACCACTGTTATCCGGAAACCAAGCCTGCGGGCGGCATGCCGTGTGGCCAGGTGGACCACGGCGCAGGTCCCGCACAGCACGGCGGCTCGGTGACAGGTATGCGCAGACCGGCTTACAGACCAGTACCCGCTGCGAGATCCCAGCGCGGACCGCGCACATGGCAACCCTGCACTGAGCGCAGACGCCAGCCACTGCGGTCCGCGCACCGTCACCGACGACTCCTCTGTTCGCCACAGAGAGTCCAGCGAGAACGGCCTGAGATCGATCACCTCGAGCAGGCAGCAAGGACGGCCGGGCCTCCTGCCGGGCAGGAGGCAGACGTGGGCTCGCGCCGGGAACGCGAAAGAGCCCGGATCGTGTAGATCCGGGTCTCTTCGGCAGTAGCGGGGACAGGATTTGAACCTGCGACCTCTGGGTTATGAGCCCAGCGAGCTACCGAGCTGCTCCACCCCGCGTCGGTGTCCTCCACCGTACGCCATCACAGCAGGCGCCGAAGACCACCTTCCGGGCCAGGGCTCTACGCGGCGAAGCCGACGTTGGTGACGTACTCGTACTGGCCCCACTGCGAGCCGAGGTCGACGATCGTGTCCTGCCACGCGTCGTCCAGGCCACGACGGTCCCCGGCTGCCCAGGAGCCGACGATGCGGTCCCAGCGGCGCACGTTCATCGTCCGGTACTCCACCACCCGCTGCAGCGGCTGCGGCACCTGGGACTGGTTGAGCGGGTGGATCTCCACTCGAGTACCGCGTCCGTCGCGGTTGAGGCGCCTGAGGAGATGACGGGCGACATTGTGGCGGCGCACCGCCCGGTACACCTGGTCGATGCGTTCCAGGTTGGCCTTGGAGGGGCGGCGTTTGCCCTCCAGCCAGGCCTTCAGCGTCCGGTGGGTCACTGTGAGTCCGGCGTCCTGCGCGGCTTTCAGGGCCTGGGTCGACTTCGTCAGGTAGTGCAGGCGCGCCATCCAGCCGCGCTTGGCGGTCACGGGAGTGGCGATGCCGCCCGCGAGTTCGTCGAGCTTGCGAGCGACGGCGTCGCTGCCCTTGATGCCCCGGGCGCCGAACCTCCCGAAGTCGATGTTCTTCTCCGGCACTACTCCCCCTCGCCTGCGTGCTCACCGGCGTCGGTTCCGGCGGTGTACGTGTCCTTGACCTTGACCTCGGTAACACCTCGGCCTTCGGCGAAGACACGGCGCCAGTCACCGATGACGTGGAGTTCGTCGGTGCCCATCGCCCGGACGACGGCCAGGCCTTCGTCATGGGCCTTGAGCGCCTTGAGCCACAGATTGGCGAAGGCCTGGCTGCGGATGAGGTGCATCCAGTCCGGACGGTAGAGCTCCCGGTTGTAGTTCGACTCCCCCATCGTGGAGACGAACTTCGAGTACATCGCCTTCACATACTCCAGCGTCACCGTATCGCCCTGCTCGATCGCCGTGTCGCGGGCGTCCTTCAACGCGATGCGGAACTTCTCCAGCAGGTTCTCCGTGGCCCCGGAGGTGTACGACTCGTGGATCTGAGGAGGCGCGCACAGCTGGTGCTTCGGGCCGGACAGGCGCAGCAGGAGGCGCAGCGTCGGCTCGGTGACCCACAGCGGGCCGGGCTCGTCCCTCTGGCCGATCGGGTTGGGCAGCACCGCCGCGTGCTCCCACTCAGGCGGGGTGATCAGGTGGACTCCGGAGCGGCGGCGGTCGTGGGCCAGGCCGGTGGAGTGCTCGAGCTGACCCAGTGGGAGGTGCGTCTTGAGGGCGGAGAGATAGGCGCCGTTGATGTCGAGCGCGGTCACCTCATGCCGGCCGGGCGGGAGTTCGTGACGGGTCCACTTGGGGCGGGCTTCCCAGATCTGGTCGGCGCCGCGCGCGGTCTGCTTCTTGAGGATGTCGGGGATCCAGGGGTGCGCGATCACGTCGTAGCGGGCGCCCTTGCGGGTCTCGTCCAGCAGTCGCATCGCGTCCGGGATCGCCCGCTTCAACAGCGCCGCCGTGGCTGCGTCGACGTCGCCCCCGTGCTCGGCAAGCGCGCCCTGCACGGCCTCGCGGATCAGGTCGACCGGGCCGGACGGCTCCTGGAACGCGTGGCGGGCCGGGCCCTTGGAACGCTCCGTCGCACGCGCCGGACGTGTCGTGCGCAGCGGCGCTTTCGGGGTTTGCGCAGTGGGCTGTTCGGCTGGCGGGGCAGGCGCGGCAGCGGGGACTTTGGTGGCGGTGGGCTGGCAGTCGGCCGGGGCCAGGTGCTGAGCGAACCCCGCCACGCGTTGTCCGGCCGGACGGCCGCACAGCACACACGGCTCGGGTACGACGAGCAGCTCCACGTCATCCCCGTCCTCGTCCTGCCCGGGATCCGGCGAAGACGAGGGAGTGACGGTCGCGGCCGTGTGTGACGTGAGGGGCTGCTCCGCAGCCGGCGCCGCCGTGGTCTCGGTCTCGGTGGCGAGCTTGGTGTTCAGCCCGTCCAGCAGGTACGCGTATTTGGTGCGGATCTCGCCGGCCGGGTCCCGGCCGCTTTCCCATCCGCTGAGGGTTGACGGGCTCACGCCGAGCGCGCGTGCCACCTGCGCCTTGGACAGCCGGGCCCGCTCCCGCAGCTCGCGGCGCACCTGACAGGGCGGGAGTTCGGCCTCCGGGCCGACGGCGTCGAGCAGCGAGTCGATCGCGTCGAAGTCGCTCACCGGCTCGTCCCCTTCGCTTCGGTCCGGACGGAACGGCGCCTGTCGGTGGGCAGCGCCTCGCACGCTCTGGTCGGACCCGCCAGCAGGTCCAGCGCGCTGATGCCGTAGTGCTCGGCCAGGACGTCGACGTCGCGCAGGCTCCAGGAGATGGCGCCCGACTGCCGGCGCGACACCTGTGTCTGCGTCAGTCCCAGCACCCCCGCAACCGACCGCTGCGAGTCACCCGTCACCTGCATCAACGCGGCCACTGTCAGCCGCAGCGACTCCTCCAAGCTCAATCCCATGCCGCCATCTTACCTGCATCAATGCAACTCTCGCATCTATATCAGCTTTTCGCTATCTATAATGCAGAAAGGCTTTCACGGTTATTTGTAAGCACTTCTTTGAGCTCCATCGCACGGCTCAGAAGTGGCCCCACGGCGTAAGAAGTTGATCTGGCTCCACCTGGCGAGGCCATGCCAGATGCTCTGCGAGTTCTTGGGTCGTTCTGCAGCCGCGAAAACCAGGTGTCCCAGCCGCTGCGCCTGCCTACGCTTCCCACCATGGACAGCTCCTGGGCCGAGGGCCTCGTCAACGTCGTGGACGTCGAAGCGACCTGCTGGGCTGGTTCCCAGCCGCCTGGCGAGGTCAGCGAGATCATCGAGATCGGGCTGACTGTCATCGACCTGGACGCCGGCGAGCGCCTCGCCCGGCACCGGATCCTGGTGAGGCCCGCCCGGTCCACGGTCAGCGGGTTCTGCACGGAGCTGACCGGCCTCACTCAACACGAGGTCGACCAAGGGGTCACCTTCGCCGAGGCGTGCCGGCTACTGGCGGCCGAGCACCGCGCAGGCGCCCGGCCGTGGGTCAGTTGGGGCGACTACGACCGCCACCAGTTCACGCGGCAGTGTCAGGTCACACGGACGCCCTACCCCTTCGGACGCCGTCACACCAACGCCAAGGCTGTCTTCACCGAGGCATACGGTCTGCGCAAGCGCCCTGGTATGGCACAGGCCCTGGAGATCGCCGGGCGGCGGCTCGAAGGCCGTCACCACCGGGGCGAGGACGATGCCTGGAACATCGCGGCCCTCGTGCTTCACCTCTCTGCGCGAGGCGTTTGGCCGACTGCGGTAGAACACCCCGCCTGACGCACCCGCCCGGCTTGAAGGACGTCCTGCAAAGGTCCTATCACCCCAGGTCAGCGGCGCTCCTTCCTTCGTCAGGTTTGTAACGTCGTCCCGCATGCAGGCGAGGAGCCGATAAGTCTGTCGTTCTGCGTTCACTGTCGGTCCTGGAAGTCGACAAATCGTGACGTCGTATCTGGCCGGCGTCGTGAGTTCCGCACGGTCCGCTGACGCTCCCGCGACGTGCCCTCTTTGGAGTGAATGCGCTGCTCCGTCCGCCCGGCGACGGCAGGGTCTTTGGCGGAGAAGTACGGGGTGCACCGGCGGACGGTGCGGCAGGCCCTTTGTCTGCTGTTCCGCCGCCTCGGAAGAAGCCAGCACCGCGGGCCACGGTCCTGGACCCGGCCAAGCCGTGTGTATCACTGCGGTGGCTGGGGACTGGCCGACGCTCCTTCCGGATGCTCGTTGATCCAGGACAGGCCGCCGATGTCGAGGCGGCGCCGGGTGCGGGTGACGGCCACATAGGCCAGGCAGGCCTCCTGGTCGTCGATCCGGCGGGCCGCATGCTGTCGTGGACTTCCGGCACGATGAGCTGGTAGTCGGCGAGGATGCCGCGTTCGATTGCCTGGGCCAGGTCCAGGTTGTAGACGACGGGGCCGTAGGAGGCCCTGCACTGCCACCAGGCGCCCTGGCGACGCCAGCAGATCTTCCGCGAGTTCGAGCACTTCTCCGCCCACACCCCGGGCAGCACCGCCGCCAGCCACGACTGCGCCGTGCTCGCCAGCGTCCGCGTGCTGAGCGAAGGAGTCGACGCCCCCGACACCGACGGCATCCTGATTCCAGCGGCATCTCGATGCCAGCAGCCGACACCGCCACAGGCGGGATCTCGGTCAACGTGCCGTCCTCGAAGGCCTCCGCCTGCGTGCAGGAAGCGACCACGGGCCCGCGCTCGTCGTCCATGTCTCGTCTGCCCAATCTCTCGGCGGCCGCTTGTTCCCCCGCCTCCTGTAGAGCCTGCCGTCTTCGCCCCATGAACGCTGTCCTCCCTCGTGCGGGTGAGCGCCTGTCCTGGCGCTGCTCAGCTCGCCACCGAAACTGCTCAGTCACACGACGAGGCGCCCACCTGACGGCCCGGCACGGTGTCGCGTCGGGACGCCCGCGCTGGCCGCTACGCCGGCGCAGCGTCACGGTCCGGTGGACTGCATGCGCGCGGGACGCCCGACGGGGCGGCCAGGCAGCGTTCACGCAAGCATCCGAAGGCGGGCAGGGGCCACGCTGCATAGGCTTCCGCGCATGGCCAGCCGATCCTTTCAGCACGGGCGCGGGCTCGTGCCCGTGCAGTACCACCAGTTCCAGATCAACGACGTGGACGGTCCCGCCGGCCCCGATCTGCCCCGCACCCACAACGGACTGGTCGAGGTGCAGGACGGCATCGCCACCGTCCACACCGGCATCCACACCGGGGACGTCGACGTCACCATCACCCTGCACACCGACACTCCCGAGCCCGGGGAGGCCGTGTGGGAAGAGATCGTCGAAGTGTCCCTGCACTCGGCGTCCGGAGAGCTGATGGTGCGCGGCCTGATGGACGACCTGGACGAGGAACTGCCGGTCCTGTCCTGCGCCGGACCCGGCGACTACCGGCTCCGCATCCATGCCCGCGGCCGCGACACCGCCAGCGACCTCGCCCCCGAGGAAGTCACCGAGTACTACCTCATCCAGGCATGGCCAGCACCCCCGCGGGACGCGAGAGTGCTGCGCCAGCAGGACAGCTACGGAGCCTCCATCCGAACAGGCTGAGCCCCAACATACTCGTCGATGACCGGCACCTACCTTCGGTCACTGCTTTGATGGCGAGGTTGGCGCCCCCTGGGACCGGGCTGGTGCTGCCGTCCGTTCGCCCGCTCGTCGGGCGCGGCAGCCACCTGGGAACCGTCAGTCCTGATCGTCGAGACGGGCCAGCTGTCCGTCCTCGGCGGCGAGTTCCAACCGCGCTCGGCGGGGCGGCAGTTGCTGATCATCCCGCAGGGTGTTCAACGCGAGGGCGGGAGTCGCATGCTCGCGCGATAACTCGGTGTACCCGAGAACGGGAGGCACCACCCCGCCCCCGTGGCGGCAGCCTGCCGCCACGGGGGAGAGCTCGACGGGGACGGTCGCCTCTCGTTCAGATGACTCCGAGGAGTCCGTTGCCGCCGAGGAGGGTGCTGTCCTTCTGCGGGAAGCCGACGGACGGGGCGGTGATCATGCTGCTGCCCTTGGCGGTGGGGCCGTCGGTGCCGCCCGGGAGCACCCAGACGGCGCCGGTGGCGTCGTTCTCCTCCGCGGCGCTGATGAAGAGTTCCGGTTTGCCGTCCTTGTTGATGTCGCCGACGGCCACGGTGGTGCCGAAGGAGTCCTCGGCCTCGTCAGCCCCTGGGATCCCGGCGGTGTTCTGGGTGAAGGCGTAGGCGCCGCTGCCCAGGGCCCCAGTGCGGCGGCCGGGGATGACCGTCACCTGCCCGGCGTTTCTCTTGCCCGTGTCCTCCAGCGGCGAGCCGACCACGATGTCCGCCAGCCCGTCACGGTTCAGGTCGGCCACCGCGAGAGCGCCGCCGAAGTTGTCCTCCTTCTCGCTCGCGCCAGGGACACCGGGGGTGTCCTGGGTGAGCTGGGCCGGTTTCGCGTCTCGCGCGATGCCGTGGGCCGAGCCGTACCAGAGGAGTACCCGGCCGCCGAGCGCGCCGTCGGCTCCGGCGTGGTCCGGCTCGTCCGGATCCCCCACCACGAGATCGGCGTAGCCGTCGCCGTTGAGGTCCCCGGTGGCCGCGATCAGCCCGTTGCCCATCTGCTGCTCACCCCCCACCGCGGGGTCGATCTACACCGCGCCCCCGCTGATGTCGCTCAGCCGGACGGTGACGACCACCTCGTCCAGGAAGCCGCTGCGGGAGAAGTCGCCCAGCGTGACGCTTCCGACGGAAGCGGTGTGCTGGTATTCATCGGCCGGGCCGTATGTGCCGCTGCGGCTGAACGGCCCCAGGAAGCGCATCGCCCCCTCATACCCTGCGACGAACACCTCGGTCTTCGCACCGGGGCCCGTGCTGGCCGCTGCCACGTCGAGGCCGTAGTACTTGCCGGCAGTGGTCGCCGGCAAGTCGGTGCCGGACGTCAGCCCGGACTTGCTGCCCCACAGGACCGTCACCGTGCCGGCGTCCTCGCCCCGCGTGGTGTCCTCGTACGGCGCGGAGACCACCAAGTCCGCGTAACCGTCCCGGTTCAGGTCGGCCGTCGCGGTGGCGGCACCGAACCCGTCGTTCGACTCGACCGTGCCCGGCACACCCGCGGTGTTCTGCGTGATGGTCGCCCGCCGGGACGTCGACAGTCCCGCCTTCCCTCCGTAGAGAACGACCACGGCACCGGCTCCCGCCTTACCGGCGATGTTCGCCCCGGGCGCGGGCAGCACGGCGTCGCGGTAACCGTCACCGTTGAAGTCACCGGGCACCGCACCGTGCACGGCCGCCGCGGGCGCGGCCGACAGCAGCGGAGCGCCCATGACGGCGGCGATCAGGAGCGCCCCCGTTCGCCAACCCCCGTGCAGACCACGTCTGTTCATCATGAGCTGGATCCCCTCCCCCTCGACGCACCTGGCGTGCGCCGCAGTCAGGGCATCGTAAGGGGCGCCCCCGAAGGGCCCGGGGCGCCCCCTCAGCAGGCCGCCGTCGTCCCCTACCGGGACGCCGACCCGGCCTCGGCGAACAGTGACACCCCGACGGCAAGCTTGACGACCAGGCGCGGGCCGCGAGCGACGCCGCAGGCCCATCTGGGTGCTGCTGAACAGGGCAGCGCGAACTTGCCCCGCTTGCTTGGGATTTGTCTCCTCGTAGTGATCCGCACCCATGGGAGCAGTCATGAGCGAGCCGTCGCAGACCCCGGACCCCTCCTACACCAAGGTCCAGCTGAGCGGGCCGCCGGAGGCCGTCGCCCGGCTCATCGCCGCTCTGGGAGTCGCGGGCGCGATCGTGCCCGCGCGCGGGGCAGGCCCGCCGGACGCACCGTCAGGCATCCGCTTGGCGGGTGCGTTCGGCCGGCCGCTATTCGCAGGGCCAGCCGAGAGTGGTGCACAGGTCCTCAAGGACCTGCCGGTCAGCTGCCGTCAGATGGGGTGAGAGACCGACGCCGATGTCGATCAGGCCCGCTGCTCCAGGCTCTGGCGCATGACGGCCAGCCCAGCGAAGGGGTAGTCGGGCGTGAAGTACTCACGGGCGGCGAGTCGCGCGGCCCACACGGTGCCGGGGCGCATCCAGGCGGCTCCGTAGCGGGAAACGTCGACGGCGAGGAGCACCGGTGCGCCGTCCAGGGAGCGGCCCTGAGCCGCCTTCTGCGCGCCGCGGCCGGCTTCGAACGCGGCGTACTCGGCCGCGCCCAGTGGGCCGTCGAGTATCCCGGCGGTGACTTCCCAGCGCACCGCGCCGTTTCCCGGACAGACCTGGACGGTTATCTCCACGCCTCCCGCGTTCTTCGGGTCCTGGACCCGGATGACCTCGGCCACGGCCGGACTGCCCACGCCGAGCGCATCGGCCTGGGTGCGCACGGCCGCCGCGGCCTTGTCGGCGGCCTCCCGCTGCAGACAGCTGGGATAGCGGTCGAAGGCCAGGTCCACGTCGAACCGGCCGCCGCTGGCCGCTTCCACGCGCTCGACGAGTTCGTAGATGCTCTGCGGCGCCCGGGCGGTCACCTCGACCCGGCGCACACGGCGCCGGACCTGGTGAGCAGGAAGTCGGGGTTCGCAACCTTGGTGTCCCCGAGTCCGTAGCCGATCCCAGCATCGGCCAGGGCGAGGGCGAGGGCGAACTCGGTCCGCATCTCCAGGAGTTGCCCCATCGAGGTCAGCTGCACGAATTCCGCGATCTTCCTGCGCCAGCGAGGGTCGCCGGCGGCCGTGGCGTCGAGTGCCGCCATCGTCTCCAGGGCGTCCAGCCCGACGAGGACAGCCGGGTTCGTCCCTGCGGCGGCTTCCATGACCCGCACGGGGTGGGTGTGGGAAGCGTCGGTGAGCCACCGCTGGAGCACCGTGCGGGCGGCGGAGGGCTGGGAGGTGCCGCTGGTCATCGTGCCGATCTCCTCGATCTCGCCCAGCCGATGGCCGGAGATGGGCAAAGACGCCGGTGGGATCAGGACGACCGTCCCGGTCCCGGCGGACCGCGTCCGAAACCGTCAGAAGCTGGACTCTCGGGACGGTCGGCCGCGCCGAGGTTCGACAAGACCGATTACCGCGAGCGTCATGCCGTCGAGTGCGGGCTCGATCGTCTCAAGCGGCACCGGGCCGTGGCCACGAGGTACGACAGGTTTGCCGTCCGCTACGAGGCGAAAGTGCCGGTCGCAGTCCTCGACGAGTGGCTGTGACCAGCACTTTCGCAATAGCCCCTAACGGTTGCAGGCCCAGCGGCCGGTGATGTGGAACAGCGGCTTCTCCTGGTCGTTCTCCTGCTCCCAAGGTGCAAGCCGGGCATCCAGGGTGCCGGAGGTCAGTCCGTGGTCGATCGTGACCAACGCTCTGCCCTTGTTGTGGTCGTCAGGGAGGTGGTAGACGTACTGGAACTTCCCGAGCCCGTTACCGAGCACGACGCTGCTCGGAGCCTTGTCCGAGGCAACGTCGAACGTCAGCACGTTCGACGCGCCATTCGTATCGGCGTCGTACACCGCAAAGTGCTTGCCCGGCTTCGGAGACCCGAAGGAGGCACCGTTTCCGATGGAGATCTCCCAGTCGATGCCGTTCATGCGCACCGTGAACTGCGCCTCCCAGGCGCCGTCATCAGCGGGCATCACGCACTGCGTGGCGCCATCGGGCACGGTGTAGTCGTAGTGGGCCCCGCTCTTGCCGTGAAGTACCTTCAGCGCCCCGCGAGCGGTTCCCTTGATGTCTCCGCTGAAGCGCAAGTCGGTTCTGACCGGCGGTGCGCTCGGCGACTTACTCGCCTTCGGTCTCGCCTGTACAGCCGCGTGCTTACTCGCGGCCGGGCGCTTGCTGCTGACAGGGTGCTTACTGCTAGCGGGGACGGACCCGTGAGCCGTGCAGGCGCCGACCGTCCCCAGCGCAATCACAACTCCCAAGACCATCTTCTTGCCAGCCATATCAGTCCGGTCTCTCTACAAAGTCGTCATGGTGGTCCACCAACGTCGGTTCGAAGGTCTTTCATATCCCGAACACGATGCCTTTGACTGGCCAGGCCAGCGCCCTGCACATGGTGTTCCATGCAATCCTCGGGATCAACCGTGGCCGCGCGGTGTTCGGCCTCCGGCCGTGTCGCAGGGCCGTCGATCCCCCGAGTCCGACGAGCCGGTGGCGGAGGGGTGGCGCGCAGCTCAGGCTGTTCGCGGAGCGGGTGCTGCCGGCACCTGAGGATCGAGCAGGGCGATGAGGGTACGGCCGACCCGCTGGAGTTCCTCGTCGTGGTCGACGCTCTGGAACCTGCCGCCGCAGCGGGGCAGGGCCAGTTGCTCGCGGAGCAGGGGCAGGGCCGGTGCCGCGAGGGGGCCCATGCGGTCCAGGCAGGCCACGACGTGGTTGGCCGTCGCGGAGTTCTGGGCCATGGCCTGCAGCAGGGCGTCCAGGGCGGCTGGTGCCTGCCTCGCCGCCGAGCTCCCAGAGCGCGGCCGCGCAATGCACCCGAACCCATTCGTAGTCATGCGTCAGAAGGTCTCGCAGGCGCGGCAGTGCGACGGAGGCGGGCGGGCCTATCTCGCCGAGCAGATCAGCCGCGTCACCGATCCGGAAGGTGATGCGGTCGTCGAGGAGGCCGAGCAGAAGCGGCATGACCTCGGCCAGGTCACCGCCGGCGGCCCACAGCGCGGCGACGGCGGCAGGCCGTATTGCGCGTCGGTGGCGGTGGTCAGCGACCGGATCGTGTCCCGTGCGCCAGCTGCCGCCGGGCCGAACGCCCCTAGTGCCTTCAGGGCTGATCGCGTGACGCCGTGCTGCTCATGGCGCACGGCGGCGCCGAGGGTGTCCACAACCGCTGGAAACCGCGGCCGGGTCGCCCAGCGCGGCCAGGGCGGAGAGGATCGCGTTGGCGCTCATCTCGGTCCACTGCTGGGAGAGGTCGATCCGGCGCAGGTGGTCGACCAAGCCGGGGCACCAACTGGTCGGCCGCCTGCGGCAGATGTCCTGCGACCTGGATCGCGCGCCAGGCATCGACGTCGCTGTCCGGCGCGGCCAGCAGACTCGGCAGGGCGCGTGCGTCGCCGAGGCGTGCCAAGGCCCGGACGGCCTCCTGGTGGCTTTTGCGTAGGCGCGCATTTGGTGCGGCCCATACGTGAGGGCCGTGTGCCGCGCGTTGGGCGTTGGTGTGCGCGGCGAGTGCCTCCCGGGCCGGGGCGGCGATCGGGTGGCAGGATTCCAGGACGGCCGCGGCCTCTGTGGCGACCTCCTGGTCGGCCGTGGTGATTGGTCGGTGACCAGCAGGAGGAGCCGGGTGTGGTCCCCGCGCCAGGTCCGCATCAGCTCCCCGCTCATACGGACCGCGTCCAGGCGCGAGCCGGGGTCGGGGCTGTTCAGCTGTTCGGTCAGCACCGCGGTGCATTCAGGCACCCGGGCTCCCAGGTCGTGGAATGTACGCAGCAGGGCCGTGGTCGGTGCGCACAACGCGGAGGAGCCCGCCCGCTGCCAGCCGGCGTCCCCCGCCTGCTGCGCCGTGTGCGCGTGTGCCGGTCGAGATCCTCGGAGGCGGCGAGGATCTGGGGCGCAGCTTTGTCCGTGGGTGCCGCCGGGCGGACGGGGGCCGGTGCGATCCGCCGCACGGGTATGGTGCGGGCGGTCTCGCGCAGCAGGCCGACGGCGGCTGGTACGACGTCCTCGCCAATCTCGTCCGGGGCGCAGCGGGCCCGCTGGACCAGGGCCGCGAGCCGGGTCGCCGGGTCCTGGGCCGGGTCGGCGGCGAGTCCGGCGAGTCCGGCGAGTCCGGCGAGTCCGGCGAGTCCGGCGAGTCCGGCGAGTCCGGCGAGTCCGGCGAGTCCGGCGAGTCCGGCGAGTCCGGCGAG
>NZ_JBSFHY010000070.1:22716-27364 GCF_053597295.1 Streptomyces sp. NPDC001450
AGCCAGTCCATCACCTGTTGCGAGGCCGCTGGCAGGCGCAGTGCCAGGGTGGCCGCGGCCTCCAGGATCCGCAGCCGCGCCGCGATACCTTGCTCGGCGGCCAGCCGCTCGCGCAGCATGGCGGCGGCCCGGTCGGCGTCGTCGAGGAAGAGCCCGAGCCCGGGGATCGCGGCCAGGCGCACGTCCGGGTCAGGGTCGCTGGCGAGTCGGTACCTCCCCGGCCGAGCCGTACGCGTGCTCCATCGACACCCAGTCGATGTCATGAAGTCCGTCGAACATGATCAGAACCATGCCAGGGGGCACTGGCAACAGGGGATCCCGGGACGGGGCCGTACGACACCGTCGGCACGGGCCAGGACGATTGGGCGTCGGCTACAACGCTTCGCCGGCTTCCTCTTCACGGAGATCGCTCGTAGCATCCCTCAGCCGCCTGTAGGCCCCTCTGCCAGTCCGGTCGGACGAGAGGAGAAGCTCCAACTCCTCCAGAATGTGGCGGTCAGGCACGCCGTGCCTGACCGCCTGCAGGAACTGCCGGAGCTGCAGCGGGTAATCGGAGAGTCCACTGGAACGCGCGGCGTTCAAGACCGATGCCACCTCGTTTGGCACGGCGAGGAGCGGCACCTTCGGTGCCTCCTCGCTCGTCACGAGGCCGGGGCGCTTGCCGTCGAGAACCGTCAGCCCCTTCTCGGAGGCCGTCGGGCTCAACAGGACACGCGTCTCCCAGGCGAAGGCGATCCTGTCGCGCTCGTCCGTGTAGTCGCGGGGCAGCCCCGTCTCTGCCAGCAGCCAACGTACGGAGGCGGTGAACCACTTATGCCCATCGATCTCACGGGCGCAACGACCGCCCGGACGTCGGATGCGGCAGTCAGGCCTCGGCCTCTCCCCCCACTCAGGGCAAGACGGGACTCGACGCAGGTTCAGACGTCTGCTGGGCCATGCAGGCAGGTGAGGCACGTACCCGGAAACGCCGATCGGTGCGTTCTCCTCGCGCGGGCCGGTCGCTGACCGGGTATGACCGAAGCCCTTGAGCCCGCAGTCGCTCGGCTCCTTGCCGAAGCAGAGCAGTACAAGCTGATGGCCGTGCTGGCGGACACCAAAGCCGCGCTCGCCGAGAACGAACGCCAGTCGGCGGCCCTCGACCGGATCGAGGGTGCGCTACCCCAACTTGAGCGCCTGGATGGCTTGTACCCGGGACGGCCGTCCACACGGGAGCCGCTCGCGGACGCTGGCGTCGTGTGCACGGATATGGGCCTGGAGGACGGCGATCCCGAGCTGTTCGACCAGTCGATGGCCGAGGGCGGAATTCGCCGCGAGTGACGTCACGCGGTTCAACCGTCCTGTTCGTCTCATCGAGGTCTGGCCACCGCTAGGGGCTTGTGGATCAGGCTGCGTACCCTGGTTCCATGCCCCGCAATCCGAAGAAGGCCCGTCGGCTGATTGCCGACGGGCGCGCGTATCTGTGGACGCTCCGTCACAGCCACAGCGTGTCGGACAGCGGCCGGTCATGCTGCGAGACCCTCACGCTGTACCCGCAGCCAGCCGGCACTGGCGGCCCACTGCGCATCGTCTTCACCCAGGGCTCGGGCCGGTACGTCCCGGGCGGGGCTCCCCTGGGTTCTGGGGACGTGGGGTACGTTCGGGGTGCCTCCCTGAACCTGCACGAACCCGGCGCCGTCCGAGCCCTGCTCGACGTGGCGTCGACCCGCGGGTGGCGGCCGGAGGAGCGGCGGGTGGTGGAGATCGACGGCTGGTCCCTGCTGGACGCAGCAGCCGCCGCGCGGGCCGCGACCACCGGCCCCGCGGGGCCGACTTACTGATCATTTCAGAATGAAGCACTTGGCCAGAAGTGTCGGCTCTTGCGGCCCGCATAGGCTGGCCGGTCTCATCCGACGCACCGCGACGAGGATCAGCCCATGCACAACAGCACCAGGATCCGCCTGATCGAGCCCGCCGATGCCGCCCCGATAGCCGCGCATCGGGTGCGGGACTTCGAGGCTTTCCGGCCGTGGGAACCGGCCCAGCCGCCGACTTCTTCACCCCGGAGGGCCAGGCGGAGCGGATCGACAAGCTGCTCGCCGGCTACCAGGCCGGCACGGTCTGGCCAGGCGCGATACTCGCTTATGACCAGGTGATCGGGCAGATGACCGTCGGAGGCATCCTGCCGCAGCCGCACCTACGCCGCGGCTCCGTCGGATACTGGATCGCCAGCGTCGCCCAGAATCAAGGACACGCCGGCCACGCCCTCGGGCTTGCACTCCAGGTGATGACGGACGAACTCGGGTTGCACCGCGCCGAGGCGTCCACCAATCTGCAGAATCTGCCGTCGCAACGGGTGCTGCGCCGCAACGGGTTCAGCCCCTACGGCGTCGCGCACTCCTCGATCTTCCTCGACGGAAGCTGGCAGGACGGGCTGCTGTGGGAGCGCATTCTGAGCGACTGACTGATCGTTTCACCACGAGGACCTCAGGCGGCGGAGGCACATGAGGCTGCATGCCAGTTCGAGCAGGCCCTGATGGAGGTCAGCACGTCTTTCGTAACGGATGCGGAGTCGTTCGAACTGGTGAAGCCAGGCGAAGGCGCGCTCGACTACCCAGCGGACCTTGCAGCAGGCGGCGGTACTTGTCGAAGTCATAGCCTCGGTCGGCACACAGTCGCCGAGGCTTGCGCCGAGGGCGTCCCCTCAGGCCCCGGATCGGGGGAATCGCGTCCGGCAGGGGCAGAAGCTGGGTGACGTCGTGCCGGTTGCCGCCGGTGAGCGTGACGGCGAGCGGGATTCCGTGCCGGTCGACGATCAGGTGGTGCTTGGAGCCGGGGCGGGCCCGGTCGACCGGTGAGGGACCGACGTGCTCCCCTCTTTGAGCGCCCGGATGTGCGAGCCGTCCACAGCACAGTCGTCCAAGTCCAGCAGGTCGGCGCGACGCAGCTCGCCCAGCAGAGTGGCGTGCAGGCGGGGCCAGACACCGGCCTCGGTCCAGTCCCGCAGCCGGCGCCAGGCCGTCACCCCGGAGCAGCCCACACTCTCTGCGGGAACGTCCCGCGAGGCAACACCGGTCCGCAGCACATACATGACACCGGCGAGCGCAGCCCGGTCGGGGACACGCAACCGTCCGGGATGGCGGCGGCGCCGCTCGGGAGCAGGCGGCAGCAGCGGAGCCACCCGCTCCCACAGGTCGTCAGGAACAAGATCAGCGCGCACCTCAGACACCCTGCCGACCAAGATCATTGAACACAAGGCCCGCAGCTCAACTCATTCTGAAATGATCAGTTAGAACCCCTAACGGAATGCGCTACGCGTACTTGAGGGCGTGCCCGGGGTCGTGAACGAGCGGTTGCTACTGTCCGGACGTGACCCTGACTGACCTCAACAATGGCTTTCGTGATGATGAGCAGCGGCGGCGCGTCCAGAGGGTCGTTCATGACCGCCTCGCAGACGACCGTGTCCCGCAGGAATGCCGCTTCCTCATGCGGTTCTGGTGGCAGCTGGTCATGTCATACCAAGAGGTGTCGATGGACGAGCTCAGCCTGAACGTCGGCAAGCCGAAGCTGGACGTGATCGAGGCGCTGATCAGCGCCATCAGGTCGTCTCATGCCGACATCGACGCCTGGATCACCACCACACAGCAAGTCTTCCCGGTGATCCAAGATCGCGGCTTCAGGGCCGCCCCGGACAACGACGGTTAACACGGCCGGAGCTTCTTCAGCCGCCGCCAGCAGATGATGCTGCAAGCGAGGCTTCGTGGATGCCATCGCGTATCTCCCAGCGGATGCGCAGGCGGCGGAACCAGTGCAGGTGGGCGAACGCTCGCTCTACAACCCAGCGTTGGGTGCCCAGACCGGAGGCGTGCTCGGTGCCGCGGCGGGCGATCTGCGGCTTCACGCCGAGGTCCCAGACCAGGCGGCGGTACTTGTCATGGTCGTAGCCGCGGTCGGCCAGCACCACATCAGGGCGGCGCCGGGCCGGCCGCGCTTGCCCCGCACGGGCGGTACCGCCTGGAGGAGCGGGATTTGCTGGGTGACGTCGTTGCGGTTGCCGCCGGTCAGGGTCGCGGCGAGCGGAATGCCCGTGGCGTCGGTGATCAGGTGATGCTTGCTGCCCGTCCTGCCCCGGTCGACGGGGCTTCGTCCGGTCTTGGCTCCCCTTTCAATGATCGGCACCGGCGAAGTCCCCGCGGACATCCGCAACCGCACCCGGGAACTCGCCGAGCGCCAGGGAATGGCCGATGGCGCCGCAGACCTGGTGATGTACTTCGCCCGCCTCTGGCTGCGACCCGGCACAGCACTGCCCGCGCACACCACCGAGATCGCCATCGCCTGCCCACGCCTCTGGGAGCAACACCTTCGCGGCGCCGACCGCTCGGGTATGACGGACGTGGCCTGCCTGCCCGCCCCGAATCCGGACAACTGGCTCCGCGGCGCCAAGTCCTGCACCTCACTGGCGACGACAGCCAACGCCCCGGCAGGCCTTATCCCGGATGCCTTATGAGCTGGGGCGTGTCTCTTTGATGGCCTGGTTGGTGGAACCGTTTAACTGGGTTGGATCTTGGGGCGGACACCTAGGCGCTTTCGTTTGGATCATCGAGCGGACCAGAGGAAGATGCCCGCGATGTGGAGCCCGGCCAGGTAGATGGTCGCGGTCTTCTCGTAGCGG
>NZ_JBSFHY010000071.1:0-25363 GCF_053597295.1 Streptomyces sp. NPDC001450
TTCCTGGACGCGGACCTGGCCGGCGGTGTCGACATCGTGCAGCTGCGTGACAAGGGTGGCCTGCGGGTCGTCGGCAAGGCGTCCTCGGACCCAGCTCGGGCTCCGGCGGGGTCGACCGCTGTCCGGGCTGCTCAGCAGATACGGGGCAACTGCTCCCCCAGCGGCAGGTCCACCACCCGGGTGCCGCCGAGCCCGGTGGCGACGACGACCATGCCCGGGTGCTCCTCGACGCACTCGCCGACGAGGGTCGCGCCGGTGCCCTGCGGATGGGCGCGCATCGCCGCGAGCACGGCCTCGGCCTCCTGGGGGGGCACGAAGGCGACGAGCCGGCCCTCGTTGGCGACGTACAGCGGGTCCAGGCCGAGGAAGCCGCAGGCGTTCGCGACCTCGTCCGGGACCGGGATGGCCCGCTCCCGCAGCCGTACGCCGGTGCCGGAGGCGCGGGCGATCTCGTTGAGCGAGGTGCCGAGCCCGCCCCGGGTGGGGTCGCGCAGCACGTGGATGTCCCTGGTGACCGCCAGCATGGCCGCCACCAGGCCGGCCAGCGGCGCGGTGTCGGAGGCGATCTCGACCCCGAACTCCAGCCCCTCCCGCACGCTCATGATGGCCACACCGTGCAGGCCGATCGGTCCGCTGACGATGACGGCGTCGCCGGGCCGGGCGCGCTGCGGGCGGATGTCGACTCCGTCGGGGACGAGGCCGACGCCTGCGGTGGTGACGTAGACGCCGTCGCCGTGCCCGGACTCGACCACCTTGGTGTCGCCCGTGGCGACGGTGACGCCCGCCGCCTCGGCCGCCGCCCCGATGGCGCGGGCGATCCGCCCGACGACGGCCAGTTCCACACCCTCCTCCAACACGAAGGCCGTGGAGAGGTAGGCGGGGCGGGCGCCGCTCATGGCCAGGTCGTTGACGGTGCCGTTGACCGCGAGGTCGCCCAGGCTGCCACCGGGGAAGAACAGCGGCCGCACGACGTAGGAGTCGGTGGAGAAGGCCAGCCGGGCGCCGCCCAGGTCGAGGACGGCCGAGTCGGTGAGGGCGGCCAGGGTGGGGTTGCCGTACGCGGGCGCGAAGACCTGCTCGATCAGCTCGGCGGACAGGGCGCCGCCTCCGCCGTGGCCCATGACCACGACCGGCTGGTCGCGCAGGGGTGCGGGGCAGGTCCAGTTCGCGGGGTCGACGGCCGCTTCCGTCGCTTCGGCCGCGTCGGCCGCTTCGGTGGCGAGGTCAGCCAACGGGGTTCATCTCCTCCTGCGGGATACGGGATCCCTGCCGTGCCGGGGAGTCGGTCATCCGGCGGTACAGGTAGTAGGCGGCGCAGGCGCCCTCGCTGGAGACCATGGTGGCGCCCAGCGGGGTGCGCGGGGTGCAGGTCGTGCCGAACGCGGCGCACTCGGTCGGCTTGATCAGGCCCTGCAGCACCTCGCCGGCCCGGCACGCGGCGGGCTCCTCGGTGCGGATGCCGGCGACGTCGAAGCGGTGCTCGGCGTCGTAGGCGCGGAAGGCGTCGGTCAGGCGCCAGCCGCTGAGCGGGATCCGGCCGATGCCGCGCCAGTTGCGGTCGGTGACCTCGAACACCTCCTCGATCATGCGCAGGGCCGCCGGGTTGCCCTGTTCGCGTACGGCCCGGGGGTAGGCGTTCTCCACCCGGTGCTCACCGCGCTCCAGCTGGTGGACGGCGCGGCGGATGCCCTCGAGGATGTCCAGCGGTTCGAAGCCGGTGACGACGACCGGCACCCGGTGCTTCTCGGCCAGGTCCGGGTACTCGGCGGTGCCCATCACGCTGCACACGTGCCCGGCGGCGAGGAAGCCCTGCACCCGGCAGGCGGGCGCCGACATGATGGCGTCGATCGCCGGGGGGACCCGGACGTGGGACACCAGCAGGCTGAAGTTGTCCACGCCGAGGCGGCGGGCCTGGTGCACGGCCATGGCGTTGGCGGGGGCGGTCGTCTCGAAGCCGATCGCGAAGAAGACGACCTGCCGGTCCGGGTTCCTGCGGGCGAGGTCGAGGGCGTCGAGCGGCGAGTACACCACCCGTACGTCACCGCCCTCGCCCTTGACCCGGAACAGGTCCCGGCCGGTGCCGGGCACCCGCAGCATGTCGCCGAAGGAGCAGAAGATCACGTCCGGGCGGGCGGCGATCTCCAGTGCCTTGTCGATGACGTCGAGCGGCGTGACGCACACGGGGCAGCCCGGCCCATGGATCAACTCCACCTCGTCCGGCAGGAGTTGGTCGATGCCGTGACGGATGATGGAGTGGGTCTGGCCGCCGCAGACCTCCATCAGAGCCCAGGAGCGGGTGACGGTGGCACGGATCTCGTCAAGCAACCGGCGCGCCAGATCCGGGTCGTTGAACTCGTCGATGTACTTCACTGGGCCTCACTCCCGCTCTGCTGCCGGGCCGCCTGGTCCCAGGCGTCACCGAACTCCTCCTCCAGCAGACCGAGTTGCTGGAACAGCTCCAGGGACGCCCGGGCCGACTCCTCGTCCAGGCGCTGCAGGGCGAACCCGACGTGGACGATGACGTACTCCCCCACCCGCACATCGGGCAGGTACTCCAGGCACGCCTGCTTCTGCACTCCGCCGAAGTCGATCAGCCCGGTGAGCGGGTCGGCGCCGTCGTCGATGGCCACGACCTTGCCGGGCACTGCCAGACACATGGGTCACTCCGTCTCGTGGTGGGTTGCTGTTCCCGCGACCATGAGCTGACCGAGCGCCAACCCGCCGTCGTTCGGGGGTACTTCGCCGTGCCGGAGGACCGTGAACCGGTCCGCGGCCAGCAGGGCGGCACACTCCTCCTCCAGCAGGGCGTTGGCGAAGACGCCTCCGGTGAGGGCGACCGTGGTCAGGGCGGTCGTTCCGCGGGCCCGTCGGCAGATCTCCGTGACGGCCCGGGCCACGCCCCGGTGGAATCGGGCCGCGAGCACGGGGGCGGGGGTGCCGCGCCGCAGGTCGGTGAGGACGGCCTGCAGCGGGGGCTCGATCTCCCACCTGCCCGCCCGGCTCAGTCGGGCGAGAGGCTGACCGGACGGGACTCCGTGGGGTGGTGGGAGGGTCCGGAACCCGAAGCGGTACGCCCTGGCGTCCGCGTGCCACGCCTCCGTCGCCGCGGCCTCCAGTTCCAGCGCGGCCTGCGCCTCGTACTCCGCGCGGTGGCACACGCCCGCCAGAGACGACACGGCGTCGAAGAGGCGGCCCATACTGGACGTCGGAACACATGCCACCTGGAGGTCCAACTGCTTTTGGAGTACGGCGAGTTCGGACTCGGAGAGCGCGACGGCACTCGGCAGGTCCCGCTCCCACGGCAGTCCCGCTGCCCACAGCCGGGCCAGCGCCAGCCGGCAGGGGTTGGCCACGCCCGCGTCCCCGCCGGGCAGCGGGGCCGGGGTCAGGTGGGCGAAGCGCTGGTAGCCGGAGTAGTCGGAGAGCAGCACCTCGCCGCCCCACACGGTGCCGTCGTCGCCGTACCCGGTGCCGTCGAAGGCGACCCCGATGACGGGTGTGGTGCCGTCAAGGCCGTGTTCGGCCATCGCCGAGGCGATGTGGGCGTGGTGGTGCTGGACCAGCGTCGGCGCATGCAAGGCGAGTTGGGATGATCGGGTCCGTGCCCAGCCCGTCGAGTGGTAACCGGGGTGCCGGTCGGCGGCCACCAGCCGAGGGGGGACTCCCGTGAGGCGGCTGAGGTGCCGTTCGGCCCGCTCGGCCGCCTGGAGGGTGGCCAGGTCGCCCATGTCGCCGATGTGCGGCCCGAACCAGGCGAGGTCTCCCTCGCCCAGGCAGGGCGCGTTCTTCAGGTCGCCGCCGACCGCGAGTGTGGGACGGACCGGGAGCGGGAGGCGCAGCGGGCGGGGGACGTAACCGCGGGAGCGCCGGAGCACCTGTTCGGTGCCGTCGGGGCGCACCCGCAGCAGGGAGTCGTCGCACGGGGAGGCGATGGGCCGGTCGTGGGCGAGCCAGGCGTCGGCGAGTCCGGCCAGCCGGGTCAGCGCCTCGGCGTCGTCGGTGACGATCGGCTCGCCGGAGCGGTTGCCGCTGGTCATGACGAGCACCCGGGGGCCGGGTGGATCGCCGGGCAGCCCGAACAGCAGGGTGTGCACGGGGGTGTAGGGCAGCATCACGCCCACGTGCGGACTGCCGGGGCAGACCTGGTCGGCGAGGCGGAGTCCGTCCGCGGGGGTGCGTCTGCGCAGCAGGACGATGGGGCGCCGGGCACTGGTGAGTGCGGACCGTTCGGCGTCGGAGAGGGCCGCGACGCGCTCCGCCGTGTCGAGGTCGGCGCACATCACGGCGAAGGCCTTGCCGCCGCGTTCCTTGCGGCTGCGCAGGGTGGCGACGGCGCGGGTGTCGGTGGCGTCGCAGGCCAGGTGGTAGCCGCCCACGCCCTTCACCGCGACGATCCGGCCCGCGGCCAGCAGCGCCCGTGCCGTGGCCAGCGCGTCCGCGTCCCGGGCCGGGCGGACGCCGGTTCCGTCGGCCGGGATCAGGCGGAGCCGCGGGCCGCAGTCGGGGCAGGCGATGGGCTGGGCGTGGAAGCGCCGGTCGAGGGGGGCGCCGTACTCCCGGGCGCAGGAGGGGCACATCGGGAAGCCGGCCATGGTGGTGGCGGCGCGGTCGTACGGCATCCCCGTGGCGATGGTGAAGCGGGGGCCGCAGTGGGTGCAGGTGATGAAGGGGTGGCGGTGCCGGCGGTCGGCCGGATCGGCCAGCTCGCGCAGGCAGTCGGCGCAGGTCGCGGTGTCGGGCGGGAGCTGGGTCCGGCCCGCCGACTGCTCGGTGGGGCGGATGGTGAACGGGCCGGTGGTGCCGGTGGCGGGGACGTCCTCGCAGCCGACCCCCGTCACAGCCGACAGCGGGGGCGGTTGCTCGGTCAGCCGGTCGAAGAACCGGCCCACTTCGCCCGCCGGGCCCTCGACCTCGATGAGCACGCCGTTCGCGGTGTTGCTGACGAACCCGGCCAGCTCCAGATCGACGGCCAGCCGGTGCACGTACGGCCGGAAGCCGACCCCCTGCACCGTGCCGCGCACGGTGATCCGGCGGCGGACCGGGCCGGTGACGGGCACGGTCACGAGACGGGAGCGGAGGCGGGGTGGTGGTGACCGTGGGGACGCGGGGCGAGCGGAGGCCGGTGCGGCGGGGCACCGTGCCGGGCGGCGAGGGCGTGGGCCAGGAGGGTGTCGACGCCGTCGCCGGTGCGCGCGCACGACCGTACGATCTCCACCCCCGGGTTGACCCGCTGGACGTTCGCCCGGAAGGCCATCTCGTCGAAGCCGGCCGGCTCGGCCAGGTCGGTCTTGGTGACCACGACCAGGTGGGCGGAGCCGAACGCGGTCGGGTACTTCAGCGGTTTGTCCTCGCCCTCGGTCACCGCCATCAGCACGATCCGCAGGGTCTCGCCGAGGTCGTACGACGCCGGGCACACGAGGTTGCCGACGTTCTCCACGAAGAGCACCGCGGTGTCCGCCGGCAGCCAGCCTTCCAGTCGCCCGCGTACCTGCCGGGCCTCCAGATGGCACAGTCCGTCGGTGAGCAGTTGCTGGACCGGGGCGCCCGAACGCGCCAGCCGGACGGCGTCGTTCTCGGTCGCGAGGTCGGCAGTGAGCGCGGCGACCGGAACGCCGCGCTCCACCGATCGGGCCAGGATCCGGCCGAGGAGTTCGGTCTTGCCGCTGCCCGGGCTGGACAGCAGGTTGACCACCGCGACGCCCTGCCGCGTCAGATCGTCGCGCAGGCTCGCGGCCAGGTCGTCGTTCTTCGCCAGGACGGCCTGCTTGACGTCGGACCGGCACATGGGCGCAGCTCCTCGGAGTCGTGCGGCGGAGCCCCGGCCGTGTCCCGTACGGCCCGGGGTCTCACCGATCTTCGGCTCCGTCGGCCGCGAGGCCGGGCAGCGCAGCCGCGTGCGGGGGTCCGGATTCCATCGGGCGGCCCAACGGCGGTGCGGGCGCGGCGGGGTCGGCCAGCAGTACGGGGACCAGGGTGTGCAGCGCGTCCACGGCCCGGTCGACCGCCTCCCGCACCGGTGTGCTGATCTCCGGCGAGATGTCCTCGTCGCCGCCCGGCAGGACTCCGGGCTCGCAGGCCAGGACGAGGACCCGGGGCAGCGGCTCGTCGCCCAGGTGTGCGGCCAGGGCCAGCACCTTCTGCGGGTCCATGCCGTGTGCCTCGGGCACGGCGGTGCCGTCGGGCGGCTCCGCCTCGATCAGGGTGAGGGTGCCGGGGCGGTGCCCGCGCGGGGCCGCGTCGACCAGGACGGCGGTGGCGCAGCCGTCCAGCAGCGCGTAGGCGAGGTCCATGCCGCGGATACCGAAGTCCCGTACCCGCACCTCCGGCGGCAGCGGGCGCCGGTCCAGGGCACGGATCACCTCGGGGCCGAACGCGTCGTCCCCGAGGAAGATGTTGCCGACGCCCGCCACGAGCAGCCGGGGCCGTGCGGGGCTCACCGGAGGGCTCCGACGGCCGGTGCCAGGGGGCGGGCGTCGCCGGTGGGCTGCTTGCGGACGAAGGCCGACCGCAGGGCGTGGTACGGGGCCGTGGGGTCGAAGAAGATGGCGTACATGCGGGCGAGTTCGTCACGCCGGTAGTCCGCGAGCGGCCGTACCTGCTCGTCGGCGTGGCGTGCCGCGGCCTTGGCGGCGATGCGTCGCCCGAGGTCCGGGGCGGCGGCGAGGCCGGCGGCCAGTCGCTCGACCTCGGCGGCGAACTCCCCCGGCCCGGTGGGCACCAGCCGGTCCACGAGTCCGAGCCGTTCGCCCGACGCGGCGCTCAGCGGCAGCGCCTCGTCAGTCAGCCGGTGGGCGGTGTCGGCTCCGGCGCGGCGCGGCAGCGTGTACGTCCAGAACTCGGATCCGAACAGGCCCATCCGCCGGTAGTGCGGGTTGAGGACGACGCCGGTACGGCACCAGACCTGGTCGGCGGCGAGGGCGAGCATGGCGCCGCCCGCGGCCGCGTTGCCGCCGAGCGCGGCCACCACCAGCCGGTCGGTGGTGCGCAGCACGGCCTCGACGAGGTCGTCCATGGCGGTGAGGTTGGTCCAGGACTCCTCGGCCGGGTCGGCGGAGGCCTCGATGACGTTCAGGTGGATGCCGTTGGAGAAGAAGTCGCGGGCGCCGCCGAGCACCAGGACGGAGGTGGGGCGGGCGAGCGCGTACCGGTAGGCGGCGAGCAGCCGGCGGCACTGGTCGGTGCTCATCGCCCCGCCGGGGAAGGAGAAGCCGAGGAAGCCGACGTGGCCGCGCCGGCGGTAGCGGATGTCGGTCCAGGTGTGGCGGCGCGAGGGCAGTTCGAACGGAACCGGGGCCTCCGGGAGACGGAGCGTGCCGGCGAGTGAGGCGAGCACGGAGGCGGCGGGACGGCGGAAGGGCGCCGGGTCGCCGGAGTTCTTGCGCGGGCGCAGTTCCGGGATCCACACGGCACCGTCCCGAGTGGCCCGGCAGACCGCGCCCGCCCGGGTCGCGAGCAGTTCGCCGGGGCGGCCGCGCAGCCGGTCCTCGGGGTGCCCGCCGTGCAGGAACACCTCGTGGCCGAGGAGTTCGTCCAGGACGCCCGGCTGCGAGTCGGCGCCGCGGAGCTTGCGCAGCACGGTCTCGGTGCTGTCGTGCGCCCAGTCGACGCGCCGCCGCTCCTGCCGGAAGAAGTCGCGCCACACCACGTGGACGGGCGCGTGGGACGTGTCGGGGTCGCCGGTCTGCGGGCGCGGTTTGAACGAGGCGTCGGCGAACCGGCGTACGGCGAGCAGGACGGCGGTCACGGCGGCGTCGGACGCCTCGTTGCGGTACAGGTCGCTCTTGCCGACGGACGGCACGGGGAACGACTCCGCCGCCCAGATGTCCCCGGCGTCCATGGCGGCCTCGGCCTGGAGCACCGTCACGCCCCAGCGCGGCGCCTGCTCGGCGATGGCCCAGTCGAGCGCGGACGGGCCGCGGTCCCCGGGCGGACCCGGATGCACGATGAGGCAGGTGTGCTCCCGCCAGACGTCCTCGGGCAGGGCTGTCTTCAGCATCGGCGCGACGACCAGGTCCGGGCGCCGTTCGTGTACGGCGGCGGAGACCGGGTCGGGGCCGTGCGTGGCGAGTACGACGTCCACGCGGTGTCCCAGGTCGGAGAGTTCGGCGTACAGCCGCTGGGAGAGGCTGTTGAACGCGCTGGCCACGAGCAAAATGTCCATGACATGGCATGTTCGTCCCTCTCGGGGGAGCCGGGAAGAACCCCTGCGGCGTTTCGTTCGCCGCGGGCGGGTCTCTTGCGCCATCCGGATCGCATTCCGGGTGGCCTGTCCGGCACCGCAGGCGCGGATGCGCGGGCCGGGTCCCGGCGGCACGATGGAAGGACGGGCCGGGCCCGGGACAGACCCGCCCCCGTGCTGGAAGTGATCCCATGGCACAGCAATCGGCGACCATGGACCGGACGGCCGCACCGGTCGGGTACGGCAGCGTCTTCTTCGCCGTGATCTGCCTGCCGGCGCCGGCCCTGGAAGCAGCAGTTGCTGTGGCTGGAGACGTATGCGCGTGTGATGCCGGGTGGCCGTCCCCTTCACCCGACGCTCCCCGGAGTCCCAGCGCGGCCGGGCCCTGACATCGTGAGGAAGGAACCGGCCTCATGCATCACGACGAGATCATCGGAAAGGTGCAGGCACTCGCCCAGCTGCCCGACCGGGGGACGGCCGAGCGGGCGACGCACGCCGTGGTGAGCACCCTCTCGGAACGGCTGCCCTCCGGGCTCGCCCGTCATGTGGCCGCTCAGCTGCCGCCGGACCTGGCGGCCGACATGCGGCTCGCGGCGGACGCGGCGGCCGGTGCCGACTCGGGCACCGCGGGTGAGCGGTTCGGGCTGACCGTCTTCGCCGGACGGATCGCCGACCGGGCCGGCACCGACGAGGACACGGCCCTGCGGGACGCCGCGGCCGTACTGGAGGTGCTGGACGCCGCTCTGGCTCCGGAGCTGACCGAGCGGATCGCCGGGGCGCTGCCGGCGGACATCCGGGAGCTGCTGCCCGTGGAGCGCGCCCACGGGTTGTGAAGTCCCCGTTACCGCGCGTTGCGCTGTCCCCTTCTCCGGCTTGCCCTTACCGTTCTCAGGATGTGACGGGCAGTCAGGACGTGGGCGCGGAGCGGAGGCGGAAGACCTGGTGGGCGGTGCGGGTCGGCGAATGAGCAGAGGGCGTCGGGCGGGCGGGGCGGTGCTGGGGAGCCGGCCGGCGCACTCGGTGCGGCTCCCGGCGGCCACCCGCCCGGAGCCCGACATCCCGGCGGCCGGGCGCCCGGTGCCGTGGCTCCGGGTCGCCGCCGCCTACGCCTGGCGCCTCATCCTCGTCGGCATCGTCGTCTACGGCGTCTTCAGCATCCTGGGCCGCTTCCAGCTCATCGCCGTCGCGCTGTTCCTCGCCCTCGTCGTCACCTCGGTCCTGCGCCCCCTCGCCGACTTCCTCAACCGCGTCCTGCCCAGGCCGCTGAGCGTCGCTCTCGCACTCGTCGGCAGCCTGCTGATCCTGCTCGGCCTGCTCGCGCTCGTGGGCAACGCGGTGGCGGGCGAGTCGGCCCGGCTCGTCGGCGAGTTCCGGGGCGGCATCCACCGCATCGAGCAGTGGCTGCAGCGTCCGCCGTTCCGGCTCAGCCCCGGCCGGCTCTCCGATCTGCAGCGCCAGGTGACCGACTACATCTCCGGGCACCGGGCCAGCCTGCTCAGCAGCGCCCTGTCGGGACTGGGCAGAGTCGTCGAGGTGATCACGGGCGCCGCGCTCGCGCTGTTCGCCTCCGCCTTCTTCATCCACTCCGGCGAGCGCATGTGGCGATGGGCGCGCGACCAACTGCTGCCGAGACCTGCCCGGCCGGCCTGGGACCGGGCGGGGAGCGCCGCCTGGCGGACGTTCGCCGGGTACACGCGCGGCATCATCATCGTGGCGGGCACCAACGCCGTGCTCGTCGGCATCGCCCTGTTCGTGCTGCGGGTCCCGCTCGCGCTGCCGCTGACGCTGCTGGAGTTCTTCGCCACGTTCGTGCCCCTGGTGGGTTCACCGGTCGCACTCGGCGTGGCCACCATCGTCGCCCTCGCCGGGCGCGGGCCGCTCACGGCCGCGGCGGTGCTGGTGCTCATCGTCGTCATCGGCCAGCTCGAAGGGCATGTGCTGCACCCGCTGGTGATGAGCTGGGCGGTCCGGCTGCACCCGCTCGTCGTCGCCGTGTCCGTCATCGCGGGCAGCATCGTCGCGGGGGTCGTCGGAGCCGTCGTCGCCGTCCCGCTCATCTCGGTCGTCTGGGCGGTGCTGCGCGCGGTGCGGGCGGTGCCGCCGTGACCGCGGTGACCACGGTCGCGACGACTTGCCTCTGTTTCTGAGGGAGACCACTGCCGCTGAGAGAGACGGCCGTTTCTGGGGGAGACCGCGCCCTGGTCGTCGTACGGCTCAGCGCAGGGCCGCTGCCACGAGGCCGTGGATCTCCGGCGCGGTTACGCCCCCGCCGTTCACCAGCCGGTCGAAGACCAGCCCGTCCACGCAGGTCAGCAGGGTGACCGTACGTTCCTCGGCATCCTCCACGCCCTGCGCGGCCAGGAAGTCCTGCAGGGCCTGCCGCGCCAGGTTCTCGCGGGGCACGAGGATCTCGCGCAGCTCGGGGTGGTGCACGCTCTCGATGGCGCACGCGTACCGCGCGAGGGACCGCCGCCGCCCCTCTCCCGCGAGCCGAAGCCCGGTGAAGGCCAGGAGACCCGCCGTCACTTCGGCGGCGTTCCGGATCGCCGGTGTCCTGCTCCCGATCTCCTGCAGCTCCGCCTGGTCGAGTGCCACCAGGCGTCGGACCAGTGCGGTGAGCAGCGCCTGGCGGGTGCGGTAGTAGGCGGAGGTGGTGCCGGGCGGCAGGTTCGCCGCGCGGTCCACCGCGCGGTGTGTCAGTCCGCGCATGCCGGCGTCGGCGAGCACGCCGATGGCCGCGTCGGCGAGGAGGGTACGTCGATCGGTGGACACCCCCTCTTTCTACACCCCCGCTTCTACAGCCGTAGAGGGCCCGAGTACGCTTTTTCTACATCTGTAGAAGACCCGCGCACGGGGAGGAGACCGACATGGGCGGTACCGCGGTGGTGGTCGGTGGCGGGATCGGAGGGTTGTCCGCGGCGATCGGACTGCGCCGGATCGGCTGGGAGGTGACGGTCCTCGAACGTGCCGGCGTCCTGGCCGACGCGGGTGCGGGCATCTCCCTGCACGCCAACGGGCTGCGCGCACTGGACGTCCTCGGCGTGGGCGCGGCGGTGCGTGCGGCGGCCCGGCCGCAGTACAGCGGGGGCACCCGCACTCCCTCGGGCCGCCTGCTGGCACGCATGGACGGAACCGCGCTCGCGCGCGAGCTGGGCACGCCGATCGTCGGCATCCCGCGCACCACGCTGCACCGCCTGCTGCGTGCGGCGCTGCCTCCGGAGTGCCTGCACGTGGGCGTCACCGTGCCGTCGGTCGACCGCTCGGCCCCCGACCGGATCGCGGTGCCGACCGGAGTGGATGTCCTTGCAGCGGACCTGGTCGTCGCGGCGGACGGCGTGGGCAGCCGGCTGCGCGGCCAGGTGTTCCCGGACCATCCCGGCCCCGTGTACAGCGGGTCGACGGTCCTGCGCGCCATCACCGCGCGCCCGGTGGAGCTGAGCAGCGACTTCGAGCTGACCTGGGGACAGGGGGCGGAGTTCGGCCACATCGCCTTCGCCGACGGGCGCGCCGAGTGGCACGCGGTGCTCAACTCCCCGCCCGGTGTGCGCCATACGGACCCGCTCGGCATGCTGCGCGACCGCTTCGGCGGCTGGCACGAACCGATCCCGGCGCTCCTGGAGGCGACCCGGCCCGAGGCCGTACTGCACCACGACATCCACGAGTTGGTGACACCCCTGCCGGCCTTGGTCGCGGACCGGATCGCGTTCCTCGGCGACGCGGCCCACGCCATGACCCCGCATCTCGGCCAGGGTGCCTGCCAGGCCCTGGAGGACGCCGCCACGCTGGCCGCGGCGCTGGCCGACGCCCCCACGGTCGCATCGGCACTGGCCCGGTACGACGCCGAACGCCGGGCCCGCACCCGCTCGGTCGCCCGCGCGGCCCGGCAGGCCGGCCGGATGGGCCAGCAGCTGGCCCATCCCGCGGCCGTCGCCCTGCGCAACACGGCCCTGCGACTCGCCCCGTCCCGGGCGGCGATCCGGGGCATCCTGCGCCACGCCGACTGGGCACCGCCGAGCCTGGGGTGAGGCAGGTACTCAGCATCCTGACTCCTCGGCCCACGCGGCTGTCATGCCAGGCCGGCACCCCGCAGGACACGGTCGTGCAGAACCTCGCCATCGCCGCCGTGTCATCACCGGCCTGGTCGTCCCGGACCTCGCGGCGACCCTGCCGCTGCCGCTCGGTGTCCTCGGCCACGACGGGCTCGACGGTCGTCGTCGGCCTCAACGGCCTGCGGCTGCTCCGTGAGGCGGCCTGGGTCAGGACCGGTGCCGGCAAGGGGCAGGTGGTCACCACCGGTTCCCGACCCCGGTGACCGGTGCCGTCAGGCGACGGTGGCGTCGGCGACGACCGCGTGGATGTCCGCCGTGATCTGCGTGTCGGCCTCGTCCATGGTGACTCCGAGGAGGAAGGCGGTGCGTTCGCCGTCGACGGTCACCAGGGTCATCTCCAGGCGGGCGGTGCCGTCGTCGCCGTTCCGGATCCGCAGGACGGCCGTGTGGGCGGGCCGGCCGTCCACCTCGGTGGCGTGCGACTCCTCCAAGGTGGCAGGCCGGTCGGGGAAGAAGAACTCGGCGTTGGAGCGGGCGGCGCTCTCGGCCGTCCGGCGCAGTTCCGCGCGCGGTACGGCCTGCGCGGCCCGGCCGGCCAGCACGGTGCCGCCGCCCGCGGAGGCCGCGCCGGAGGTCCTGCTCATCGTCGAGGAGAAGGCGTCGACCAGGTCCTTGTCCTTGGCCGCGTCGTGCTTCCAGCCTTCCGGCACGGCGTAGGACAGTCCGGCGCGCGTGTCGGTGACCCGGGGGCGGCCCGCCAGCGGGTCGTTCTCCTCACCCCTGCTCCACCAGACGGCGGCCATGGCGCACGCGGCGACGAGGATCAGCGCCACCGTGCCCACGAGCAGCCGACGGCGCGGCCGGGGCGGCGCGGGCTGCGGCGCCTGGGCGGGGTACGGGACTTGGGCGATCGGTGAGGGGCTGGTCATGCCCTCAGCCTTCATGATCTCCGGAGGGCGTCGCCTGAGTCGTCGTACTCATCTGCGGTGCCTGGTTCGCCTACGTCTCCTGCGCTGCCCGCACCCCGAACACGGCGGGTCCCACGGTCAGGATCCCGTCGGTCAGCGGCCGGCAGCGCACTCCCCCGCCGCCGCGCAGCGCCCGCTGCGATCCGGGCCCCAGTGTGGTGTCCATCCAGGCGCACGGCCGGGCGGCGCTGCGTACCTCCAGGTCTATGGGCCCGGTGCCGCAGTCGAGGAAGACCGTCGAGCCGATGTAGGCGTCGATGTCCACGCCGCGCAGCAGGACGTTACGACGCGTGCGCAGCAGGTCGGCCTCGCCCGGGCCCCGCTGTGGCAGGCGTTCGACGGCCATGAGGGTGATCGACGCGTTGCGGTGGGCGGGGTGGTTGAAGTACCGGTCCCCGACGATGCCCAGCCCCGCGCGGATCTCGGCGGTCGTCACGAGTTCGTCGGGCGGCAGCTCGGGCAGTCCGTCGCCCGGACGGCCCTCGAACCGGTGCACCGGCGAGAACAGCAGCTGAACGATTTCCACATGCGGCACGCCCCAAGACTAACCAGCGCTCCGTGTCGCCCCGCCGGCGGCGGCACCGCCCTTCAGCAGGAGGCGGCCCCCACCCCGAGCGCGAGGGCCCGGACGCCGGGGGCCTGGGCGTCCTCCCGGTTGGTGTGCCAGGGCACGAAGTCCGCCCAGAAACCGAACGGTTCGAATCGGCGCGAATTCGGCCTGCGGGTGGGGTCGGTGAGAGCTGCTGACCGCAGGGGGTGACCGTCGGTGGTGACCGCCGGTGGCAGAATCCCGCCCATCCGATGATCACCCCGGAGGACGCACGTGACCGTGGACCTGGCCGAGTTCGCCGAGCCGGACGCCGAACACCCGCCCGCCCCCGTCCCCATCGACTGGGATGCTTTGGAGGAGTGGCTGGGGACACGGCTGCCCACCGACTACAAGCTGCTGGCCGACCGGTACGGGCCGGTGGACTTCGGGCAGTTCCTCTGGATCCATGTGCCGTGCGTGCAGCCGGGCAGGTTCGACTACGGCCAGTGGCTGCGGGCCACGCACCGGGAGGCCCGGATCGACGCGCGTGGAGTCCCGGCGGGCGAGCGGCCGTTGCTGCACCCCGAGCCGGGCGGCCTGCTCGCCTGGGGCTGCAGCCGGGGCAGCGACACGCTGTTCTGGGACACCTCGGTGTCCGACGACCCCGACGAGTGGACGGTGGTCGTCACCCACCAGGGGCCCGTGCCCGGCAGCGGCCTGCTCCCCTGGCACCGGTACGACCTCACGCTCACCGAATATCTCCGTCACACCGTCCGCGACACCTGGGAACTCCCCTCCCCGCCGGGCCCGTTGATGGGTCCCCTGCCCGGCACCATCGCGCGCACCGCCTTCCTCGGCACCGCCGAACCGTGGACCCCGCCCGCCCCCGTCCCACCCCGGCTGACCGAGGCGGAGCGCCGGGTCGCCCTGGAGACCGGCACGGGACTGGACGCGCTGCGCCTGCTGACTCCGCCACCGGCCGGGCCACACCTCGGCGACGGCACCTGGGAGGAGCTGTCCGAGCAGTTGGGCACGGCCCTGCCCGGGGAGTACGTGCGGCTGATGGAGACGTACGGCAGCGGATGCTGGAGCGGCTGGCTGCGCTTCCCGGAGCCGCTGCGCACGACGGCCCCGCGCTTCACCGCCTTCGTGGACCAGACGCTCGAGGCCTACGAGTCGCTGAAGTCCGGCCACCCGCAGTGGTATCCCCTCGCCACCTTCCCGGCGCCCGGTGGCTTCCTGCCGTTCGCCGACTCCATCGACGGCGACTACCTGGGCTGGCTCACCGAGGGCGACCGGCCCGACGACTGGCCGCTCGTGTTCTGGCCCCGGCACGCGGACCAGGGGCCGCCGCTGGAGCAGGGGCTGATCGACACTCTGCTGGCCTGGCAGCGTGGGCGGTTCGGCACGGCCGGCCTGTGTGTCCTGGACGAGGACGACGACCCGGTCGAGTTCGCGAACTTCGAGGCCTTCGGCGGGGAGGAGGACCACTGAGCCCCGGCCGTCGGCGAGACGTCCGCACCCGGCATGATGATCACCATGACTCCGATCACCGGCCTGGACCTGACCGGCTTCACCGAGTGTGAGCCCGGCGTGTGGACGGACGCGGCGGGACTCGTCCTGTCGGTCCACTTCTTTCCCCTCGTCCCCGATCTGCCCGCCCCGCTGCACGAGTTCGACCGCCTGCGGACCGGGCTCGCGGCGGGCGTGGGCCAGGCCGGGGGCACGCTCATCGAGGCGGTGCCCGGCACCGTGCACGGCGTTCCGGCGGTCCGTCAGCTGGTGAAGGTGCCCCGGCCGGGCGGACCGCAGGGGCAGGTGTTCCTCGGCTCGTGGACGGTCCCGAAGGCCGGGTGCAGCACGGTCCTGAAGCTGCAGGCCGCGGAGGGCGCGATGACGGGTATGCGCGAGGCCACGGTGATGGCCCAGGTGGGGCCGGAGGCCTACTTCCGTCCCCACCCGTACGCCGCCGGCGGGCAGTTCGGCGGACTCCCGTGTCACGTCGCCGACGACGAGCAGTGGGACGCACTCTTCCCCGGCCACCCGCTCACCCTGGTACGGGCCGCACTGCACCGCATCACGCCGACGGTCACTCTCGACGAGCGCTTCCGGCAACTGCCCCCGTTCGCGGGACCCGTACAGCCCCGGCAGCACGGGTAACTTGCCCCGTGTGACGAGACGCCCTGGTAAGGCGGCCGACGCGCACGGCCCGTCGTCTGACCCTGGCTCACTCTTCCTTCGGACGCCAGGTCTTCCAGATCAGGTCGAGGCGGTCGTACGCGTCGTCGAACCAGGTGTCGGTCAACGGGACGCTCACTGTCACTGTCGTCAGGGACATCGAGTGGTCCCTGATCGTGACTCGGCACCGGTCGTCGTCCTCGTCCAGTTCGATGAACAGCCATGGGGCACGTGTGCCTTCACGCCATGCGATGTCCTGTCCCGCGTCGAGCATGTCCAGGGCCTGCTGCCACCGGCGCAGATCCTCCGGGAAGAGCCAGGTCTTGAGGCTGCCGCGCACGAAGCGTGTGCCGACCTGGAACTCCCCGACCAGCACCTCGGGTTCGTCGGGACGCTTGCCTGCCTCCTTCCCGGTGATCCGGAGGATGACGCTGTTGCCCCCGCCCTCCAGGCGGATCAGGTCGATCGGCTCCTCGGCCATGAAGGCACACCTCCCAGCTCGCGCAGATGATCGAAGACTACGGCCTGGGCTCGGTGTCGAAGGCGACGAACCTCAGCTCCGAGGTGTAGCGCCTGCCCTCGTCGTCGGTGAGCCAGGTCTGCTCCGGGGTGGGCAGCATCTCGGTGATCGTGACCGTGCCCTCCGGGTCCTTGCGGGCGAGGCGGCGCAGGGCCTTGGCGAGGATCGTGACGTAGACGGGGCTGTCGAAGTCGATGTAGAAGGGCCGGGACTCGGTCGGGGAGACGACGAACGCGAACCGGGGCAGGCCGAGTTCGGTGCGCCAGTGGCGGGCGCGGACGAAACGGCGGGCCTCGTCCTTGTCGTCGGCGAAATCCGCCCGGCCGGCGGCCACCCGCCAGGTCTCCCGGGCGATCACCAGGCGGTCCACGCTCACCCGGGGCGAGTGGCCCGTCTCCGGGAGGAGCCGGAACAGGTCCATCGCCAGGGTCGTCAGGACGTGGGAGAAAACGTCCACCGCCGGGAATTCCGAGCCGTCCGGGAGCCGGACGACCAGTCGGCCGTCACGCTCCTCGACCGTGGCATCGGCGCTGCGGACGGTGCGGGGCCGGGCCGGGTCCGCCGTGAAGTCGGCCAGGGCCACCTGGTGGTCCCGGGGTCGTACGAGAGTGTGGCGGATCCTGGCCGAGAGGCGGGCGCGGTGCTCCTTCGGGATCAGGGGCATGAGGCGCGGGCCGGGGTGGTCGCGGTCGGTGAGGCGGAGCAGTTCGTCCGCGTCGGGGTGCTGGTGGGTGAAGAGCGAGGCGCCCAACGTGTTGGCGGCGACGTGGAGTTCACCGAGGACGAGGGTGAAGTCGCCGCGCGCGACCGACTCCGCTCCGTCGGCGGCCAGCATCACGTCCGGGCTGAGATAGCGCGCGGCCGTCCAGCCGCCGCCGGTCGTCCCGAACTCCTCCCTGACCCGAGCTTCGATGTCGGCCAGTCGTACGTCCACGCGGCGGGCCCCGGCCGGCACGGCGAGGACGCGCTGCCAGCGCTCGGCGAACTCCCGCTGGAGTGCCGTGGCCGCGGTGCGCGCCGGGCCGTGCAGCACGGGCAGGCACGCGAACCAGAAGGACGCGAGGTCGACCGGCCCCTCGGCGGCCAGGCGCGCGTACACCCGGTGCGCCTCGGCCGTCACCGTCTCGGCGAGGCGTGAGGTGAGCCAGCCGGCGCTGTCCATCAGGGGCCGCAGCGGGCGCAGGGCGTCGAGTACGGCCGGGCCGATGCGGGCGGTGGCGGCCCGGCGTGTGTCGGAGTACACCAGCGCCCGGCACGGCGCGGTCGACGCGGACTTCTCGCGCACGGCGGGCGTGTCGGTCAGCTCCACGAACGTGCGCTCCAGGCCGGTCATCGCCTCGACCAGCTCGTCGACGTCACGGGCCGCCGCGACCCGGGCGCGGCCCTCCGCAAGCCGGTCCAGGGCCGCGAGGCCCCGGCGGCGCGGCTCGGGCGCCCCGACGGACTCGAGCCAGGACCGCAGGGCGCGGTCCGGGTGGGTGTCGGCGGGGACCTCCAGCCGCCACACCACCCAGCGGCGGGCGACCAGGTCGTCCAGGACGGTGGGCACATCGGTGTCCGGCAGTTCGGCGGCGATGCGCCGGGCCGGGCGGATGCCGTCGCAGCGGGCCAGGACGGCCGCGGCCTCGGCCGACAGGGTCACCGGGCGCCGCCCCGGCACCCGGACCCGGTCCCCGTCCAGGGCGACGAAGGGCACGCGCCGGGGTGCGATCCACTCACGCAGGGCGGGCTCGGCGTCCAGGGTCTTCGCCAGCGCGTCGATGCCCCAACTGGCCCAGTAGACGGTCGAGTCGGCGATCAGGCCGTGCCCGGTGTCGAGCGCGACGCCCGGCACGGCCGGATCCCAGCGGCCCCAGCCGACCGGGCCGAAGAAGCCGATGGTGTCGTTCTTCACGCAGAACCGCTGCCAGTAGTGGGCGACGAGTTCCTCGCGCTGCCGGGGCATGCTGCTGCGGCTCTCCGCCGTCGGGGTCCAGCGCAGGAACGGGGCGATACCGGTACGCAGAACGGTCGGGTTCTGCCAGGCGACCGCCTCACGGAAGGCGGGGGTGCGGGCGATGTTCTGCAGGGTGTGCGCGGTCTCCACGGCGCCCTCGGCGAAGAGGCGGGCGAAGTCCGCCCAGCCGGCGCCGTCCAGGGTGTCGCCGGCGGCGAACTTGTCGGCCGCCTGGGCCAGTCCGGCCGGCGCGAGGCGCAGCACGCCGTCGGCGGGGAAGCCCGGCCCGCGCAGTGCGAACTGCTCCCACAGCCGCCAGCGGCCGAGGGACGGCACGAGGTCTTCGGTCATGGCAGGGCTCTCCTTGGCGAACGCGGGTGGACTGTCCTTGCCTTCCGTGCGCTTGACGGGGTGCGACCTGCGACCGCACCCCGGAGGCCTTCAGGCGGCGCCGTAGTCCGTGTCCACGACCTCGGCCAGGTCGCGGGGCGTGGGGTAGGCGAAGACCAGGGAGACCGGGACGTCCACGCCCAGTGCCTCCTGGAGGCGGCCGGTGATCTGGAAGGCGGTGAGCGAGTCGCCGCCCGCCTCGTAGAAGTCGGTGTCGGCGGTGAGGTCGGCGAGGGCCAGGACGTCCCGGAAGATGCCGACGAGCAGGTCGAGGGTGCTGGTGGCGGTGTCCGTGGTCATGACGTGTGCTCCTTGGAGTGAGGGTGGGTGAGGTGGAGGTCGTGCAGGCGGGCGGGCGTGTTGCCGCCGGAGACGACGGCCACGGCGCGTTCGCGGCGGCCGGCGCGCAGGGCACCGGCCAGGGCCACGGCCCCGCTGGGCTCGGCGTCGATGCCGTACCGGCGCAGCAGGGCCGCGGCGGCGAGGATCTCGGCGTCGCCGACGGCGATCAGGTCGTCGACGCGGTCGCGGATGATCGGGTAGGGGACGGTTCCGGGGCGCTGGCCGCGCAGCCCGTCCGCCACGGTGGTGCTGGGCGGCAGCTGGACCGGACGGCCCGCGGCCAGGGAACGGGCGTAGCGCGCGGTGGCCGCGGGCTCGACGCCGACCACGCGCACCGGGTGGCCGTCGGCGGCGAGACAGACGCCGGCGAGGAGTCCGCCGCCGCCCGTCGGGACGTAGACCGTCCGGGTGTCGGGCGCGTCGGCGAGCACTTCGGCGCCGACCGTGCCCTGTCCGGCGACGACCAGCGGGTGGTCGGAGGAGGGGACGAGGACGGCGTCGTGCTCGCTCGCCAGGGCGCGGGCGCGTTCCTCCCGCTCGGCCACTCCGCCGCCCACCCGCACGGTCTGGGCGCCGAGCGCCCGGATGGCGGCGGCCTTCGCGGGAGCCGCGCCCGCCGCCATGACCACCGTCAGCCGGATGCCGAGCGTGCGGGCGAGGCGGGCCAGGGCGATGCCGTGGTTGCCGGAGGATCCGGTGACGACCTGGTCGGCGCCCAGGGCCAGGACGGCGTTGGCGGCGCCGCGCACTTTGAACGATCCGGCGGGCTGGAGGTGTTCGGCCTTCAGCAGCAGCTGCGGGCCACCCATCGCCGTCGCCGGGCCGGGCAGGAGCGGGGTGTGGACGACGTACGGGGCGATGCGCTCGGCGGCGGCGCGCAGGTCGGCGGGGCCGGGGCGGAGGTCGGCGGGGCCGGGGTGGAGGTCGGCGGGGCCCGAGGGCACCTCTGCGGGACCCGGGCGCACCCCAGCCAGGCCGGGGCACACCTCGGCAGGACCCGGACACACCCCAGCGGGGCCGGGGTGTCGGACGGTCGTAGCCTGGCGCACGTCGGTGGCGGTCATCCGGTGCTCCCGACTCGCCCGGGTTTCCCGGCCCTCCCGACTCTCCCGGCCCTCCTCGCGTCGGCAAGGAGCCTGCGGTCCGCCTTGCCCCCTCGCGTGGTGGGCAGCGTGTCGAGTCGTACGAAGCGGCGGGGCATCAGGTGCGGCGGCAGCAGACGGGCGAGATGGGCGCGCAGCGCCGTGTCCGTGGTGTCGGCCAGCTCGCCCGTGACATGAGCGAGGAGGTACCCGCGTCCCCGGTCGTCGGTATGGGGCGTGACCACGGCTCCGGTGACCGTCGGGTGGGCCAGCAGCACACCCTCGATCTCCGCCGGGTCGACGCGGTAGCCGCGTATCTTCACCTGCCGGTCGGTGCGGCCGGCATAGTGCAGGCCCTCGGGTCCCCACCGGCCGAGGTCGCCGGTGCGGTAGAGGCGGGCGCCGGGCGGACCGTACGGGTCGGGTACGAAGCACTCCGCCGTACGGGCCGGCCGCCCGCCGTAGCCACGGGCCAGGCCGGTTCCACCGATGTACACCTCGCCCACGGTTCCGTCGGCCACGGGCGCCAGGTCGGCGTCCAGGACCCGGATCACGGCTCCGGCGCGGGGCGTGCCCACCGGGTCGGCGGACGGGTCGGGCTGGGCGGGGACGGCGTACCGGGTGGTCGTCATCGTGCACTCGGTCGGGCCGTACTGGTTGACCAGCGTGCCGGGCACGAGGGAGCGGCCGCCCGCGGCGAGGAAGGGCCGCAGCGACTCCCCGCTGGACGCCACCAGTCCGACGCCGGCCAGCGGGTCGCCCAGACCCTGCTGCCCGAACAGGTGGGACAGGAAGGAGGGGGTGGTACTCAGCACGGCGGTGACGCCGTACTCGCGCACCGCGCGGACGAACCCCTCGGGGCGCAGCAGCCGGGCCCGGTCCACGATCACCAGCCGGGCGCCGGCGAGCAGCGGGACGAAGCTGTCCCG
This sequence comes from Streptomyces sp. NPDC001450, assembly GCF_053597295.1. NCBI lineage: Bacteria > Bacillati > Actinomycetota > Actinomycetes > Kitasatosporales > Streptomycetaceae > Streptomyces > Streptomyces sp. NPDC001450. The sequence goes on from NZ_JBSFHY010000071.1 coordinate 21,103, forward strand.
GATCGAGGCGTCGTAACCGAGGGGTGCCGTCTGCAGGGCCACCGTGTGCGGGCCGAGGCCGAACGCGCAGGCCGTGTCGCGCAAGTAGGCGTCGAGGCTTCGGTGTTCGACCATGACGGCACTGGGTTCTCCGGTGCTGCCCGAGGTGTGGCTGACGTAGGCGAGGGCGCGGGGGTCGACCGGGCCGGGCGGTGTGTCGTCCGGGGGCAGCGGGTGCGGTTGGCCGAGGAGGGCGGACGGCATCCGCAGGTCCAGGGCGGGGGCCAGTTCGGAGGTGGTCAGGAGCAGGGTGGCGCCCGCACTGCGGGTGAACGCGGCCAGCCGGTCGCGCGGTTGCCCCACGTCGAGCGTCAGGAAGGCCGCCCCGCAGCGCAGGACCGCGGCCATGGCCGCCACCGCCCGGGTGCCGTGCTCGACGGCCACGGCGCACACCGTCTCCGGGCCGACGCCGTGGGCCCGCAGGATCCGGGCCGTCTCCTCGATGTGCTTTGCGAGTTGGGCGTAGGTCACGTCACCGGAAGGCGTGCTGAGCGCGATCCGCCGCGGGTGACGCCGGGCGTGTGCGTCGATGTCGTCGACTACGGTTCGCATCACGCCTCCCCCGTGCCGACGACGGTCTGGTCGACGGCCACGAACCGGAGTTCGGAGGTGTAGCGGCGGCCCTCGTCGTCGGTGAGCCAGGCCTGTTCCGGGGTGGGCAGCATCTCGCTGACCTTCAGCCGGGCCCCGGGGTCCTTGCGGGCGAGCCTGCGGGCCGCCTTGGCGAGGATGGTGACGTACACGGGGCTGTCGAAGTCGACGTAGAACGGGCGGGGTTCGGTCGGGGAGACGACGAAGACGAACCGGGGCAGCTCGTGCCGGCGCTGCCAGTGCCGGGCCCGGACGAAGCGGGCGGCTTCCGCCTTCTCGTCGGCGAAGTCCACTGTGGAGACGGGGAGTTGCCAGGTCTCGCGGGCCACGGTCATGCGGTCGACGGTGATGCGCGGGGTGTGCTCGCCCTCCGGGCGCAGGGTGAAGCGGTCCATGACGCGCTGGGTGAGCGTGTTGGCGTACACGTCGAGGAGGTCGTAGGCCGTGCCGTCGGGCAGGACGGCGGTGAGCCGGCCGGCGCGGTCCTCGACGGTGACGTCCGCGCCGAGCACGGTGCGGGGCCGGTGCGGGTCGCCGGTCTGGTCGACGAGGGCGACGTAGTGGTCCTCGGGCCGGTCCAGGGCGGGGCGGCTGCGCGAGGACCACTTCAGGGGCAGTTCCTTCGGCAGCATGGGCAGCAGGCGCGGGCCGGGGAAGTCGCGGGTGGTCTCGGCGAGGAGCTCGTCCCGGTCGGGGTGCTGGTACACGAACAGGGAGGCGCCCATCGTGTTCAGCGCGCAGTGCATCTCCCCCAGGACCAGTTCGACGTCTCCGCGCGCGAGGGCCTCGTCGTCCTCGGCCGTCACCAGGACGTCGGGGCTGATGTACCGGGCCAGCGACCAGCCGTCGCCCGGTTCGTCGAACTCCCGCCGCACCCGCTCGGCCAGCTCCGCCGTGGACAGCCGGACCCGGCGCGCCCCCGGCGGGAGATCGAGGATCCTCGTCCACTTGGCACGCAGCTCGGCCTGGGCGGCGTCGATGAGGTCGCCGGCGTCCGGGTGCGGAGAGGGCAGGGTGTGCAGCCACAGGGTGGCGAGGTCCACGGGTGCGCCGTCGGCGTGCAGCCGCTCGTGGACGGTGCGCAGGCGGGTGCGGACGGCGTCTGCGAAGCGGTTGGTCATCCAGCGGGCGGCGGTCAGGCACAGCTGGAGCGGCTCCAGCTGGGCGAGGAGTCCGGCACCGGCCGTGGCGGTCGCCGCCCGGCGGGCGTCGGAGTACACCAATCCCCGGCAGGGCGCGGTGCGTTCGCCCTTGGCGCGCTGGGCCTCGCTGTCGGTGAGCGCGGCGAACTCGGCCTCCAGGGCGCCGATCGCGGCGGTCAGCGCGGTGGCGTCGGCACCGGCGGCCCGTACCGCGTCCCGGCCGCGTTCCAGCACGGCGAGCTTGGCGAGCGCCCGCTCGCGGGCCGCCTCGTCGGGTACGCGCTCCAGGATGCGGCGCAGAGCGCGGTCGGGACGGGTCGCGGCGGGGACCTCCAGTTTCCAGTGCACCCAGCGGCGGGAGACCAGTTCGCCCACGATGCGGGAGGCTTCGCCCGGTTGGATGCCCAGGGCGTCGGCGATCGCGTCCGGGTATCGGGTGCCGTCGCACAGCTCCAGAACGGCCAGCTCGGTGGCGCCGATCTGCTGGGCCGGCCGCCCCGGCACCCGCACCGCGCCGTCCGCGCCGCGCACGAAGGACACCCGGCGGGGCGGTATCCAGCGCATCAGGTCCCGGTCCTCGGCCAGCACCTTCGCGAGGGCGTCGATCGCCCAGCCGGAGAAGTACACCTCCGACGCGGCGAGGAAGCCCTGCCCCGGGTCGACGGCGACGGCATCCGGGGTGGACAGGTCCCAGCGGCCCCAGCCGACCGGGCCGAAGAAGCCGATGGTGTCGTTCTTCACGCAGAACCGCTGCCAGTAGTGGGCGACGAGTTCCTCGCGCTGCCGGGGCATGCTGCTGCGGCTCTCCGCCGTCGGGGTCCAGCGCAGGAACGGGGCGATGCCAGTGCGCAGGACGGCCGGGTTCTGCCAGGCCAGAGCCGCCTGGAAGCGGGCCTGGGCGGCGATCTCCTGCAGGTGGCGGGCGGTGCGCACGGCGGCCTCGGAGAGGTCCTCGGTGAAAGCCTGCCACTCGGTGCCGGACAGGTCGGCATCCGGGCCGAACTTGTCGGCGGCCTCGGCGAGTCCGGGCGGGGCGACGCGCAGGACGCCCTCGGCGGGGAAGCCCGGGCCGCGCAGCGCGAACTGTTCCCACAGCCGCCAGCCTCCGCCCGGCAGCAGGACAGGTGCGTGCTCGTCCGACATCGCGTGGCTCCTTCCGGAAAGGGGGTGCGCGGGAATCGCGCGGCTCGGCCGGGCGGCGGGCGCCGCCGGGGGTGTTCCGGGTGCCGGGCTCCCCGCGACCGGTCAGCACCGTCCCGCGGCACGGCCACCCGCCACCAGAGAAGATCCGGCAGCAACGCGCGCCACCGGATCGGCGCGTTCGTCCCTGCCCCGGATGCGCGGCCGCGGGCACGCTGACTTCGTCGGCCCCTGACCTGCGGCCGGCCCATCATCTGCGGGAGGTTCACCGTGACGCACGACAACCTGGCGACCGGTACGGGCGGCGAGGAGGCCGGCCCGGACAGCGACGAGGTGTACCTCGTGGTGCGCAACGACGAGGAGCAGTACTCGATCTGGCGCGCGGACCGCGAGCTGCCCGCGGGCTGGTACCCGGAGGGCCGGCGGGGCGGCCGGCAGGAGTGCCTGGACCACATCGACGTGATCTGGACGGACATGCGCCCGCTCAGCCTGCGCCGCCGGCCGGCCGGGGCAGATGTCTGAGCGCCGCCAGGGTCCGCTCCTGACCCGCCCGGCCAACGCCCCGCCGCCGGGCCGGCTCTGCCCGGCCGTGCTGGACCTGTCGGGTCTGCGGCGCCCGCCACACGTACCTCGGCCCCGGACGCTCGACGGGCCGTTGGAGCTGTACCTGGCCCAGGTCGGTGCCCTGGACGAACACGCGCTGCGCTGTGCGCAGGAGCTGCTGGACGCCGAGGAACGGGCGCGTGCCCGCGCGTTCCGGCACGCCCGGGACCGGGACGCCTACGTCGTGGCGCACGCGGCACTGCGCAACGTCCTGAGCGTTCTGCTGGGCATGCGGGCCGACGCGCTGCCGCTGGTGCGCGAACCGTGCGCGGGCTGCGGCGGACCGCACGGCCGGCCCGCGCTGAGGACGTCGGGGGTGCACTTCTCCCTGTCGCACAGCGGAGGCCTGGTGCTGGTGGCGCTCGCCGCCGCTCCGGTCGGCGTCGACGTGGAGGGGCTGGCCACGGCGCAGGCGGTGCTGAGCGCCCAGTCCGCGTTGCACGTGGCGGAGCGGGACGAGCTGGCCCTGCTGCCCGCGCACGAGCGTCCGGCGGCGTTCACCCGGGCCTGGGTCCGCAAGGAGGCCTACCTCAAGGGCCTGGGCACGGGCCTGGTGCGCGATCCCGCGCTGGACTACGTCGGCACCGGACCACTGCCGGTCGCACCGGCACCGGGCTGGACCCTGCGGGACGTCCTCGTGCCGGGCGGGTACAGGGACCGATCGTGCTGCTCCTGGGCGTCTGCGGCCTCGCCGGATACGCCGGCCTGTACTTCGCGCCGGCCGCCGGCGCCTGGGCCTGGGCCGT